>JAWXCD010000065.1:0-22136 GCA_034440535.1 Verrucomicrobiota bacterium | reverse complement strand
TTCAGCCGTTGCCGTTCCAGCCCCTAAGCGTGTTTCAAAATCCGCCACTATCCGGTCAAATTTGAATAAACAGGGCACCAAAACGACCAAGCAATAATTCACAGCGTAGAACAGACAATCCTGTCTGTTCTTTTTCCGAGATGGTTTGCCCCGATTTACGATTGTAAATTAGCTAGAAGTTCTTGGAGTTGTGTTTTTTTCTGTTCCCAAGACTTTTGGCGTTGTTGATGTTCTTCGAGAACTTTGACAGGGACCTTGGCTGCAAAATCGGGGTTTTCGAGCTTGGTTTGCACCTTTTGAATTTCGATGGTCACCGTCTCTAGTTCTTTCTGAAGTCGTTGTTTTTCTGCATCAATGTCGATGAGCCCATCGAGCGGCAGATACAATTCACCTAAGGGTGAAAGAACCATGGGCGTACCTTTTTTTGCATCATAATGAGTGTCCAACACTAATTCCTCGGCCGTGAGCAGGGTTGCAAGACTTGCCTGATCCGTTGGGGCCATCTCTGCTTTTGTTTTCAGAAAAAATTTAACTTTTTTATTCGATGCGACCTTACATTGCGCCCGAAGATTTCGCCCCAATCGCGCACTCGTATTCCGGTTTTCTACGCCGACTACTTTGGTGGCATGTATGAGGTTTTGAATTCGATCCTCGATCTGAGTGGGGAACTGCGTGAACATGATTGTTTCTCCCCCCGAGAACATGATGCTCCAGAGTTCTTCTGTTATAAAAGGCATGTAGGGATGCAGCATGCGCAAAGTCAGTGAAGAGACATAATCCATCACCGCACACGTTTGTACCTTAAGCTCAGGATCGATGAGCTGGGACTTGGCCACTTCCACGTACCAATCACAGTAATCACCTCGGAAAAAGTCAAAGAGGGATTGCGCCGTCGCGCTGAACTCATATTCACTTAAAAGGGTGTTCACTGAAGTCACCGTTTTGCTCAGCCGATTAAGAATCCATTGATCATCTGCCGTAGGCGCTGAAATCTTGTCAGGTGATTGAGTCGGCAAATCCTGCATCTGCCTAAAACGGCAGGCGTTCCACAATTTATTAGCAAAATTGCGCCCGCCCTCAATTTGCTGTTCGTCGAAGCGAATGTCCTGACCTTGGGGCGCAATACGGATCAAACCGAAACGCAATCCATCAGCACCATAAGTTTTAATAAGGTTCAGTGGGTCAGGGGAATTGCCGAGGGACTTGGACATTTTTTGCCCTTGTTTGTCGCGGATGATGCCCGTGAAATACACATTCTTGAAGGGCTCCTGATTTTCATATTCAAAGCCTGCCATAATCATCCGAGCCACCCAGAAAAATATAATGTCCGGGCCTGTGACCAGATCTGTGGTTGGATAAAACTTAGCTTTGGTTTCTTTGTCCATTGTTGCGAACGGCCAGAGCCATGAGGAGAACCAAGTATCTAGAACGTCGGAATCTTGAACCCACCCTGCGCCGGGGGAATCGATCTGGCACTTAATTTCCTGATCTTTGTACCACACCGGGATTTGGTGTCCCCACCATAGTTGGCGACTGATACACCAATCTTGAATGTGAGTGAGCCAATGTTCGTACACCTTTTCCCAGCGTTCAGGATAAAATTTAATTTTCTGTGAGGTCCCCTTTGTAACAGCAGCCAAGGATTCGTTGGTTTGAGGATAACGAAGGAACCATTGCAAACTGACCATGGGTTCAATGGGCACGCCAGCCCGGTCGCTGTACCCCACATTATTGGAGTAAGGCTCAATTTTTTCCACAAGCCCTAGGGAGGTCAGTTCCTCGATCACTTTTTTACGGGCATCGAAACGATCCAACTTCTCGAAGTTTGAACCCGCAGCAGAAGTCATCTTACCATTAAAACCAATGACCTGAATAAAATCCAAATGATGGCGGTTGCCCATCTCGAAATCTGCCGGATCATGAAACGGCGTTACTTTGACGCAACCTGTTCCAAAAGCGGGATCGACCAGATCATCGCCAATGATGGGAATCTCTCGATTGGTTAAAGGAAGTTTAAGTTTTTTGCCTATGATATGAGTGAACCGTTCGTCCTTTGGATTCACCGCTACCGCAGAGTCACCCAACATGGTTTCAGGACGAGTTGTGGCCACCGTCACAAAACCGGAGCCATCGGCCAGGGGATATTTAAAATACCACAAACTCCCTTTGTTATCCCGCATGATGACCTCTTCATCAGACAGGGCCGTATTCGAAACAACACACCAATTGACAATGCGTTTGCCCCGATAAATGAGACCTTTGTTATAGAGATCGACGAAAGTTTCGAGCACGCGCCGCGAGTATGCTTCATCCATCGTGAAGCGTTCGCGTGACCAATCGCAGGAACAGCCCAACTTTTTTAATTGCTCGATGATGATATCGCCATGTGTTTCCTTCCATTGCCAGATTTTAGAAATGAAAGCATCGCGTCCAAAATCGTGGCGCGTTTTCTTTTCCTCGTTGCGCACCTTCTTTTCGACCACAATTTGGGTGGCGATACCCGCATGGTCAGTGCCAGGAAGCCAGAGCACTTCTTTGCCATCCATACGCGCTTTGCGGGAGAGAATGTCTTGGATGGTGGTGTTAAGGACATGGCCGAGTGTTAAAATGCCAGTAACGTTCGGAGGTGGAATGACAATCGAATAAGCCGGTTTTGAGCTGTGCGGATTTGCTGTGAAAAAGTTATTTTTAAGCCAGCTAGCATACCATTTTTCTTCAACGGCTGTGGGCTCGTATGCTTTTGTAAGATCGGACATAGGGAATGAATTAATCTTATTTTAGTGATTGGCGCAAGCTTGCATCGAAATAACCCGTGCTACAGGTGGTCAATAGAAGGAATTCCTGCTACTGTTTGCCCCGTGGAAAAGTGGGTGAACAATCGAAAGCATGTATGGATGAACTCAACGGTATTGTTTGCCCTTGTGATCCTCTTCTACTGGAAAAGCACGAGCTACGAACTTGTTAATTTTGATGATTCTTTGTATTTCGGTGGTAATCCTTTCATAAAGAATTTTGATCTCCCATTTTTGAAGTGGGCCTTCACATCTACTTACGCCACCAACTGGCATCCATTGACTTGGATCACGTATGCCATTGACTATCAGCTGGGCGGGTACGGTTCTTTTTGGCCGCACCTTCAAAATGTGATGTGGCACAGTGGAGTCACGGTGCTCCTCTTTTTGATGACAAGGGCCATCATCCTCCATCTTCAACCAAACATACGCCCATTGATTCTTGAGATTAGCTGTTTTTTCGGGGCTTTATTGTTTGCGGTGCACCCATTGCGTGCGGAGTCAGTCGTATGGGTTTCAGAGCGTAAGGATGTCGTATGCGCCTTTTTTTATCTTCTGACGATGTTGCTGTATTGGAGATATTTGTTATGTGAGAAAAACAAATCACAATGGTTAATAGGAGTTCACTGTAGTGCGGTTTTAGCCTTTTTAGCGAAGCCGATGGCAGTTAGTTTGCCACTAGTTTTGATTCTGATCGACCTCCTTGTGAGACGGAAAATAACGGCTCGAGTTTTTATTGAGAAGGGTGGGCTGTGTTTGGCTGTCTTGCTGTTGTGTGTGTTGAATATGCGCGCTCAAGCCGTGGCGATTAGTGATCTCACTGTGATACCGCTGGAGTTCCGAATCGTTAATTCTCTGTCAGTAATATCCTTTTACCTAAACCAGACTTTTTGGCCTTACGATTTTTTTGCGGGGCACTCCAACTTGCTGCCCATGTACACTTTTTATGAGAACTCCGGAAAAATTTCGGGATTTGAAATTGCCATGGCTGGTAGTTCGCTTGCCCTCATCGGGTTGACCTTTTCCCTTCTTGGCCGGAATCTCCGAATCGCTTTAGCTTTTTATATTATCACGTTGCTCCCGGTCATCGGGTTGGTCCACTTTGGCGTCGCCATGGCCGCAGATCGATACACGTACATCACGTTGATGCCACTTGTGGTTCTTTTTGTTTATGGTGTGAGTTTGGCACTGGAAAAACGCAAATGGATTTATGTGTCTCTCGCGTGTGCTTATTTCTCCGCAATGCTTTGGGCAGGATGGAATCAACAGGAAATATGGCGTAACCCGATCACCCTTTGGGAGCATCAATGCGCTCTACTTCCGCGCCCGCTATTTTTAGAAGTACTCGGGGATAACTACATGAAAAGGAATAACTTTTTAAAAGCAGCGGAAAAGTATGAGCAGACCCTTGTTTTGCAGCCTCATCTTGCGGATGTGCAACTTAAGGCGGCCATAATGAATCTAAAGATTGGGCGTATTCCGCCGATGCGACAGCATGTGGATGCCGCCATTCGATTGGACCCAAATTATGCTGAGGCGTATATGTTCCGGAGCCAAGTAAACCCAAATAGAAAGCAGGCTTTAGTGGATTATCAGAAGGCCATTGAGTTGGACCCCGAATTAAGAAAATCGTACCCCCAACTGCCGTCTTTAAAATAAAATGTAAAATTACCTTGCCACAGGTTTAAGATTGGCCTATTTATTTCATCCCTTTTGTAAAGTTAACGAATTATTTTATGTCAAGAATCTGTTCAATTACCGGCGCAAAACCCAGCTTGGGTCACACGATTCATCGTCGTGGTAAAAAGAAAAAACAAGGTGGTATCGGGACTCACGTCACCGCTAACACTCGTCGAACCTTTTTACCGAATATAAAAATTAAACGTATCTATGTTCCAGAGCTAAAGCGTTTTGTGACCGTTAAATTAAGCGTACGCGCCCTTAAAACGATAACGAAGAACGGCGCCTTCAATGTTCTTAAGAAAGCAGGATTGATCTAATATGGGTAAAAAAGCCAAAAAATCATTTCGTGCCTCTGCACCGGTTATTCGTCGCCGAGTTGACATCGCTATTGACGCGATTGATTATAAAAACACTGATCTGCTGAAAAAGTACGTCACCGAAAAAGGCAAAATCTTGCCTCGTCGTCTGACAGGGTTTCCAGCAGCTATGCACCGTCGTTTGACGACTGAGATCAAACGTGCGAGATCCATGCTGCTCATGAAGTAATTGTTTCTTCGTTACTTTCTTTCCGGTTATTTTCTAAAAGGCACCTAACCATGGTGCCTTTTTTTATTGGGTTCTGTGAGGGCGTGATCTCACGTGATGCCATATAACTCATTGATTTTCCATTAACCTCATCTAACGTACGTAGCCACATCATCTTAATTATGACCACGTCTAATGAACGAAAAATTATACCTGTCTCAATCCTCACCGGCTTCCTGGGCGCAGGTAAAACAACTTTCCTGAACTATTTACTCAAGGAAAATCACGGATTTAAAATGGCCGTTATCGTCAATGAATTCGGTGAGGTCGGTATTGATAATCAATTGGTCGAAGGTGCGGAAGAAGAAATATTAGAAATGAACAATGGGTGTGTCTGCTGCTCAGTCCGGTCTGATTTGATCACGTCCATTAGGAAACTTGTTGAGCGGGCTAAGTTTGATTATCTGATCATTGAAACGACAGGCCTTGCTGACCCTGCGCCAGTGGCTCAAACGTTCTTTAATATTCCTGAATTACAAAAATTTGTAAGGTTGGATTCTATTATTGTCCTCGTCGACGCCGAACAGTTTTTTAAACATGTCGAAGACAGTACTACGACCATGGAACAGGTTCAGATGGCTGATTTTGTGATCCTCAACAAAACGGACCTCGTGAAACCAGAGCAAGTAGAAGCTGTTGAAAAGAAAGTGTTGGAAGTGAATCCGAAGTGTATGATTCTACGTGCTGAGCGGGGAAGGGTAGATTTGAAGAAGGTTTTGGATGTGTACGCCTTTGACGTAGATGAGAAACTCCAGGTTGACCCCGAATTCTTAGAAGAAACGCATAAGCATCATGATGAAGACGTTTCTTCCGTTTCGTACAAAACGGAGCGCCCCGTAAAGCTTGAAGTTTTTGAGAAGTGGATACAAGAAGTCAGCGTCCATGAAAAGATTTTGAGGAGCAAGGGCATTATTTATGTAAAAGGCCAAGAAAAACGAGCGGTTTTTCATGGGGTCAATAACCGATTTTCGATGTATTGGGACCGGCCGTGGAAGAAATCTGAGAAAAAAGAGAACCAACTCGTTTTTATTGGAAAAAACCTCGATAAACAAAAACTTATTGCGCAAATCACCGCAACATTGGAATAATAGCCCAGCATGTTATTTCGTATACTTACATTTGTATTAGGTTGTTTCTTATTGGCTTCCCCATTCGTGTACGGGGAAATTAAACCCACGCCTCCTTCGCTTGAACACGTTAAAGAAGTCGAAGAAGTCGCTCGCGACCACAAGAAAAAGGCGAAGGCCCCCAAGAAAACCTATGAGGACCCTCAGTACCGTGCCGCATATGCGTTTAAGATTGCCGCCGTGAAGCATCTGTACCTCGACCGGAATATTTCCCCGGGGTCCGTCGATTTGCATGCTAAGTACCAATATCAGGATACTTTATCAAAAAATCCGGACCAAGTTTATGGAAAGCGTTTTGCTATCCATTGGAAAGGCAGTGCTGATCATGATATTCCTGAATTGATTGTTCGTCTCGAATTGCGCGGGTTAAAGGGCAACGCACCAACCAAAAAAACTATTGATTTTACTTATCGCAATTGGGTTGTAGGAAGCCGTTGGACTGAGTTTGATCTGGTCGGAGATGAATACAAAGAATTCGGTCAACTCACCGCATGGCACGCCACTGTCATCGCTGACGGTCAGGTCGTAGCGCGTAAAAAATCCATCCTCTGGGAGTAATAATGATCGACCCCGAACTCCTTGCCATCCTATGTTGCCCTGAAACCAAGCAGGATCTCAAATTGGCAGACGCAATTCTTATCAAACGATTGAACGAGGCTATTGCCGGAGGTACGATCAAAAATAGAGACGGCGTTCCGGTTGTTGAAATGGTGGATGGCGGTCTTGTTAGGGATGATCATCAATTCCTGTATCCCATTCGAGAGGAAATTCCTGTGATGTTGGTAGGTGAGGGGATTCCTTTGTCTCTACTTTCTGAAATCTAGTATTTGCCCATGAAGCTTTCAGGTAAAAAACTTGGTATTCTAATGTCGACTGGGCCAGGGCATTCGAACTTCACCTCAGTCGTGGCCATATGCCGATCGGCATTAGCCGCTGGTGTTCACGTGTATTTGTATTGCATTGACGAAGGCGTGCGCTGCGTAGGTACACCGGAAATTCAAGGTCTTAAACAGGCGGGGACCAATCTTTTTGCCTGTGCTTACGGAGCGCACAATCGACATATCCCTGTTGACGACAAAGCTGTTTATTCTGGTTTGACCATTGTTTCCGATTTGGTCTCGGGGACGGACCGTTTTTTAGCCTTTAACTAATCTTTTTCATGCCACTCCCTAAGACATTAGTCATCATTACTGAAAATCCTATGGAATCCGCCAGGCCTGCCGAGGCTGTGCGTATCGCCTCTGGAATTGGGGCTTGGAAAAAGACCGAGGTCTCTTATTTACTCTTAGGTGAGGCTGTCCGGGTCATTGCGACAGATCCGTTCGACTTTGTAGACGAAGATAACTTTACGAGGTACCTGCCGATGGCTCTTGAAGGGAAACGCCCCTTTTATGTGGATTCGGCATTTGCCGATTGGAGTGCGTTGGATGGAACCCAATATCCTTTTGAAAAAATCGTTAAAGAGGACATTCCTGCGATAATGGCTGGGTTTGACCGGTTTATAGTCATGTGATGAAAAAAATACTTTATATTGTCAAAATGGAGAACCTCGAGAAAGTTTCTCAAATAGCTCAAGCACAGGCTGTTTTACCCGAAATTCAGACTGAAGTCGTACCCTTACCTATCGTTCATGCCGATGCCCTCATTGAGAAGATTTTCGCAGCTGATACCGTCACTGTTTGGTAGCGGATGTTAATTCCCACACCGGCGAATGGCCAATCACCTACTCCCCGAGTTATGGAAATTTTACAACTATAACTGCCAGAGTTAAAGCATTTGCAAATTTTTTCTTGCCCTCTACAAACAGGATTAAGGAGTAAATTATGAGAGAATCACTTTCCATAGTACTCGTCGATAATGAGGCGGCGATACTTGATGTTATGTCAGCAATGCTGACCTCACTGGGTCACAAGGTGGTGGCTCAAGGTAAGAATGGTCATGAAGCTGTCTCACTTTATAAGAAGCACTTACCTGACATCCTAATCACAGATTTTGATATGCCGGTGATGAAGGGGCTTGATGCTGCACAAATTATCAAAAACCAATACCCCGATGCGATTATTGTCATCTGTTCAGGATCGATGGATGAGGACGCCCTTGACAGTGAGGGGATGAAAATTGTGCGTGTGCTTCCAAAACCTGTGAGCAAGGAGAGGTTAAGAATCTTTTTGGAAGCGCGCATTGAAGACAAGAAGCGTCAGCATTCCATGTCTTCTCAGCATTAAGGGCTGACTTTTAGGCGTTCGACATTTTCTGTGGTATCCAGCAAAACGCCATGTGTTTTGTACGCCTTTAACTCGAATAAGGTGGCTGTTGAAAGTACCCCGGCCTGCGTGGCTAGTTTTCCTGATACAAATAAGGCCACTTCTTTCAAACTTTTGCCTTCGATAAAGACCAGCAAATCAAACCCCCCGCTCATGAGGTGGCAGGAGGTCACTTCTTCAAACTGGCTGATCCTCCGGGCTATATTATTAAAACCACCTTCGCGCTCAGGGGTAATGCGCACTTCAATCACGGCTTTGACGGTATTTGGATCAAGCTTCGCATCATCGATGACGGCTTTATAGGCCAAAATTTCTCGTGATGCCCGAAGCGAACGCATTTTTTCCCTAATAATTTCAGGGGAAGTGTTGAGCATGCGTGCCATGGTTTCAGGCTCAATCAATGAATCTTCGCGGAGAAGTTTGAGTATCTGTGCTTCCATAGTGGTCCTTTTTTAAAAGTAAATTGAATCAATGAAAAGGCTTATTTACGCCGTGAACTCAAGTATCGTTCCGTTTCACGCTTTTGAGTTTTTTCCTTGAGGTCATGTCGTTTATCGACGGTATTCTTGCCTTTGCCTACGCCCAATTCAATTTTGACGCGGCCTTTTTTAAAGTACATGCGCAATGCCACTAGAGAATGGCCTTTAATCGAAATCTCACCAAACAACTTGTGGATTTCCTGCCTATTTAACAGCAGTTTTCGAATGCGCTTTGGCTCATGGTTATTTCGGTTTCCATGGCTATAGGGCTGTATATCGCAGTTGTATAGAAAGACTTCGTCCTTTTCCAGCCGTGCAAAGGCCTCATTGATGTGTACAAACCCGGCACGAATGGATTTTACTTCGGTTCCTGTCAGGACAACGCCGGCCTCGTAAGTATCAAGTATTTGATAATCGTGGCGGGCTTTTCTGTTACTGGCGATCTCCTTGTCCATAAATAAAAAAGCGCCCTCGCATAACCGGGGGCGCTCTTCGTTTTAAATTGTCGGTTCTAGCGGCGTTTCCGAGCACGACCCGGATTTTCCAAATCTTCCAAGGCGTTCACTTCATCAATGGAAGGTTGGCGGATAATCACTTTTCCATCCGTGATCTCAACAGCAGCGATGTCGATAGCTGACATGTGGCTTTCCACATGAATTAAGGGGCGTGACCCCATGTTAAGTTGTCGAACCCGTTTAGAAATGGCGTTGATTATAACCTCAGGGGCTAGGTCAGGGTGCGTCTTTTGTAATTCGTCAAGGTAATGGCTCTTCATATGTATTTCGAAAATGGAGGGGTTATGGAAACAGAATTCGAAGGGGAAGCAAGACTTAAAATGGCTGAACATCTCCTCGGCCAAAGGCCTTGTTGTCCAAATAACTTTGGAGCAGGATTTGCGCGGCCACTTTATCCACTTTCATTTTGCGATTTTTGCGACTGACATCGGCGTCTACAAGCATCCGTGTAGCCGCGGCTGTGGTCAATCGTTCATCCCATCCTTCCATCGGAAGCGGCACCGTATTTTTCACGAGTTCCATGAACGCGCGCGCCTTTTCGGCTGAGGGACCATAGGAACCATCCATGTTGCGCGGTATGCCAACGATAATTTTTTCAACTTCCTTCTCGGTAATGACTTCCTTTAAGCGTTTTAGAAAATCAGGTAACGGGGCCATTTTTATAAATTCCAATGGAAACGCCACATGACCCTCGTGGTCGCTTATTGCCAGTCCAACCCTTACTGATCCATAATCTAAAGCGAGTATGCGCATAAATTAACCTGCTTTTGCCGCAGCGACTAAAGTCTTCACAAAGCGAGTCACTTCCTCGGGCATGGATGGAGAGTCGCCGAGTTTTCCGATCCGATCTACAATGGCACTTCCCACGACTACCCCGTCGGAGTACTGGGCAATTTCTTTTACATGCTCTGGATTTGCAACTCCAAACCCAACGACGATGGGAAGGGGAGTGATACTCCGCAGAAGAGCGATGCGTTCCGGAACAGCGGTAGCCACACTCGACTGCATGCCCGTCACCCCTTCTCGCGAGATGTAATAAACAAACCCTGAAGCGGTCTGAGTAATCATTTTAATGCGTTCTGCGGGCGTGGTGGGCGCGACAAGGACGATCCGGGCAAGGTTGTTTTGTGTAAAGTAATTTTCAATTTCGGGGCTGATTTCTTCAGGTGGCAAATCGAGAATAAGAACTCCATCCACTCCGGCTTCGGCTGCATCATGGCAAAGGCGCTCGATTCCATACCTATCGACGGGGTTAAGGTACGTAAAAAGAACGATCGGAATGGAGCAGGTTTTTCGGGCCTTTTTTACGGTTTGAAGTATTCCTTCAAGCGTGGTGCCGGCTTCCAACCCGCGCTGTGCTGCTAATTGGTTCACCAATCCATCGGCGAGTGGGTCCGAAAACGGAACGCCCAGTTCGAGAATGTCGACTCCTGCTTGTTCGAAACACTCAATTAAATTCCCCGTTGCCGTGAGCTGGGGATCCCCAGCTGTAATATAGGCGACAAGCCCTGTTTTATTTTCTTTTTTCAGTTTTTCAAAGCATTGGGCTATACGATTTGCCATGGGAGTTGGAAACCTTAGTCATGAGTCATGCAGGAGCCAAGCATCTTTTATAGTCAGATTGAAGGGAGGATCGCGCAATACTCAGAAAGCACGGACGCGAGGCATGACTTGCAACGTTTAGGGATCAGGAATAGGTTGGAGGTTGTGAGTGCACCTTTAAAACCAGAACTCCTTGCGCCTGCAGGTGATTGGGAGTGTTTAAACGCCGCCATTGAGAATGGGGCTGATGCCATTTATTTTGGGTTGGAAAAATTTAATGCGCGAATGCGTGCCCAAAACTTTACCCTGAGTGATCTCCCAAAGGTAATGGAAACCTTGCGTCTTCGGGGTGTTCGAGGTTACGTCACATTTAATACTCTCGTATTTCCAGGGGAACTCCAAGAAGCCGAAAGCTTTCTCCGCGCATGCGCTGTGGCGGGTGTTGACGGGTTGATTATTCAAGATATTGGAATTCTAAAACTCGCCCAAGAGGTTTCTCCGGACCTGCCGCTTCACGCCTCCACACAGATGACGGTGACGGACGCTGAAGGGATCAATTTGGCCAAACAACTTGGTTGTTCTGTGGTCGTTCTCGCACGTGAACTTTCGCTGCGCGACCTTGAAAAGATTCGTCGTGATATCCCTATTGATTCGATCCCGCTGGAAATGTTTGTGCACGGGGCGTTGTGCGTGGCGTATTCAGGGCAATGTCTGACCAGCGAATCGTTGGGTGGACGCAGCGCCAATCGCGGTGAGTGTGCCCAAGCCTGTCGGATGCCTTATAAGATGATCGTCGATGGAAAGGCACTTGATCTCGGTTCGCAAAGTTATCTTTTATCCCCTCAAGACCTTATGGGGATCGAATACATTCCGGATTTGATACGACTAGGTGTTGCCAGCTTTAAGATCGAGGGCCGCCTTAAAGCGCCGGAATACGTAGCAAATGTCACACGCCAATATCGTAAGGCGATTGACCAAGCTTGGGACGGTCTGAAAGTTGACCTGTCTAAGGATGAAAAGTATGAACTCGAAATGGCTTTCTCAAGGGGATTGTATCCCGGTTGGTTTGAAGGAGTGAACCATCAAGAGCTTGTGCATGGGCGCTTTGGAAAAAAAAGGGGTGTGCTCATGGGCTCAGTTGTTCGTGTGGACCGCGAGGCTGTGATTGTTTTAACGGATCAAGCTATCAAGGCGGGGGACGGACTTGTTTTTGAAGAGTCAGGTGAGGCGACAAACCACGAGCAGGGCGGGCGCGTGTGGCATGTTGAGAGGGTTGGTCATCAAGTGAAGTTGGAGTTCGAACGCGGAAAATTGAATTTTAGCAGGATTAATCCTGGCGTACGTGTGTGGAAAACGGATGACCCCGTGTTAAATAAAAAGTGGCGTGATTCCTTTCAGAACCCACGTTCCAGACGTAAGCGAAAGATAAACTATTCGGTGTGTGATCAGGGTGGAAAACTAAAAGCCGTGGCCACCTGTGGTCGGCACTCCGTTGAAACCGAGTCCACTATGCCTTTGGAGGTAGCAACGGGTCCGGGTCTCAACCTTGAGATTCTTGAAAAACAGTTGGGCCGACTTGGAGACACCTTTTTTGAGTTGGGGTCGGTCGAGAATTTTTTGCCTAAAGGGATGATGCTCCCTCTGAGTGAATTAAATCGCATGAGGCGAGATTTGGCAGCGGAGCTAACGAGGAAAGTTTCTGAAAACCCGGGATACATTGTAAATGAAGGGGCTTTGGTGCGGTTGACCACCTCAGATGAAAAAGCGAAATCACCTGCGACTGAACAAGTGACGCTCTCCGTCCTTTGTCGTGATGAAACCCAAATAGAAGGGGCTTTAGAGTCAGGCGTCGAAAATATCTATTTAGATTTTGAGGATGTTCGTAAATACAAATCGGCCGTATCAAAAATCAGGTCTTCAGGGAACAGTTTTGTGGTCATTGCGCCCCCGCGCATATTTAAACCGGGAGAATCTGCTTTTTTAAAATTAGTGGATGACGCATGTGCTGACGGGATTTTAGTGAGGAACTTTTCGACCCTGGCTTACTTTAAGAAAGCTTCTCGGCCCTACGCTTTGTTAGGGGATTTCTCATTAAACGTGGCTAATCAAATCACAGCGCAGCATCTCATAAAACAAATAGGATTCACCAGTCTCACGCTTTCTTATGACCTGCATGTGGAGGAAGTATTGAATGTGTTGAGGGAATCGACTCCCGCATGGTTTGAGCTCACATTGCACCAACACATGCCCATGTTCCATATGGAGCATTGTGCGTTTGCGGCGTTTCTGTCTAAAGGGACTGATTCCACCAATTGCGGAAGACCGTGTGAAAAACATAAGGTGGAGTTGCAAGATCGGGTGGGTCAAAAACATCCACTTAAGGCGGATGTAGGATGTAGGAACACACTTTACAACGCTGCTGCGCAATCTGGGGCGGAATTTTATGCTCAGTTTTATCAAGCGGGCCTGCGCCGATTCCGGCTAGAACTAGTCAACGAATCAAAAGACGAAAGTTGCCGGGTTATCGGCGTGTACCAAGATCTCATTGCAGGAAAAATCGATGCCCAAAAGGTTTGGAAATCATTGCAGGTCGTTAATCAGTTGGGAGTCACACGCGGGACGCTGAGTGCGTAGCTGTGTCGCAGGATTATTTAAACTTTCTTAAAATTACATTGGAAATCCGTAAGGTCATTGTTATTCTCATCGCCTTAACTGATTACGCTTATGGGAAGTTTCCGCCATTTTGTTGATAAGGTCACGGGTTGCATTTTTAAAACTGTCATTATCGGTTGCTTGGCCATTGGTAGCTATTTTCTTTGGAACGGTTGGGGCTATGCCTCAATGAGCTCTGAAGACTTAAAAGAACAAGAAAAGGCCAGTGGGGAACCACTGACCAAAGCGGAAAAGAAATCCGGGTTTCAAGGGCTTAAGGAAATATTTGGTGGCATTAATTCAGAGCTCGGCGATGCGGCTTCGAAATCAGAAACCAATACGAACGTTCATAAGGAAAAGGAAAAGGAAGAAGAATAATAAACGTTCTTCCTTAGTGTTTAGTTTTTGCCCTTGTAGAAATGCCAGTTAGCTAGATCTTCTTTTTTTCCAAAGGGCAAGGCATAGAGTCCCTCAATTCGCCGACCTGTATAGCCCGCCTCTGTGAGATTCCTCATTAAATCCTCGGCGGATTTTGGATCCCGGTGTTCTTTCCTGATTTCCGCAATAATATGACGTGGCCCTCGATGTTTTAGAAACTCTTTGTGGCTCGCTATGATTTCGTGTTCCAATCCTTCGACATCCAGTTTCATCAGGTCGATGGTCGTTATACTTTGGTTCAAACAAAAAGTATCCAGAGTAAACACAGGGACTTGAGACGCGGATCCCTCAGGCTTTTCGCTGAGGTATCCACCGCCGTCGTTCCCGGGGACGAGATGATAATAAAGGTTCCCATCGGTCGGCCCTATTCCACATTGGACAACGTGCACATTAGATAACGATTTTACATTCTGGGTGAGAAAAGCAAAATTTGAGATGTCAGGTTCAATGGCAAACACTTTGGCCTGGGGGTTTTCATGTCCTGCAAGGCATGCGAATGTTCCAATGTGACTTCCAATATCAACGATAAACCGGCTTTCTTTGGCCAGTTTACGCCAAAGCAATGTGGTGGTCGCTTCAAATTGATGATCAAAGCAATAAAGATCGTTGCCCACAAATGACCCGAGATCGATTCGAAACGGAATTGTTCCAAACAACTCGACGGAACAGGGCAGGGGTTTAAGTTCGGGTTTTAATAGGGCGCGAGTCAGGATTTTTCCAGCGTTGAACCACACATGAGAGGGAGGCATCGATTTAAAAAAAGATCGGGCGATTTTTTTAAATAAAGGGATTTTTTGGGTGCTATACTGGGTCATTGTGTAGGGGAGAATAAGTGCAAAAAATTTTTATTTCAAGAGAGGTTCTGATTTTCAGGGTTTATGGCAGGACGCATTCAGGGGTCGCCAATGTGGCATAGACAATCCTATCTGTCCTCTTTACGGGAGGTGCGTACCTCAAACGAGGTGCACTTGAATTCTCCGTGGGTTTACGGTTGACCGTTTCATCAAATCACGTTTGTCTCCTATTCAACTAAAGGGAGAAGATTTATGGGTGATTGGTTTTACGTTCGTGATGGTCAGCAACAAGGGCCGGTTGAAGCGGTGCAAATCATTTCATTGGTTAAAGGGGGCCAGTTGCCTCAAGAAGCAAATGTCTGGAAACAAGGAATGCCCAATTGGGTTTCTGCTAAGAGTCTTCCTGAATTTGCAGCTTTAAACGAAATTACACCCTCTGTGGACGCAGGGTCCGGTGTTCCCCCGATTCCCGCACAAAGTGTGGTTCCTCCTATCATTCCTTCCAGTGATGTCAACGACGCGGAAGTAAACAAAGGGATAGCGATAGTGGCCTATCTGATTTTCTTTATTCCATTAATAGTCGCTCCTAAATCACCTTTCGCTAAATACCATGCGAACCAAGGCCTAAACTTGTTTTTATGCGCACTGGCACTGAGTATTATGACGATTGTTATAGGTTTCATTCCCTTTGTGGGCATGATCGTTTGTGCCTTAGGTCCAGTTTGTACTTTAGGGATCATAGCTCTCATGGTTTTAGGTATAGTCAACGTGGTGAATGGTAAGATGGAACCGTTGCCAGTGATCGGGCAGTTTACTTTATTAAAGTAAAATAGAGGTTCAAGAGCCGCTTAAACGGCGGCTTTGTGGACAACACCCCAGTCCTTCAAGGTTCCATAACCTCGCCTCATGTTACAAAACAGGGGCGATCATTCTTGGGATATCTGCGTTTTTAAAGTTGGCAATTTCATTGATGTTTCTTACAACTAGCAGTCTATGTGGCATGGAAGATTTTCAGAACCTACGGCAGATGATGTAAAAGCATTCACGGAATCCATCTCCTACGATTGGCGCCTTTACAAGTACGATATTGTGGGAAGTATTGCCCACGCCACGATGCTCAAGGAAATCGGTATTCTGAATACAGAAGAACGCGACCAGATCGTAAAAGGGCTCCAAGAGATTAAGAAAGATATTGAAGCCGGGAAAATTGAATTCGACCCGAACTTTGAAGATGTTCACATGAACATCGAAAGTATCCTGACCGCGAGGATCGGTCCAGTAGGGGCGAAACTCCACACGGGACGCAGTCGAAATGATCAGGTCGCGCTCGATATCCGCATGTACATGCGAGCGGAGGTACTGGAAATTCGCCGGCTCCTTCGAGGTTTGCAGAAAAGTATGGTGCGGCTTGGTGTAAAACATTCGCGCTTGATCATGCCGGGGTACACTCATCTGCAGCGTGCCCAACCAACCTTGATGGCGCATCATCTTCTTGCCTACGTGGAAATGTTGGATCGGGATTTCGGTCGGATGACTGATTGCTATAAACGCATCAACGTTATGCCATTAGGTTCAGGGGCTATCGCGGGGAGTACACTTCCTCTAAACCGCGAACTTGTTGCGAAACTTCTAGATTTTCCAAAGGTCACCCAAAATAGTATGGATGCCGTAAGTGATCGCGACTTCGCGTTAGAAGTTCTGGCCAATATTGCGATCATTGGTATGCACACTTCAAGGTTGTGCGAAGATATCATTCTTTGGGCGTCGTCTGAGTTTAAGTTTATCCTCATCAAGGATGCCTACGCCACGGGCTCAAGTTTAATGCCGCAGAAAAAGAATCCAGATGTGGCTGAGCTTGCCCGTGGAAAAACAGGGCGGTTGTATGGAAACCTCATGTCCCTTCTCACCACCATGAAAGGGCTGCCGATGACTTACAATCGCGATATGCAGGAGGATAAAGAGGCTATCTTTGACTCGGTGGACACTTGTAAATCAGTCCTTGCAGTTTTGGCTAAGCTCATAGAGCACATTGTGGTAGACGAATCGCGGATCGGGAAAGCCGCAAATGACGCGCTTCTTCTGGCCACTGATATGGCGGATTACCTTGTGAAAAAAGGGGTGCCTTTCCGGAACTCACACGAGATTATAGGAAAAATGGTTTCTTACTGCGTGACCGAGCGTAAGGCATTGACAGATTTGGACCTTAACCAAATGCGGACCTTTTCATCGGCTTTTGATGAGGATATTTTAAAGGTGCTCACCTTGAAGGCTTCGATTTCATCGCGAACGGCTACGGGCTCACCTTCGTATGATAACGTTGTTGCCCAATTAAAACGTTGGGACGGTATTATTACGAGTGAAGAGGGTATGTCCCAAGTTTAGTTGGGTTAATGGCCTTGGAGAAACTAAGCCTTTTTGCAGATGGCTAGGAATGTGATTCGCTTGCTAAACAAACAAGCTTGCGTCCGTATATCTGTTCTAAGAGGTCACCCTTTTTATTGACGGTCATTTGTTCAGCTTCCCAATCAGCATTGGCGCTGATGATTAAATGGATTTCACCCGCGGAAAAGGTAACTTTAATTTTTTCAACCTTTTGTATGTGCCCTCGGTCCAAGGCGTCGGCGATTCTTAATATGGCGGCAAGGTGACATACAATTTCCCGTTCTTGAGAGGTGAGTTCAACAAAACCATCGTGTTTTCGCTTAGGTAAAGATTTACGATGATACCGTGCGACCAGCGAAATGAGTGTCACATCATTCCTCTGAATAGATTGCCACGGATGCTGAAGTATCACTGTGCGGGAAAATTTATGATGCTTGCGGCCATTGGGCGCAAGCGACCAACCCGTATCATGGAGTAACGCGGCACACACCAGGATAAAACGTTCGCGGGAACCGAGACCATGCATGGCTTCAAGTTGGTCAAAGAGGGTTAAAGCTAGAAGTGTCACATGCACGACATGCCATGGTTCCTCCTCGCGCTCGATCATGAGGGAGCCTACTTCCCGGAGCTTTTGTTTCTCCTCATCATTGACACCAAAAGCTTCCTCAATGGGAAATACCGACTTGTTCATAACTTGTTTCCAGCTAAATCAGGGTCCGTTGGATCAATAAGGGGTAGGAGATGAGATTTAAAGTCCTTGAGGATAGATTGGATCGACCGGTTTCCATTGACTACTTTAAATCCATATTTTTCTTCCATCCATTTGTATTCGTGTTGGATCTTTTTTTGATACCGAATAAAGCTGTCGAACATGTTGTTAGCCAAACCTAAGTCCATGCCTGATTCCCAATAATCAAGCCTCCCATTCTTCTGAAAATTTCGCTCCACAAGTTGCCGGGCCCCCGTATGTAAGAAAAAGACCGCGTCGGGGACGAGCGCAATTCCGTACAACGATTCAACCCAATTTACTTCCGAACCCCTGACAATGTCGCGTGCCATGAGTGTATAAATGTAACGATCGGCCAAAACAATAAAACCCGCGCGCAAAGCAGGAATAATCCGGTTTTCGAGTTGATCCGCAAAATCGGTTGCATAAAACAGGCTCATGGTGGTTTTACCAAGGATGTTTCCTTGTTTAGCTTGCTCGAGTTCTTCGCTCACTAAGGTCGAGCGCCGGAGTCCCACGTGAGCCACGGCATGGCCTTTTGCTTCAAGCCATTCGGTAAGTTTAGCAATCTGTACCGAACGCCCTGAACCGTCGGCACCTTCAATGACAATGAGTTTCCCCGTTAGTTTCGACAAGTCGAGTCTTGGTAACCCTTGCCCAAAAAATCGTTTTTGATTCATTGTCTCCTCAGCGTTTTGTATCGTTGTAAATCAATGCGTTCTGAAACGATATTCCGCACTTGTTGTTGCTGGCTTTCAATAGTCCCGGTCGCTTCCATGGGTATGAACTCAAACTCCTTTTCCATGCCTAAATACTGTTCGAAGATTTTCCCTTGGAAAATTCTAAAGCTCTCATAAGGATCTATCGTCCATCCCATGTCCAACCCGGCTTCGTGATATTTTAATGTCGGTCGTCCATCGAGTATCCTAGAGAGCGAGGTTTCAAGTGGTGCTTTGAAAAAGAATGTTAAATCTGGTTTGACTGCAAAACTGTAGATGGACCTCACCCATAAAGGGTCGTTTCCTCTGACGACATCCCTCGCAAAGGCCGTGAAAATGTACCTGTCGGCGAGTACGATGTATCCGGCCCGGAGCAGGGGCACGATTTCCCGCTCGTATCGGTCAGCAAAATCAGTGGCATGAATAAGGGAAAAGGTTGTGGCTGTGAGTAGATTCCGTTTCTTAGCTTTGGATGTAGCCTTCTTAACAAGCACGGACGAATTCCACTCCGTGAAAAACACCCGCATGCCTTGTAATTCTAGCCACCTTTTCAGAAGATAAATCTGGGTCGACTTCCCAGACCCGTCCAATCCCTCGACTGCTATTAACTTCCCCGGAGGGTGGTCCTGTAATGGATTCATCCTGCACATCATCAGTCCCGATTCTAAAACTGCAAGTTTAACAAATACCTCGTGCTCAAGAAGTAAGAAGTAAGAGGTAAGAAGTAAGAGGTAAGAATCATAAACATCTAGCCTTGTGCGTGCTGGCACACCTGTTTCTTCTTTCGGCATCGGTTTCATAATTCATCATTCTTCCTTCATACATTTACCCCTGTTACCCCTACCTAAGGGACAGACAAACTATCAAAAATCACCTCGCATTTATTCATCGTATTCTGATACTGCGCCTATGTGGCCACCCAAAAGCAAGAGCGTAGAATATGGTTTTTAAATCAAAAAAAGTTTGTCCGTCCCTTTTGACGGAATCTTGCACTTCCGGGGCGCAGGGTCCTTCTCGACTTGACCCGACGCTTCATGTGGAACCTAAGGCTGAATCATCGGCACGATGGCTCGGACCTGGACTCATCATGGCGGCCTCCGGCATTGGTGCGAGCGACGTGATTGCCGCAACGGTCGGCGGGGCGACCTACGGTGTAACTCTTTTGTGGGCGTTGGCGATTGGAGCATTCTTAAAGTTCGTTCTAACAGAGGGGCTCGCCCGTTGGCAGCTCGCAACAGGTTCGACATTGCTGGAGGGCTGGGCCCGATACCTCCCGCGCTGGGTGCTCGTGGTGTTCGCGGGCTACCTCTTGCTCTGGGCGATTGCCGTCAGCGGCGCTCTCATCAGCGGCTGCGGACTGGCGATTGAGAACATCAGCGGCGGTGCTATTCCCAGGTCGTGGGGCGCATTTGGACACGCCGTGGTAGCGTTCGCGTTCATCTACTCGGCGCGAGTTGGCGGTTTCTCAAAATTGATGAAGCCGCTCATTGTGCTCATGTTCTTCAGCATCGTTGCCTGTGCCGCGTTGACGTTTCGCCAGCCGGTGGCAGCACTCAAGGGGCTGCTCGTGCCGGCCATTCCAGCCGATGGCGGAGCATATGTGTTCTCGCTGATTGGGGGAATCGGCGGGTCGTTGACTCTACTGAGTTATAACTATCTCTTGCGCAACGAGGGCAAAACTCATCCGCGCAACCTCCGCAGCGTGCGACTGGATCTTGCAATGGCGTATTTTTTTACAGCGGTGTTCGGCCTCTCGGTGATGCTCATTGCAAATCGGGTCTTCTACCAGGCAGGTGTCGCCGTGACTGACGGGGAAGCCGTAACGCGCATGGCCCGGCAGCTCGCTTCAATTACTGGGCCAGTCGGCTGGTATATTTATTCGATTGGATTCTGGGCCGCCGTGCTGGCATCTCTAGTCGGGGTGTGGCAGACCGTGCCAGCGATCTTCGCCGACTGCTACAGCCTGCTTTGGCCGTCACCGCAACAACAGCCTGATGGCGCGATGCGCACCTCCTGGCAATACCGCGCCGCGCTGGCTTTTATGGCACTGGTGTCGGTGCCGTTTGCATTCCTTGGCCGACCGCTGTTGGTGATAGTGGTATTTACAATCGTCGGCAGCCTGTTCATCCCGTTCTTGGCAATCACGCTCCTTTACCTGAACAACCGGGTTCCATGGACATCGGAAATCCGGCATAACAGCACCGCGACAAACTTGCTCCTGATCATGGTCGTAATGCTGTTCCTGATCGTGGGCGGGTTGGAGATCTTCAGGTTATTCAAACGTTGAAACGATTCACAAAAATAAGGGGCAGGCGCAAAAATAAGGTGTAGACTGTTACGTGACAACGGCGAAGCCGCTCGATTTGCCCCATAGCAGGCAGCGTGACAGTGCGGGGTATCGGCGTGACAGTGCGGGGCATCGGCGTGACAGTGCGGGGCATCGGCGTTACAGCGAGGGTTGGCGGACGTCGCCTCTCGCGACAGCGGTTCGGCGTTCGCCTTACTTATGAGATGACGAGCGTTCTGTTATCCGCTCTATTGCAGCATCGACATTCGTAACAACTCCGTCGTTAGGACCCTGCTTTAGCGATTTGCGCTGCTCTCGGAAGATTCTGAGTTTTTCGGTATCTTGCCTTGTCCCTACTTCCGCTAGGGATCGAATGGCAGATTGCTTAACAAAGTCACTTTGTGCATCCAACGCTTTGAGCGCAACGCCACGTCCAAGTTCTGGATTGCTGGTTGCGATAAATCGAATCGCACTAGCTACCCATATCTGCCCCTGCCACTGCTCCGCGCTTGTTGACAACTGCTCTCCAAGGAAAGCAGTCGCCGCGAGTTTTTTACCTCGGTTAAATTGGAGGGCATCAACGATTGCCGCACGATATTGATCATTCGGATTCTCTTTAAATAGGAGTATTAATGCGGGAACTGCCTCATCCCCCTTTGAACGCAACGCCTCCCTTGCTGCTATAAGCTTCTCGTCCATCATATCGTCCGCCAGCGCGTAAACATTCAAAAGTTCTTTTATATCGCTATAATTTATTGGCTTCATTGGAGTATCAGCATTTGCAAAGTTGAGGACGGCAAGGAGCACCGCGCCAATCAAAATTGTGAACCTTTTCGATATTTGATTTTTCATATGCATTAGTGCGCTCGTGAATTTGCCTGTATTTTTGATTCCTGTGTCGTCTCAAGACGCTTGGAACCGCCAAGCGTATTGCTGGCCGATGTTCCATTGCGCAAAAGATTATCGTATTCTGATAATATGGACAGACAAACTATCAAAAATCACCTCGCATTTATTCATCGTATTCTGATAATTGAAAGATAGTTTGTCCGTCCCTGAGGAGACATTGCCATCTTGGGCTCTGTCGTTCGCAGGTCCTCTGCGGGATCCGCTTCAAACACGCGGTCAATCCCCTGCTTTGCCCATTCCA
>JAWXCD010000064.1:0-23887 GCA_034440535.1 Verrucomicrobiota bacterium | reverse complement strand
TTTTACCCCACAATGTTCACGAGTTTATTTGGGACGACGATGACTTTTTTGGGTGTTCGTCCGGCCAGCATTTCGGCGACACGCGGGTTGGCGAGAGCTAAACGTTCCATTTCGGCAGACGAAAGGTCCACAGGGACTTTCATTTTGTCACGTAACTTGCCGTTAACTTGGAGCACGATTTCAACTTCGAACTCCACGAGCAATGCCGCATCGTATGAAGGCCAAGGGGCATAAACCAATACCGCAACATGAGTTCCTTCTACCTTATTCAGGATTTCCCACAATTCTTCAGTCAAATGCGGGGCGAATGGATTAAGGAGCTGCACAAAAGTTTTCAACACCTCCACCGACTTCACCTCAGTCGCCGTCATCTCATTGACAAATATCATCATCTGCGAAATCGCAGTGTTAAACGCAAGGTTTTCGATGTCCTCACTTACCTTACGAATAGTTTCGTGCAGGATCTTGAGAATTCTTGGATCGGCAGGAACATTTTGCACCTTGGCCGAGACATCCCATGAGCCATCCTGTTTTTCTTCCATGATCAAGCGCCATGCCCGGCCAAGAAAACGGTACACTCCTTCAACGCCTTTTGTGTTCCACGGTTTCACTTGTTCCAATGGACCCATAAACATTTCGAAAAGACGCAATGCATCAGCCCCGAACTCCTCAACCACACTGTCAGGGTTAATAACGTTCCCGCGACTCTTGGACATCTTAAAACTGCGGCCATCTACAGCGATAGATGGATCCACTTTAAGCACAAAATGTTCGCCTTTCTTTTCCACGTCCTCCGCCGCCAGACGCCGACCTATGACCTTTGCGCCGCTCGCCTTCTCAAAGGCAAACAACCTCAGCCCCTCCGGGGTTGCTTCTTCATCAATATCCCGGAGTTGTGTCAAACTAATGGCCTTACCGTTAGCGCCCTCAAAGACATGCAACTCGGTTTCTCCAAGAATCAAACCTTGATTAACCAGACGATAAAAGGGTTCGGGAGTCGAAACCAACCCGTAATCAAACAACACCTTATGCCAGAACCGTGCGTACAACAAATGGAGCACGGCATGTTCAGTGCCGCCCACATACAAGTCGACGCCCTTCACTTTTGATTGATCTGGAGATGACGAGTTCATCCAGTACCTTTCGACCTCTGACCCTACAAAATTCTTCGAGTTTGAAGCGTCAGTAAACCGCAAGTAATACCAGCACGACCCTGCCCATTGAGGCATTGTGTTCAGTTCGCGCCGGGCTTCGCCCACTTCGCGGGTATACGGGTTAGTGAATTTAATATTGACCCAGTCCCCCGCCTTGCTCAGCGGCGGTTCGGGAGTTCCAGTAGGTTTGTAATCAACCAAATCAGGGGGAATAAGCGGAAGATCGGCGTCGTCTAACCCAAAATGACGTTCGTTCATCCAGATGATCGGAAACGGTTCACCCCAATACCTCTGACGACTAAACAACCAATCGCGAAGTTTAAAATTGATCATACGCCGTCCAACACTTTTGTTTTCCAGCCAATCAATCATCTTAATTTTTGCGTCACCCGTCGGAAGACCATCAATGAAGCCCGAGTTAACAGCTGTTCCGTATCCGATAAAACCGATTGATTCCTGACCGGCTGGCGGTTCCACCACTTGAATGATGGGAAGGTCGAAAGTCTGGGCGAACTGGAGATCCCGCTCGTCATGGGCAGGTACAGCCATTATGGCTCCCGTGCCGTATCCGCTCAGCACGTAATCAGCGATCCAAATAGGGATTTGGGCGTTGTTCACCGGATTAACCGCGTAAGCCCCCGTGAAAACCCCAGACTTAACTTTCCCGAGCTGCCGGTCTTGATCACTTTTTTTCGCTGCTGCCTTTTGATACGCCGCCACTGACAACTGCGGAGTGGACTCCTGCCCTTTCCAATTCAGAGGCACGGTGGCGTCATAGGCAGTTGGGGAAATGTCCCGAAGGATCCCATGTTCAGGGGCCAGCACCATATAGGTCGCTCCAAACAAAGTATCCGGGCGCGTCGTAAAAACCGTAATAATCTTATCTGATCCTACAATTTTAAAATCCACCTCCGCACCCTCCGACCGGCCAATCCAATTCTTCTGGAGCATCTTGATCCCCTCAGGCCAGTTGACATGATCCAGGTCGTGAATCAAACGATCAGCATAGGCAGTGATCCGCAACATCCATTGGCGCATCGGTCGCCGTTCGACAGGATGCCCACCCACTTCGCTTTTACCTTCGATGATTTCCTCGTTTGCGAGAACCGTACCCAAGGCTGGACACCAGTTAACCGGAGCTTCCGAGACATAAGCCAGACGATGATCATCGCGGAACTTTTGAATATCGCTCGCGTCGGTCATTTGATTGGGGATAGGCAACTCCTCAATCGGTCGCGCCTTATTGGAACTGGAATCAAACCACGAATTGTAAAGTTTGAGGAAAATCCATTGAGTCCATTTATAATAAGCCGGATCAGTCGTGTTGATTTCCCGGCTCCAATCATAACTGAACCCCAGTTTCTTCAGTTGCCCTTTAAAAGTGTGAACATTTTTCTCGGTAGTCACTCGAGGATGAAGGTTGTTTTTTACCGCGAATTGTTCAGCCGGTAATCCGAAAGCGTCCCAACCCATAGGGTGCAGAACGTTAAATCCGCGCATGCGTTTATACCGGGAAACGATATCCGTTGCGGTGTATCCCTCCGGATGCCCAACATGCAACCCGGACCCCGATGGGTATGGGAACATGTCTAAAGCGTAAAATTTTGGCGGAAGATTATGGGTGTTTAATAAGTCCTTATGACGCGAAGCAAAAGGATGCGACTCCGGCACAGACTCTCCGGGGTTCCAAGCACGAAAACTGTCTTGTTCATCCCAGAACTTTTGCCATTTAGGTTCAATCTCATGAAATGGATACTGGCGCCGCATAAAATAATTTCCTCGTTAGATCAAAAATGGACTCGCTATCTAACGCAAATTAGAGCCAGTGGCAACGGTTAAGCGAATGGCCTGATTCCGAGCGGAATGCGTGGACACGAAGGCTCCGGGTTTCCCATGTGGATGCATGACGTTGCTGGCATCCCTTCGGGATGCATGACGTTGTGGAGGCTGTGGTCCGGTGGTGTCGCTCGTACCTCGCTCAACCACCGGCTACAAGCTGGGAAACCTCCGGCTTCCATGATTGCGGCCTTGGGTGCCATCATGGACTTTGAGGGTTATTCTCTAGACTTGGACTCGGCGATCTTCAATCGCGACCACCTTTTAAGAAAAAACCCCCAAGTTCAGCGGAACCACGAACCAAACTGGAGGAAAGAGAATCGGCTTAGATCCACTTAAAATTTCTTCTGGTGCAAAAGGACCCTTTTCATCATATTTCCACGCTTTCCGAGATGAAATAAGGGTGGTTCGGAATATAAGCCGAACGAAAGATAACCGCGGAGAATAGAACGAACAAATTTATGATGACGTCAGCCGAAATTCGCCAATCGTTTCTTGATTTTTTTAAATCCAAAAACCACACCTGCGTTCCATCGAGCAGCCTGATGCCCGACGCCCCGAACTTGCTTTTTACTAATGCAGGGATGAACCAATTTGTTCCTATATTTTTAGGTCAACAAAAGTGTCCCTACACACCTGCACGCGCTGTAGATACCCAGAAATGCATTCGCGCGGGCGGCAAACATAACGACCTTGAGGATGTGGGGATGGACACCTATCACCACACTTTTTTCGAGATGCTTGGGAACTGGAGTTTTGGCGATTATTTTAAAAAAGAAGCCATCGAGTGGGCTTGGGAATTAGTCACGGGCGTTTGGGGATTTCCCAAGAATCGTGTGTATGCCACCGTTTACAAGCCAGGCCCGGGGGACCCCGCTGAATATGATCAGGAAGCCTATGATTACTGGGCCATGCTTTTCACTGCTGCCGGCCTTGATCCAGCTGTACATATCGTTAATGGGAACAAGAAAGACAACTTTTGGATGATGGGCGAAACCGGTCCCTGCGGCCCTTGTTCGGAGCTCCACATTGATTTAACCCCAGATGGCACCACTAAAGGCGCACTTGTCAATAAAGGGTCTTCTGATTGCATCGAAATTTGGAACCTCGTCTTTATACAGTTTACAGCCAATGCAGACGGCTCGTTCAGTCCCCTACCCGCCCGACACGTCGACACCGGGGCTGGGTTTGAGCGGATCTGTTCAATCATTCAATGCACTGACAACTTTAAATCATTTACTCGCACGATATCCAATTACGAAACAGATGTGTTCCGTCCGTTATTTGATGACCTATCAAAGCTCAGCGGGAAACGGTATGCCTCCACTCTTCCAAAGCCCGGGGCCACAGGTTTAACAGAACAAGAAAAAACGGATATCGCGTTCCGGGTCATAGCAGATCACATTCGCACACTGACCTTTTCGATTGCTGATGGGATCATTCCAGGAAACAACGACCGCAACTATGTGCTCCGTCGTATTTTGCGACGCGCGGTCAAATATGGGCGGAACCTTGGGTTTACCGAACCGTTCATGTACAAGCTCGTTCCCGTCCTTTGCCAACAAATGGGCCCTGTTTTCACTGAGATTAACTCCAAAATGGAAAAAGTGCAGCAAGTCATCAAAGGCGAAGAAGAGAGTTTTAATAAAACATTGGACCGTGGTCTTGAACTCTTTAACCGAGTCGCCTCACAAATTAAAAAATCCGGCAAAAACATTTTTCCTGGGGTTGAAGCCTTCACGTTATCCGATACCTACGGGTTTCCCGTGGATCTAACCGAGCTCATGGCCCGCGAACTTGAACTCAACGTTGACTTGGCTGGATATGAAGTTGAGATGGATAAACAGAAAAAAAGGTCTCAGGAACACCAGAAAAAAGAGATCATTGAAGTCACCGACATTTGGGAAAAATCAAAAACAGTTTTCAGAGGTTACCAAAACCTTTCTGTAGAAGCCAAAGTCGTCTCCGTGGAAACTTTAAAAGGGAAGTTCGTGGTCATCCTTGACCAAACTCCGTTCTACGCAGAAATGGGCGGGCAAGTTGGGGATCAGGGTGTTCTGGTCGCCGACTCGAAAGAGTACCGAGTCACCAATACCATTAAAGCCGGAGACACTTTTGTACATATTTTGGAATCAAACGACGCTCCTGCAGTGGGTACAAAAGTGACAGCCTCCGTAGATAAAAAACGGCGTGCCGCCATTGAAGGGCATCATTCGGCCACCCATATTTTCCATTGGGCACTGCATGAACTGGTGTCAAAAGATGCCGGGCAAAAGGGATCGTACGTGGGTCCGGACCGGTTGCGTTTCGACTTTAATTGTGGGCCACTTACCAAGGACCAAATTGGAAAAATCGAAACGGCGGTAAATGGAAAAATCAGCGCAAACGAACCAGTCATTTCAACAGAAAAGACTTATTTAGAAATCAAACAGGACACATCCATCCAACAATTCTTTGGGGATAAGTACGGGGACATTGTGCGGGTCGTTGATATCGGTGGATACTCCATGGAACTCTGCGGGGGCACTCACGTGAGCCGAACGGGGGACATAGGTTATTTTAAAGTCACAACCGAAGGCGCTATTGCCGCCGGTGTACGACGAATAGAGGCTGTGACCGGGGCCGCTGCTGTGACCTACCTTAAAAGTGAAATTCAAAAAGGGCAAAAAAAGCTGGGGGAAATGCAGCCGCGCATAATCGAAGCGGGATTAAATTCAGGTCGTTATTCTGGAGAATCAGACGAAGTGAACGAGCTCGATAAAACCTTGCAGAACTTGACGACTGAATTAGCCGACTTGGAAATTAAACTAACAGACGCCGATAAAGCGAAACACAAAAAAGCTGAACAAGCCGCCCAGCAAGAGGCTTTATTGTTATTGCCTGAACTGATGGCCGAAAATCCTGCACCACTCGTCAGAAATCTTGGAACGCGGACCAGTGAATTTTTGAAAATTTTGGCTGATAACCTAAAAGTGAAATATCAAGGCCCCTTTGTCCTCGGGGCAATCACAGGTGAGGGCAAAGTCGGCCTCGTCGCAGGATCCCCGGCTCCTTACGTCCAAAAGGGGTTCCATGCTGGGAATATTATTAAGGAAATTGCACCCATGGTTGGAGGTGGTGGGGGTGGAAAGCCTGAATTTGCACAAGCCGGTGGGAAAGACCCCTCGAAACTTGATGAAGCGCTTGCCAAAGCCAAAGAAGTCCTAGCAAAATTAAATTAATCCTAAACCGTTTCTACGAAAGAACGAATACGTAAGACCGCACAAGGCTGCATTTACTCAGCCTTGTAAATCTCGTCTTTAATCTTCTGGAGCATATCAGAGTTCACATCAACCATCGCACCAGTGGGATTGTTCGGGTTTGGAATCTTCATCGACATTTCGAGGTTCATTTCTGTTGTCGATTCCTTAATCTGACCCCAGCCCGAATGGAAGATAAGGAATCCGACATTGCTTCCTGAACGAATCTTAAACCCTGACCCTACTACTTTTTGATTGTCACTGCTTGAACCCGAAATCGAACCTTTCCGTTTAATCGTGAATAACGAATCTGCCCCCACGAAGTTGATCTCATCGAGCACGTAGAAATCATCAAAGCTCATGACACCAAGAGGGCCGAGGTTCATTGAACTTTTTGCGTTCCATTGTTCATTCCGTTTTACGGGGCGAGTCGGTAGACCATGCAGCATGTAAAACTTGATCACTTGCGCAAAAGCATCCTCGCTAAACATCCCTTGGAACGACTGGGCTTCTTCTTTAGGCAAGATACGTTGGACCCGAGCAAGAATGTCATCAACTCCAGTGATTTTTTTAATTTCTCCATCGGACCCTAGGATAAACTGGATCTTGCTCCCCACGATTTGTTGAATGATCGGAGCTAGAACGTTGTCGGGATCATTTTTATTTTGCGATTTCGAATCAAAGTCTAGCTTGTCTTCACCTGCATTGATTTTGATTTTCTGTGAGAGCAATTCCATTTCTATCGTTGTTTCATTGAGATTTGCCTTTAAAACTTCGATGGAATATTCCTGTTCTTGTTGCAAGTGCTGAACAACGGGAGTCAGCACACCAGCGATATGCACCGTGGACTTCTGATCTAGTGTGTTCCGATGAAAAAACTTCTTACCCACGACCCACTTGACTTTTATATCCACCTGCTCTCCTGTAGGCTTTTGCGAGGAGATTTCCTTGGAGTCAGCAACGATCGGAGTACGAGGATTTTTTGAGCAATTTGCCAGTAAAAGCAAGGGGACTAAAGCGAGAGCGAAAAACTTCATATACCTAGGAAACGCTGCTCTACAAATACTGCAAGGAGACAATTAGGCAGCGTCTTTAGTTTCTTTTTTGCGGATCACAGGGAGTTTTTTCCCTTCGACCACAGCCCGATTAAAGATCACTTCCGCGACATCGTCACGTGAAGGAATCTCGAACATAAGATCCAACATCATACGCTCAATCGCCGCACGCAAGGCTCGGGCACCTGTCCCCTTTTTGATGGCAAGATGCGCGAGCGCTCTGAGGGCGTCTTTGGTGACCGTCAAGGTGACACCTTCCATGGCGAACAGTTTGACATACTGTTTGATCATGGCATTTTTTGTTTCCGTCAAAATCTGAACCAATTCGTCCTCAGTCAATGGAAGGAGGGACGACACGACAGGAAGACGGCCAATAAACTCAGGAATCATTCCGAATGAAAGTAAGTCTTCTGGTTCGACATGGCGCATCATGGTATCGAGAGAGGCTGCAGCGTGTTCGCTTACTTCGGCGCCAAACCCGACGACTTTATTGCCTAAACGGCGATGAATAATTTTTTCAAGACCCACAAATGCGCCGCCGCAGACAAACAGAATATTCTCCGTATTGACCTGAATATATTCTTGATGCGGGTGTTTGCGTCCGCCTTGAGGAGGCACACTACAAATCGTACCTTCGAGAATTTTAAGAAGAGCTTGTTGAACACCCTCACCTGACACATCACGGGTAATAGAAACGTTATCTGTTTTCCGGCCAATTTTATCGATTTCGTCAATATAAACGATTCCGATTTCAGCACGTTTCACGTCGTAATCTGCTTGCTGGAGTAAACGTAAGATGATGTTTTCGACGTCTTCACCGACATACCCCGCCTCGGTTAAAGTGGTTGCGTCAGCAATACAAAAAGGCACATCCAAAATCCGAGCAAGCGTACGCGCAAGAAGAGTTTTTCCAGAGCCGGTGGGTCCAATGAGAAGAATGTTCCCCTTTTCAATCTCCACATCTGCGTGGGCGGCCATATTCACTTGGTGCTCGAGATCTCCCGCTTTGGCAGGTGCAACACCAGAGGCCTGAAGAATACGCTTGTAGTGATTATGCACAGCCACAGAAAGGACTTTCTTCGCGTGTTCCTGACCCACAACGTAACTGTCCAGTCGCGCCTTAATATCAGCGGGCTTGGGAGTTTTGAGCGATGCAGTCTGCTTTTTGGTTTCTTCGCCGAATTCCTTATCGAGAATACTTTTACAAACCGTGATGCAATTATCGCAAATATACACACCAGGACCAGCGATGAGCTTTTTGACTTCAGCGTGGCTCTTACCACAGAAAGAGCACATTGTAAGGTTATTAGGCCGGGCCATAATGTTTTGTTATTAAGGCAACTTTATAAAAAAGTTGCCCTACATAAAAGCTACAATTTAAGTTCTTTATTCGCAGTGCCATCCAAAATATTCGGCAACTCTTTCCGCGACCTCACCACTTCATCAACCAATCCGTAAGCTTTGGCTTCGTCGGCGCTCATAAAATTATCGCGGTCTGTGTCCTTATTAATCTGCTCGACCGTTTGACCCGTATGGTGCGAAAGGATTGAATTAAGACAATGCTTCAACTTGAGCATGTGCTTGACCCTGATTTCCACATCCGTGGCCTGACCCTCAGCGCCGCCTAGGACCTGATGAATCATGATATTTGAGTTCGGCAGAGAATAACGTTTCCCTTTTGTTCCAGCAGCAAGGAGCACCGCACCCATGCTTGCACATTGACCGATGCAATAAGTCGTCACGTCGCACGTCAGGAACTGCATTGTATCGTAAATCGCCAAACCCGCCGTGACAGAGCCGCCGGGAGAGTTGATGTAAAGATGAATGTCCTTTTTAGGGTCATCCATTTGAAGGAAAAGCATTTGTGCAATAACCGCATTGGCAAGCCCGTCACCCACTTGGTCACCCAGAAAAATGATCCGATCTTTTAACAATCGGGAGTAAATATCGTATGCGCGCTCACCGCGACCTGTCATTTCAATAACCGTTGGAATTAGGTAGTTTTGTGCATTCATATTAAACTTTTTGCACATTAGCATTCAAAACCAAGAAATCAAGGGTCTTGCCAAATAAGATTTCTTCGTAAATCCCCTTAATTTGATCATGTTCCCGAAGCTTTTCGACCACCTTCTGTAAAGGCATTCCGAACTTGTCAGACAACATCTGTACGTGTGTCGCGATTTCATCTTGGGTCACTTCAATTTTTTCAATCTCAGCAATCTTGATCAGGATAAATATGGATTTCAAACGATCCTTGGCATCCTTATTTGCGGTCTCAAAAATCTCACCTTTATTTTCCTCAATCATCGTGTCAGGAACGCCTCGTTGCTGGTTGTTGGACACCATTTTCATGATGGCCTGACGCGTTTCACTCTCAACCAACCTTTGAGGCAAATCAAAATCGGTTTTCTTCAAAAGCTCCTGAATAACTTCTTCGCGCAATTTGGAATCAGCCTGCAATTCATTTCGACGCTCCAAATCCTTTTGAATAATGTCCCGTAATTCAGCCGCTGTTTTATCAGGAACAATTTTCCCTGCGAATTGGTCATCGAACGCAGGGACATCTTTGGCTTTAACACCCTTGATTTGCACCTGAAAAACCGCTTCTTTTCCAGCGACTTCTTTCTGCCCAAAGTCATCTTTAAATTTAACTGTGACTTCCTTATTGTCATCAATTTGAGCACCCACGAGAGGTTGACAGAACCCAGGTACAAAAGACTCTTCACCCATCAACAACCAGAAGCCTTTGTTTTCAGAAAGCATTCCCGCGTTGGGGGCAAGTTCAACCACAGGTTTTCCATCAATTGTTCCTGTGTAATCTACTATAATGTAATCACCCATTTGAACGGGGCGTCCCGTGACGTCTTTAAAATCGGCGTGTTGTTCGAGGATGGCATTGATGGACTTGGTGACATCTTCGTCAGTAGGGGTCGTTTTATCGCGATTCAATGAAATCCCTTTATACTCCGGCAAGGTGAAAGAAGGGGCCACATCCACAGCCACTTCAAGGTTTAAAGGTTCATTTCTTTTGACCTGAACTTCTTTAATGTCGGGGTGCCCAACAACATGTAAATTTTGCTCTTTTAAAGCATTCTCGTAACTTTCATTTACAAGTTTCCGGCGCAATTCTTCATCGATTTCTTTTTCGTACTTGCGTTCAATGACGCCTTTGGGCGCTTTCCCCACTCGAAAACCTGGGATGGTTGCAAACTTTTGAAATTCGTCGGTAACTTTGTTCAACGCGGCATTTACGTCTTCAACCGGCACTTGAATTTTAATAGTTTTCCGGCACGTTGCGATTTCTTCTACAGTAACATTCACACTCATCGTTATTCCTGATTTTTATCGTTATTGGCAAAAATGTAAGCGTGTGAAACTAGGTGAACACCCTCACTCCGTCAACTTGGAAATCCCCTTTTGTTCGGTCTCCGTTCACTTTTGCTCCGTCTCTAGTCTTCATTTGTTCCGTCTCCAACCATGAAAAAACTTTCCAGGCTGTGCAGGTCATTGCGAAATCAGAACATTAAACTGAAATCTATCGGAGTTTGAACCTGCGACGTATTTAAACCTCAGGAAACCAGTTTGATTGATTTATTGATGAGAACACACACCACAATCAACAAAAATACTGTTTAAGGCATAACCATTAACCAACTCAGACTTGAGCCAGTAAGATTCACTTCCAGACGAGTCAAATCAGCGGGAATAAGAATGGAGTCACCCTTACTAAACGTCTCTCCGTTTAGAGTCGCGTCCCCATCAAGGGCAATCCAAATCTCAAAGAACCTGGGTTCTTTTTCCACAGTGAATGATTTTGAAGCATACCGTTTGATCGTCGTAAAATAATCGCACTTCACTGTCTCAACGAAGTCGTCCGTAGGGCGTAACCGCGCACTTAATTTAGGTTCGAAATCATTGAAGTTGATGGAATCCAACGATTTTTCAATGTGCAATTCACGCGGACGACCCCAATCGTAGACCCGATAAGTTGTATCGGAATTTTGTTGAATTTCGACAATCACATTTCCAGCATCGATAGCGTGGAGACGACCAGAAGGAAGGAACATCACATCGCCTTCAGTCACAGGGAATCTGTAGCATTGGTTTTCACACGAATTGTCTTTGAGAGAAGCTTCAAAACTCGCGCGGGTCGCGTTCTTTTGCAGGCCGGCAATCAGGTGGGCGTCTGTCGTGGCTTGTGCAACGTACCACATCTCCGTTTTGGGTTCTCCCTTGAGCACCTCGGCCATTTCAGCGGGAGGGTGCACTTGAAGGGAAAGCCGTTCTTGGGCGTCGAGAAGTTTGATCAACAATGGAAACTGGCCATTGATTAAAGGCGTGTCACCCATGATCGCTTTTTGGTCGAGTTGAATCACTTCGTGCAACGTTTTTCCGGCTAAATGACCGTTGACAACGAGGTTATTCGCCTCAGGACGATCACAGATTTCCCATGACTCGCCGATGGGCTTCCCTTCCGTGGGCAACTTGCGACCAAAGACGCTCTCTAGATTTCTACCGCCCCAGACGCGCTCTTGGTAAATCGGATCAAACTTTAAAGGATACAAAGGTAAATTCATTGGTACAAACACCGTGATTACAACGCGCACTATATAAAGCAAGGACGTTATGAATGAGAGACAAGGTTGACAATCAATGGAACAGCGGCAGAATTATGGAATAAACTTGCAACCACAACGTCTTAATATTCATATGAAACAAAAAGCCGTCCGCATCAGCCTTTTTCTATTTGTTACGCTTTGTCTCTTCGCCGCCACGCTTTCACCGAGCCAAGCCAAGGACATGAAAAATCAGATGGCCCCCGCATGGGAGCTCAAAGACATCGATGGGAAAACAGTGAAACTATCGGATTTTAAAGGCAAAGTGATCCTTCTGGACTTCTGGGCTACATGGTGCCCCCCCTGCCGCGAAGAAATTCCAGGGTTTATTAATCTCCAAAAAAAATACGGGGATAAAGGAGTTGTGATCATAGGTGTTTCCGTGGACGAAGGCGGACCGGATGTTGTGAAAAAATTTGCGCAAAAATTAGGCGTCAACTATCCAATGCTCATGGCGTCACCTGAGCTCCCTGATCAATATGGCGGCATCGAAGGCATACCAACCACCTTCATCATCGACAAAACGGGAAAGATTGTCGATATCCACGTTGGAATGACCCCTGAAGCTGAGTTCGAAAAGATCATCAAAGGTTTGCTCTAAAGGGGATCAGCTTTTTTCTTCAACCCTATCCGAGGACTTGCGCTCGCCATAGATAACGCGCGCAACTCCGGCCACGACAACAATGGATGCAATGATCATTTTAAGGGTCATTTTTTCTCGGCGACAAGGAAACAAAGTGTGGCATGCAAAAAAAGAGGCGCATGTCGAAACTGGGGCTGGATTTAATGAATCACCTCGTTTACATGTGTATCTATAAGGATTCCGACTTGCCAGACAAAATACATATGATATTTTTTTGATGGCTGTTTTTTAAGACCACATGGAAAAAGAATATAATAGACTTTTAATTGCCGCTGTAAAACAGGGGGACCAAAAGGCCGTAGCCTCGCTTCTTTCGAAGGGTGCCGACATTAATGTTAAAGAGGGCAAAGAGGAAACCAGCCCTTTGCATCATGCACTCAATTGTTTTCACACTAAGTTAGCAAAATATTTGCTACAATCAGGGGCTCATTGCGATGCACCCAACGCGATTGGGGTCACACCTTTGCTCCTTTCTGCCTATCTTGGACAAAAGGAAATGGTCAATGACCTCATTTCAAGGGGCGCAAACGTCAATACTCAGACATTTTTCAATGCAGGATTAAAAACAGCTCCCGAACTGGACGCACCCACTGTACTGGGTTGGTGTTTAATGCGTGGGTTTACCAAGATTGCGGAAGTCCTACTTAAGGCGGGGGCAACGGGCGTTCCTCCCATCGCCCTTGCGACTGCGCTCCATGACAATGAACGACTCGAAAATCTGATTAAACAGGGAGTCTCGGTAGACGCCATTGGCGCGGGTGGGATCAATCCCCTCACCTTGGCCGTGACGACCCGCAATTACGAAGGCGCGAAACTCCTTTTAAAAGCGAGGGCCAACCCGAACGCGCGGCTCCATGACGGTGGGACGCCACTGGTTCATGCAAGCTGGATGGGATATGAAGCTTTGGTCACCCTGCTGCTCAAAAATCGGGCTGACGTCAATATAATGAACGTGAATGGTTCAACCGCTTTGTTTATGGCCGTTTGGATGAGCCACAACAACATTTCCCGTCAACTTATTAAAGCGGGGGCAAATGTGAACGTTCAAATCTCGGGCGGATATTCTGTTGCTAATCTTGCGGCCCGATATGGTCAGACAGAGACCGTTAAGCTTCTTATAAAAGCGGGGGCCACCTTTGAAGAACCAGAAGAAACAATTGATTCCCCCCTCATTCTTGCCGCTGAAAATGGCAAAACCAAGGTGGTAAAACTTATTTTAGACACAGGCCTCTCTGCGAATGTTAAAGCGCGTGACGGCTGGACCCCGCTCTTGTTGGCCATAAAAAATGGTTATTTGGATACTGTTAAACTCCTTCTCACATACAATGCCGATCTCAATGCACGTAACAACGGGGGCATGAATGCTGTTGTACTCGCAGTTGAAGATCCGAAAATTCTCGAAATTTTATTAAAAAACGGTGCAGATCCAAATGCTCGCCACCTCAAAGGGGGCACGGCCCTCATGTACGCGGCAATGGGAGGGCATGTAGACTCAACACGACTCCTGCTTAAATATGGCGCCGAATCCAATATCAAAACTCAGTCGGGCAACACCGCCCTTATTTGGGCTGCAACCCGCGGTGATGCCAACCAAGTAGATGAACTGCTCAAGTTCGGCGCCGATTTAGACGCTCGGAATTTTGGAGGGGTTACAGCCTTATCAAAAGCTGTTAGCGAAAATCATCATAATGTCGTTCGTCTTTTGATTAAAAATGGAGCAGACCCCACCGCATCGCATGTCCAAGGCTGGGACATACTCATCGCTGCGGCATCGTTAAATCTTGTGGAGACGGTCAAGGTCATACTTGAAAGCGGAGGGAATCCGAACCAATTCACCTCGACGGGGTGGTCTGCACTGAAATGGGCGCTGATGAACAAGAATTTCAGAATCGTTTCATTTCTCTTAAAGCACGGTTGCACTCTTTATACCCCCCTTGCAATCGCCGCCGCCACAGGAGACGTAAGAGTAGTGCGTCACCTTTTAAAAATAAAATCCTCTGTGAACGAAACTTCTGCGGGCGACAGGTCCTCGGCACTCCTCATGGCGACATCCTGCAAGCAGCACAAGATTGTTAAAATCTTATTAGATGCCGGTGCCGATACTAACATTGCTGATATAAATGGATGGACACCTCTGATTGTATCAGCACATTTTGGCGAGCGGGAGATGTCCCAATGGCTCCTCAGCCAAGGTGCCCAAGTGAATCACGCCACCACGAATGGAACTACAGCTCTTATCGATGCCCTCTTTATGGGGTTTGAAGACATAGCGTTGGATCTTTTAAAAGCGGGCGCAGATTTCAATATCCACAATGAGCTGGGCGTTACTCCTCTCGACATTGCTCGGAAAAATGATTTTAGCCGTTTTATCAAAGTCGCCAAATAAGGTGCCTACCCATTTTTAACCGAGGAAATTCCCTCTGTTACAACTTTGAACGGATATCCTGAATCGAAACGATTTCTTCAACCCGTGTCGCGAGAGTCTTAATTTTGACCTGCCCTTTTTGCCATTCGTCTGGCGCCACGATAATGGCATGACTTGCCCCGCGCTCTTGAGCCTGTTCAAACTGTTTGCCTGCCTTAGCCGAGACGAATGAATAATCAACCCGCACGCCCTGATCCCGCAGAGTATGGACGAGACCTAGCGCGCTCGAACGAAGGGTTTCCTCCAAGATCACGACATACACATCGACGGAACTTTGCCGTGCTGGAAAGAGATTGCGCTCTTTAAGCATATTCCCAAGAACCACGTCACCCATTCCAAACCCGATGGAAGCGAGGGATGTCCCACTTATTTTCTGAACAAGATCATCGTAACGTCCGCCACCTGCAATCGCGCGCCCGACAAACTTTTCACCTGTTTGTCCTGCTTTTGGGTTAACTTCAAAAGCTTCAAAAGTGGTTGAAGTATAATAAGCAAGTCCTCTGACAATGGTGCCATCCAGTTGAATGAAAGGATAGATAGAGGGGAATGCTTGCAACTTCTCAAGGTACTGGGCTTTCAAAGTTTCCATCTGATCATTTGCCAAGGTGTCCTTCAAAGGTTCAGTCAACCATCCTGAAGAAGCAAATTGTGTGATGAGTTCAATATGTTTGTCTGTCAGACCGATTGTTCCAAAGTCCTTGCGGGAATCTTCTGGTTTACGCCGTTCCATTTTGTCGATAATACCCAAGGCAATCGCAATGGGATCAGGAGCCCCCTCAACGGGGATGGACAAGCCAATATCAGAACTTGTAAGAAATAGGCGCCAGAATTCGCGACTAAAGAACCTGACTTTAAAATCATTTTCAGTCAAACCGAAGCTGCGTAGGGTATCAACAAGGAGCGCAAGAATTTCGACTTCAGCTCCAAACCCCGACTCGCCCATAATATCGCAGTTCAGTTGGAAGTGTTCGCGCAGACGCCCTTTCTGCGGGCTTTCGTATCGAAAAAGCTGCGGAACGGCAAACCACTTCATGGGCTTTTTAAAATCGCGCGCCCGAGCACCCGCCATACGCGCTAATGATGGCGTCATCTCCGGACGCAAGGCTACGGCACGATCGCCTTTATCTACGAAATTAAAGAGTTGTGAGACGATTTCATCGCCTGATTTGTGCGTGTAAAGTTCAAGCGCTTCGAGTGGGGGGGCGTCGTACTCCACAAAGCCATAACGGGTGACTGTGTCCCGCCACTTAGATAGTACATAATTGCGAATGAATAGGTCGTCGGGATAAAAATCACGGAATCCTGGTAAAGCCTGAAATGACATAAGAGCGGACAAGAAAGCAAAGCCCTGAGAAAGAGGCAATCGAAAGATGCGAAAAGACTAAAACTTTATACGGAACCTGAGTTTTGAGAAGCAGCGTTGTCCGCGGAGGGTTTTGAAGGAGGAATTCCCTTTTGACCGAATTCCAAAACTTGAGCGCGCATTTCTTTACCGGCCTTGAATTTAACTACAGCACGTGACGGTATTTGCACATCCAACTCAGGGTTGTTTGGGTTGCGACCTACACGGGCTTTTCGTACTTTAACTTCAAAGACACCGAAATTACGCAATTCGACATTCCGACCTTGTGCGAGATATTCTGTAATATGATCCAATGTACGCTGAATAACCTGCAGGACGTCTTGTTGAACCATGCCGGTTTCATTGCTAATGCGAACTACTAAATCGCGTTTCGTAATATTTGACATAATGGCCTTTGAATCGTTTCAGTTATAGCCCAAAAATTATCAGGCAAACTTCTATAACTTGCGCTAAGTTAAGAGGTTTACGAATATTTTTTAAAAAGGTCAAGAGAATTTACCTAATAAAAAATAAAAACTAAGGCTTGTTGTTTATGTCACGGAAGAATTGAAAGCTAGCAGATCAATGTTTCGGTTTCGTCCCGATATCGGCACGCCTCAAGAACTAAATAGTCCCAACGCCGTTCAATCGTACGCTCTTCGACGCGTTGATTGGCTTCAAAATAGAATTTACCCACGCGCCAACCTAAAAGAGCTAAGATAAGACCCTCACCTGAGGCGGTGCCCATTCGAGCGTGGACCAATTCGCCATTTTCGAGATATATCTCACCGACATGTTTCTCACGCAATAAAACGAGGCGACCTGTCTGTTTTCCATGACAAACCATCTGAAGCACATCCGAGACAGGCACCGAGTTCAAGTCGCCGTTTAAAATTGAAGTAGGAATTCTGACATTTTGAATCAAAGGAATAATAACAGGTATCGGCCTTGGTTTCACATTGAGTGAAGCGGGAGACGCTGCGGCTGAAATGACCTTCATTTCGTTGGTTAGAGCAGCATTAGGAGGCATCATGGCTCGACGAGTAGGCGACCCCGCTCCAAGGGGTGAAGGCCTGTATTGGCGGTTCTTCGCCATTAAATTTGCGGGGCCTGCTTGCCCGGGCTCCTGCTGCTGAAGGGGAGCGGGAGGGGGTGCAGACGATGCGATATTGGCCTGACCTCGAACAGTCTTCATCGCAGGCCTTGGAGCAGGAGCTCGGACCGTAGGAGAAGGATTGCGTCCAAACAAAGAAAGGGGCGACGGCGACGCTTGAGCCTGATTCTTTTCCTCACGCACTGTGGCTGGCGCCATAATTTTCGTTGCCGGCGGAGCGGGTGTGCCTTGCCATGTTTGCGGGGGTTGCCCCATTAAAATAGGATGAGTCGAAAGAGGGGGGAGTGGAGATGGACGCGTGGGGGTGGACACCTTTAAAAGCAAACGCACTGTCCATTCAAATTTCCATGAACTGGACTTCGTCATGTACGTCACTGGACCATCCTCAACATTTACGGACTTATCTTTTTTGTGAAGCATGACGATCAAAATTCGTAGCTTAGGAAATTGCCCTCGTACCTGCGCAACAAGTTTCAACGCCTTTTCCTGCGCCTTAGAGACTTCAATAATAAGCAGCTTTACCGAGGTCTCTTCTAAATATTTACCGACTTCCGAGATATGTTCAAATGTTCGAACTTGCCCAATATGCCCTTGAAGGAGATGGCTATAGGCCCACCCATTGGCTGAAGGTTCATCATCAAAGATAACAATATTGTCCATTTGAAAGGTGAGATTACTTCTCTAAGGTACTGTGCAGGTCTCGTTTTTTCAACTTAAATTAAGTCGATCCCCTCGAACTTTATGTTTCTTTTTTTTGAATTTAATGTTGAGCGAGCCCGACCCTCATTAGACTGATCCACCGCCATGATCATTTCAGCCCTTGGTGCTCTTAATTCTCACGAGGCTTCCCAAGCGCAGTTCCTTAAGGAGTCGCAGCAAATCATCTTTCACCAAGTTTAAACAGCCACCAGTCGATTTCCGACCAATTTTGGATTCATCCTCCGCACCGTGAATGGCGTATCCATAATATCGGTAAACGCCTTTGTGCGGGTGGAACCCAAAATGATGACCACTCGTATCGTCCACAGGCCATAGGGCAATGTACGCATCCCCGTATTCGCCCGCCTTTCCGTCCCCATTAAAATCGATCCTGTTCATGTTTATAAACAGATGGGTTTGCAAATACTCGCGGCTTCTTTTCGATTTCTGAAGGAGTTTATCCGTCATTTCAAACTTATCCTTAGCTAATAGAGCAACAACCCGAAAGTCTCCGGTCATTGAATAACCATCCTTAAAACGTTTTTTTGAAGTAATGACCCCTTTGGATCCCATCCCAAGAAAGAACTTTTCATTTGTTCTGACGATTTTTCCCTGACTCAGCTCGGGTTTATCGGGATTTAGATCTACCATTAAAGCAGGGGTTTCTCCTCGCACCGATAGGTGGTTTAGGAGGAGAACGACGGACAATATGTAGATTTTTTGCACGAATCCTTAACTTGGCCTAGTTAACGCTATAAAGGAATTGTATTTTTATTTCAAAAATCCGCTCCAGAAATTTGCGCATCGTTCATTGTGTGCTAACTTTTCAAGTCGTTCAAGCATAGGCATGATCGATAATTAAAACGATTGAAGGAGAGTTCACCCCCGGATGCTCTAAAAGCAACCTTCAACCGGTTTAAAGTTGGAACACGAAATCAGGTGACTGGCCGGCGGGTCAGTGTTGTTGTGACTAACATAAGTGTTATCCCAAACGGGATCATTTAAAATAAATTCCTGCAATTCGTGCTGTTATTAAGTCAACGCTTAACTTTTCGTCGCGTCCGGCGCGCCGACAAACCATACACAAATGAACATGCACATAAATAAAACCATCTTTTTTTCACTTAGCCTCTTTGCTATCACAGCAACTATGGCCGACGCCGCTGAAACCCTGACAGCGAACGCTGCTGACAATATCAAGGAAGCCATTGGCAACCTTTTCATGGGTCTTGCTCCCCTCTCCCTCCCATCCATGCCTTCTGTATTCCCGGCCCCACAACTCGATGAAGCCGACAAAGAATCCGCCTCGGAAGAAACAGCCAAAAACGAATCCCCTTATCAATGGAAAGAAAACATCACAACGACAGTTTTCTGGGTTGGGGAGCCTGCTGTTAAAAAGAAAAGCAGCCCCGCCAATATCAAAAGTGCTTGGGACGGCAACTGGCAGAAAAACTACGGCGGCCTCGACGATCCTAAAAACCGCGTCGGTTATTTCCCGTCCAAGTTCCGCCCTAAACAAAATCCTTTTTACGTCGCCCTCCCTTTCAATGACTTACATGACAAGAAAAAGTCCAAGGCCATCATTCCCTGGGCTGAAGACCTAGGCAAAGTCAAAGGGTCTGTCTGTAAAGGTCAGTGGCTCGCCATCAAGCACGGTGACAAAATTGCCTACGCACAATGGGAAGACGTTGGACCTTTTAAAACCAAAGACGCTGATTACGTTTTCGGAGATGACAGTCGCCCCGCCAACCTTAAGAATCGCGCCGCTGGGCTCGATGTATCCCCTGCTGTGCGTGACTTTCTTGGCATCCAAGGCGAAGCAAAAACCTCTTGGAAGTTTGTAGAAGACAGTGAAGTTCCTGCTGGTCCTTGGAAAGAAATTTCCAACCCAACTCCTTCAGAACGTGTTATTGCCATGGCAAACAACGGCTAATCTTTCTCGCTGGCACTCGAGAGAAACCACGGTCCTTTAAAAGGCCGTGGTTTTTTATTCCCAAGGGCATAGGTACTATCCCATCTAAAAATCGGTGTTTATTAGTCCGCCCGTGTCAGTTATCATCATTTTCGTGTTATGGATTTAGAACAACGCATTGAATTGATAAACCAGCAAATTGCCACTGCGGCCTCAAAAGCCGGTCGGAAAGCTGATGATGTGCTGCTTTTGGCGGTGACCAAAAAAGTGCCTATAGACAAAATCCAGAACGCTTTTGACCTTGGCCTTACTCATTTCGGGGAAAGTAAAGTCCAAGAGGCCAAAACAAAAACATCGCAACTGCCATCCTCCGCGCGATGGCACATGATCGGCCACTTGCAAAGCAACAAGGCCCGAGAGGCAGTGAGGTTGTTTGATCTGGTTCATTCAATCGACTCGGTGGCTCTCGCACAAGAGATCAACCAGTGGGCGGACGCATTGGGCAAAACACAAGAAGTCCTGATTGAAGTCAAAACATCGGGCGATAGCGCTAAATTTGGAGTTAAGCCTGATGCATTGGAACAAACATTGATCGCCGTCAATGGGCTCAAACGCATTCAAGTGACAGGACTCATGACAATGGCCCCTTACTCTTTGAATCCCGAACGCGCGCGTCCTTTTTTTGCGAAGCTACGCACCCTAAGAGATGAAATGGAAATAAAACTTGGCTTTGGATTGCCCCGCCTTTCCATGGGGATGAGCGGCGACTTCATTCAAGCCATCGAAGAAGGCAGCACCATCGTCCGAATCGGGACAAGCCTTTTTGGGGAAAGAAAGTAATAAAAGGGATCGAAGGACGACCATTCTTTAATGTCGTTTTTCTGGTTTTCTGCCATGGAGTTGCCTTCTGACTCTTACGTCTTCCTGAGTCCTTGCCATTCGCCTGTTGTTCCGGTAGTTTCGGTGACTTATGCCAAGAGATCCATACGAATCAGATGACCTTTTGCAGGGCGCCGAAGAGCCCATGACCATGTCATCGTCCCAAGAGGAAATTGACCGACTTCGCCAACACAAGCAGCAGCAGTTAATTGAAATTAAACGCATGCAGGAGCAAGTCGAACAGGAGGCTCGCGAGCTTGAAGAGTTTACTCAACGGACACGCGAACTCACCCATGGTGTTGCTGACATCTCACAAAAACTTCAGCGCAGTCTCGTGATCCTCGAACACGCCGAGTATGAGAGCCATCGGACGACTGAAGAAATTCGCCGCACACGCGAAGCTTTCAGAAGTCATTTGACCGAAGTTGAACAAGTTGAAAAAATACACTGGCAATCCGTTGACCAGAAAAAGGATCTGACCCGGGCCTTGACCGTACTTGATAACGCATCGGGTGATTATCATCAGGCTCAGGTAAAACTGGATGTTCTCAGCAGCGGAAAGTATTCAGAGGAAGCTGACGCCGAAATGGGAAAAGACGGGGATTCTTTTAATTTTAAACACGAGGTCATGCAAGGGTTGGCGCGAAATCTGGCATTGATCGTGACCATTTTCGTTGCGGCATTAATCATTGCGGCAGCTTTGGCTCGTTCGACTCCATAACAACGTTTGACGCTGTGGTTCAGAAAAAAAACGATAGTTTACAGAAAAAAAAGGACGCCTTGTCCAAGAAGCAAGCCGAGCTTGACGCACAATTGCGCGAGCTCGAAGCAGGTTTGGAAGATCCCAATGCCATTGAGGCCGAACTGCAATCAATTCGGGATGCTCAAAAGCCACCCCCCACAAAACGCACCCAAAAGCCCACAAACGACAGCTCAACACGCCTGCGCCCACTGCGGAGAAAACAAAAACAGGCGAAACACAAATTTTTTATTGGTTTACCCCTTTTAGTTATTATCGGATATGTTACCTTTCAGCTTTTAACATCCCTACTCAGAAACCCTTAGATTTGAACAAATAATGAAATTTGGCGTTTTACAATTTCCAGGTTCTAATTGCGATCAAGATGTCGTTCGTGCTTTAACGGGCCTTCCCGGTGTTGAGGCGGATTATATCTGGCACAAAGAATCTACCGTGGCGGGTTTCGATGCCCTGATCGTTCCAGGCGGGTTTTCGTATGGTGACTACCTACGTTGTGGCGCAATCGCACGCTTCTCACCGGTCATGAAGGCCACGATTGATGCTGCTAAAAATGGTACTCTTGTTCTGGGAATTTGTAATGGATTCCAAATTCTGTGCGAAGCAGGCTTGCTTCCGGGCGTTCTAATCAGGAACCGGGATTTAAAGTTTATTTGTGAATTCCTTAACGTTCGCGTCGAAACGCCCGCATCCCCATTTACAAATCAAGCTTCGACGGGCACCGTGTTAAATGTGCCTATTGCCCACGGCGAAGGATGTTATTTCGCTGAGCCTGATGTGCTTGCCAAGTTGGAAATGAACAACCAAGTTTTAGTTCGGTACTGCAACAAGGACGGGGTCGTCAGCAGCGACAAAAATCCTAATGGCGCTGTAAATAATATCGCCGGTATTTGCAATGCTTCTCGCAACGTCTTCGGCCTCATGCCTCACCCCGAACGCGCTATGGATTTACGACTCGGGTCCGATGATGGGCGCATCATTTTTGAATCCATGATTGAACATTTGCGCCTTAAAGCTGCAAACAAAGCTGCGTGATCACTTTTTTCGATGCGATTAGAGAAGAAACTGAGGTCGGTATTGAGGCTTCTCGCAATGCGGAATCACCTTTCCTAGCAGTGGCTCACCTTGAAGAGGTTCTTCGCGTGATCCTCCACACACGTAGCTCTTTTCCAGGTCTTACCCAGGATTCTGTCTCAGACCTTTTGCATCCTTTAATCCAATTCAATTCCAATCTCGTTGCTATGTTCCAAAACGATCCGGTCCTTTGGAAGAATCAGCAACTTGCAATTCACCTGCTCCGTGACCATCAATACCTTCCCACTGGAGCTCGGCGTTTCAGATGTGCTCAGAAAGTAAATGGGCACTTCAAAGAATTAAGTCAATCAGGTCATCCCTTGAGCTTATTTCAAGAACTTGAAAGATCTACGGCTCCAGATTCAAAAATCATTTCCGTCACAGTGTCGGAACCACCGGGGAAAGTAACCGGGCCGTCTACACGCAGGCATATTGTTTTGCTGGGCGGTTTGTCAGGTGACGATGCTGAAGGGGTTTATGGTTTGTCGCGGTGGTTCGCATCGCTTCTTCAAAAGCCCTCTATCCTTTCATATTTCACGTTCCACTTGTTTCCTCTGCTTAATCCTGAACAATTCGCTGAACTCGATGTTGCGGCGAGCAACGAAGCACATTCAAAATATTTAAATACATCCCTACCAACGATTTGTACGTTTTTAAAAAACCAACCGTGCAAACTTATTATTGCTCTGACTGGATCGGCTTCGCTCAAGCAAACGTGGTCAGGCTCAACAATGAGTTCGCTTCAACCCATTCTCGTAAAAGCACTCCAACCGGCATCCACACTTGTGCCAACAATGCCTCCAGCCGACAGTTTTCTGCAAATGCCGATGCCCCCCGCCATTCCTCAATTTCTGGACGACTTAAAAGGCAAACTGGGAAATCCCCCTGTTATCGCTCTGGTCACACCAAGCCTCTATAGCTTGGCAAGCCGCATGACAGCACAAATGCTCATGCTCCGCTCCATCATCAATAATTTAAAAAGTGCCCCTGATTTAATCTGAGCTACTCCGCGCATTTACCTCTAAATAGAGACCTCAGGCGTCCTAGTGTAGGCCGTCATAAATCTAGTAACTTATATGGAATCGGCTGCAAAGTTTGACAGTCTACATTGGGGTAGCTCGGCAACTCTAAGATTGGGGAGG
>JAWXCD010000063.1:0-16189 GCA_034440535.1 Verrucomicrobiota bacterium | reverse complement strand
CTCAAGACGAATACCAGAGGGATTCCTCCCCAATCTTAGAGTTGCCGAGCTACCCCAATGTAGACGATCAAACTTTGCAGCCGATTCCATATAAGTTACAAGACTTATGGCGGACTACACTAGGTATCACACGACGCCCTGATTCCACGAAGTTTTATTACCTCACTTTTTTGAACCGTGCTATAACAGGGGGCATGGAAAAACCGTGTTGGTGTCGCGCCTTTATGGCTCGAGTATTGAAAGTACAATCTTTTGTAACCGCCCCCCTCTTTTGCCTAATACTCCCATTCTCGTTAATCTTCGTGGGATGTGCCGGAGGGTCGCCCCCGAAAAAAACCGGCTCGATCCAAACTCCGGTGCCGCCCACCGAAAAAAAACCTGCGACCTTTCCTGTTTCAGGGCGAGTCGCCTCAGTGAGTGATCGCGAGAACCTTTGCGTCATAGATTTTACGGGGTCACACATCCCAGAAGAAGGCTCCATACTTCACGTTCTCCGTGACGGAAAATTAGTCGGGACGATAAAAGTCTCAAACCTAGTTCGTCCTCCCCTTGTCACGGCCGACATAAGCACGGGCTCCATTCAACGCGGCGATAAGGTTCAAAATGATATCCGTTGAACGTGCGCAATTAGATATAGCGGAACAAATAGCAAAACTCACCCGCGTGACGGAATCAGTTCCACTCATGGATGCGTACGACAGGGTGTGCGCGGAAACAATATTTGCCGAATATGATCTACCCCCCTTTAAAAGCTCGTCCATGGATGGATACGCCGTCATAGCCGCAGACACAGAGTCGGCAGCCCCGAAGACCATATTGGACCTCGATATTATTGGAGAACAACCCGCAGGAGCAGATTTAGGGTTGGCGTTGCGCCCAGCCACCTGTGTTCGCATATTTACCGGGGCTCCACTTCCTGCCGGGGCTGACGCCGTCGTGATGCAGGAGGACGTAAAAACTTTAGCTGGGGCGATCTTTCTTGAGGAGCCCGTCGTGCCTGGGAGCTTCGTGCGTCACGCAGGGGAAGATGTCGCATCGGGACAAAAAATTATTGATTCTAGCCTAAAGTTAAACGAACGACATTTGACTCTCCTAGCCGCTCAAGGGCGCAGGATCATCGCTGTCTATAAACGACCACGAGTGGCAATAATCACAACCGGTTCAGAGCTTCGTGCGGCTGGACTTCCCCTGAGGCTTGGTGAAATTTACGAAACAAACGGGCTCATGCTCGCCTTGTTGGTAAAAAAAGCAGGCGGGTTGCCGATTAATCTGCCCCACGTAAAGGACGAACTACCTCCGCTCTTAGCTGCCATTGATGCGGCATTAAAGTGCGATGTCGTGGTTATTGTGGGGGGTATGTCGGTAGGTGAACACGATCTGGTTAAGATCGCCTTAACCCGCAAGAAGGTTCAGCAAAAATTCTGGCGCGTAAAAGTTAAACCTGGGAAACCTTTCCTTTTTTCACTCAAAAATAATATCCCGATTTTCGGGTTGCCGGGAAATCCGGTGTCGGCTTTTGTGACCTTCCATCTCTTCGTCAAACCTGCGCTCGAACTCATTCAAAACGTCACGTTTGAAGAGAGGATGACCTCACTCACGGCTTCAGAGAAATTAATTAATGAAGACGAACGGGTTCATTACGTGCGGGGAACTATCTCAAAAGGTTTTGTTCGTCCTTCGGGAAGACAAGGATCACATATCCTGAGCTCACTTGCGACCAGTGATTGCCTCATTCGTGTGCCGGGCAATACCACTATCCAACCCGGGTCAAAAATACTCTGTCAGCTGTTGTGAGAAATGACCGACTTAAAAAGAGCCCGTTCGTAAATCTTTGGGCACAGCCAAATAAAGCAAACTGGCAAGACAAGCTGTAACCACTCCGATAATCATCATCAATTTCGCCGGACCTGCCCAACGGAATAGGTGTCCGCTGATCAGCAACAGCTGAGGCACAATAAACGCCGCAGCAAAAACCATCCCGCGCGCTGCAAAAACACGTCCCCGGCGCGCATTGGAAACACACATTTGCAGACGTGTATCGACTGGAATCATAACTCCCCCTGCACTCATTCCTAATACAACAACACACAAAACCAACAGCGTATAATTGGACAGACCGCTCATGATAAAAACCGCAACTCCCATAATAAAAAAACTAAGGTAAGGCAGGCCCGATTTGTGCGAAATTTTAGGTACTTTGGCAACCACCCACATACCACCGGCAACTCCCAATGCCATGGCGACTGTTAATACCCCCAAAGCAAGACTTTTAAATTCAATTGTGGGGCCGGTCTTTGAAAACACCCTGAGAAACGTCTCCAAACTTCCTGCCAATTGATCCCAGCCTGCGTAATTAATAATCGTTGGATCGGCTATAAAACCAAGTATCACGGGCACAAAAAGACCGAGGATAAAAGTAAAGGCGCCTGATAGAACAACCAACGTGAAGGTTAATCGGTCAGTCACGATTTCGTGAAAACCACCTGTTAACTCATGCCACAACGATTGAAACGGATGCTCGTGGCGCTCTGGTTTTAGATCAGCTTTAATACGGAGAATAAACACCGCGGATAATAACAATGCCGCCGCATTAAGATAAAAACAACTCATGGCTCCTTGACCCGCTGAAAACACAGCAAGATACAATGTCACCAGCAAGACCCCAAGGCAGTTGGCAATGATGCCCGCAGCTGCAGAGAGTGAATTGGCCATCATGAGTTGATGCTGAGGCACAAGCCCCGGAAGTGATGCCTGACGGGCGGGAATGAATATGTGAGACATAATTCCCATGATAAATAAGATAAAATAAACCCCCTTCAACGAGCCTGTCCATGTCCAGATCAGGGCAATGAACACCACTAATATAGCTCTGAGCACATCGGAAACAACCATCACCTTCTGCCGATTAAATAAATCCGCGGGTACTCCAACAAAGGGCCCCAATAAAAGGCCAGGGAGTAAACTGAACAAAAAAATACGTGCGGCTTCCGGCCCGGCTTTCTGACCCGCTTCAATACCAAAAATAATGCTCAGGAGCGCGAATTGATAAAACCGATCACCAATTGATGAAATGATTTGGCCGATCCAGAGACATCGAAAATCATGCACGCGGAGTACATCTCTGAAACCCACTCGTGGTGTCTTTTCATCTCTTTGGGTTTCTAAATCTGACTTCATTTTTTCTTACCTTTACCAGCGGGGTTTTTTACTTTTTCCGAGGAGCCCACTTTTTTCTTTGCTGTCGACTGAACAAGAAAACTACCAATCACCAAGATTAATCCGCTCAGAAATAAGGCGTAAAACAATAACCATATACCCATTCCAGGGAAAATGCTTTCTACGGACCGTTGGAAGGATGAAGCTAATAGGCAGTACCTCAGTATGAAGGCCACCGCTAATACCGCAAACCCCGACATGAGCCACATGGCCCGTTTTCTTATCAATAATGCAAATGCCACGGAAATGATTAATAGGGACGGGCCGAAGTAAATGAGTACGTTTGAATTTGGAAATTGTGATGGCGAAAGCAAAAATACGGTTTCAACAAAAAATACCGCCGTACGTCCACGCGCCGTTTTTTGCTTCAAAGCCTTGGAAATATCCTTACCCGAAATGCCGTAAAAGGGATCCGTCATAGCTACTGACCATTCCCTTTTTCCGGGGCTAAACATGAGTGCCCAATCCACATCTCCCGAAAGTCCCAGTTCTTGCGAAGCTTTCTGCGTGGCCTTGCCGCCTTTAAAATGCGCCCCCCCAATTTTGATCCAAGGAAGGAAAAGGCTCACAACGGCCATTACTCCCATAAATACCAAAAGTGTAAGTACGATTTTTCCCTTCATAAAAGGGATGTTAAAGCCGGATCAGATAAATTGGGCAAGCGCTATTATGTCCATCTACCCCTCACACCATAGGAACGGGTAAAAATCACTTCTTAAAAAACCTGTAAATCCTTAAGATGTTTGAACTAAATGTAATCTTATTATGAAAGGTATTGAATTTATTGAAATTACAATTTATCAGCAATTTACAGAACTATTTACTGAACTTTATTTAGTTTAGACCGTTGGATTGTGGTAAGGTTGTGGTTCAGTGCACCCATACTACATCCATACGGTTATTAAAAAGGCTTGGTTACTCCTGCTTTTATGTAGCCCATTGGCCCTTAAAGGTGGGGACATTTATTGGAATTTAAATACTAACGGCAACTGGGATGTGAATGCAAATTGGAGCCCCGCAACTGCTCCGGGTAGTAACGATGGCGCTTTCTTCACAAACCGAGCCGCGTCAAGTATTACCGTAACTCTTGCTGCCGGTAATACTCAACTTAAGGCCATCGACTTTAATGCAACAAATGCTTACGCAATTGCCGGCGGCGCTACGAGTGCGCTTCTACTTAATGTGGCAGGAACGAATTTCAGCTACAACAACTCGGGCAATGTCACTATCGACGTTCCGATTGTTAACAAACAGGATTCAATCTGGGCGGGGAATGGTTCGGGCCTCCTCACAGTAAATGGTGCTGTCTCCATGGGAAACAGTGGTCGCACTCTAACTAAGCAAGGAAGCTTTACCTTGGTTCTCACAAACGATAACAATTTCGGGGGAGGGTTAATAATTGAAGGAGGAACCGTTATTGGAAAGGGGCAAAATAATGCCTTTGGCGTACAACCTATCACCCTTAAAGGCGGTACAGGCGTTCTTGATGGAATCACAACTCCCACAACAGCGACTTGAAGTATGCAGGGTGGATCCGTAACATCGAGCAACTCAGCAGCAGGTATCGCAGGCACTGTAGCTTTAGTCTCGAACACCACTTTTACGACCCTTAGCGATTTAAATATCTCAGGTGCTATCAGCGGCTCAGGAGGTTTAACTAAAGTCGGTGCCGCTATCTTGACTTTATCAGGCACCGCTGCCAACACCTACACAGGGCTTACAACGATCAACGAAGGCACGCTGATTCTCAACAAAACAGCGGGGGTCAACGCTATTGCCGGAAACCTGCAAGCCAGTAACAGCACAGTTCAACTTAATGCGGCTAATCAAATCGCGGATACCTCAAGTGTCAGTTTATTCCAAAATACTTTTTTCAAACTCAACGGCTTTAACGAAAGTGTTGCAGGACTAAATATAAGCGGAAACAACGTCACAATCGATTTCGGGACCACGGGTTCAAGCATTTTAATGGCATCTAGCTTTAATTTAGGCACCTTTAATCTCAACATCTTTAACTGGACTGGTTCCGCAACTCAAACCGGACTCACAGATCAATTTAAAACCACGAATTACATTTCGTTCATGACAAATAGAATTAGCTTTTATTCTGATGCTGGGACTACTCTGATGGGGGATGGTAGGACTGTTTCGGTTCCCGTTGCCGGTGGACTTTATGAATTAATTCCTATTCCTGAACCCAGCACTCTTAGCATTGGCTTAATTTTCTTTTTGGGGCTTAGCGCAGCTCTCAGGCGGCGTTTTAAAAGCTAATAACATCATGGTCGATCTATTGCTTAAATTCATGTCTGATCGCTTTTTTAAGTTTTCTACTTGGCTTTTGCTCTCTTTGGTATGTTTTTCCTGCTACTCCCTTACAAAGCTCTATCTTTCTTCTCCACAATGGGCCGCCCGTTCTTTAAACAAAAAAGGAATCAATGCCTTGACGGTTCAAAAATTTCATCAGCTCCTGCAGAGTAAAAAATTCGATACGGCACAACTCTTTTTAAACACAAAATTTCCTTTAGATAAGCCTCTCGATAAGCAGGGTCTGACGCCCTTAATGTCCCTCGCTTCTGAAGGAAACATTGATGCCGTCAAATGGCTCATTAAAAACGGTGCCAACCCGAAACTTAGCTCTGCCCGCGGGGATTCCGCTTATTCCCTCGCCTATGAGAATGGGCACACAAATACAATGCAATTCCTTGTTTCGACCGGATGCGATACCAATGTTTCCCTCATGTCGCACGTTAAAGCCGGCAACACACATGAAATTCTGAGCCAACTCGATGAACATAAAAACCCATCTACCCTCAAAGATCCAGATGGCACCCCACTTTTACTCTGGGCGATCAAACGAAAAAATATCACAGTAATGAACTATCTCATTAAAAAAGGATCTGATGTAAACCTCCCCGAACCAAATGAGGGGCATACCCCACTCATAACCGCCTGTGCAATTGGGCACCCTGAAGCAGTTTTAAGTCTAATCAATTCAGGAGCTATTTTAGAATTAGAAGATAAATCCGGCCGAACACCCCTTTTATGGTCGATCATTAACGATCATCGTGAGATCACGAATCTTTTATTAAAACATGGGGCCTCCGTCAACACAGCCACGGGAAATCAAAGGTTTACGCCCATGCACGCGGCTGCCATTAATAATAGAGCTTCTGCCATCGAACTCCTTACTCAACACAAAGCCGAGATTGATCCAGTGGATATTAACGGACGGACCCCTCTTGCTTGGGCTGCATTTAAAGGATCAAGTAACGCAGTCACTACTCTTCTAAAATATGGAGCCAATACTGAAATCCAGGAATACCAAGCTGGTTTGACCCCCATTGAGGCCGCAAAATTCGCCTCACATCGAGAGATCGCTCATCAAATGTTGGGACTAAAAGAGGATGCCGATGCGATTCCTAACCAAAAGGATATTTCTCAAAATCGTTTCAAAGCAAACCGATTTTTCCTCAGTCCCGAGTCTCACTAAACGTCACAATAAAACCACAGGCAATGGTTCAGCTCCACGGAAGTCTTCGTTTAACGTAATAGGCTTTGTTCTCTCAGGCTTCTTTAATGCAAGGGACAACGACAGTAGGTATTGTTTCAGTTCTTGGTCGTTCAGGGCCTTTTTCTCGATTCGCTTTATACATTGAACAATGCCACTTCCATCGGCATACCCATAGTCACGCGCGACATCAATGGGCCGCTCTCCGGCTAATCGCACGCGCATCCAAATCAAGTATTTTTGCTCAATCTTTGTCGTATCAAGACCAGACAACATAAGACGCGCCTTTGTTTTTTCGTATCGCTCTCGCCAACGCTGTTCAACAAGACCTTCCTTATTTTGAAGCACTTCAACCACTCGCTCTTCAGTCTTTCCCCCAGGAATGACAAGACCCCATTTTGCTGTTTCGTAAGGGGTATTGTTAATTGTTCCATCGAGTCGATTTTCCCATGCTTGCAGATACTCTTGAATCAGCCTTTTCTCCGATAACCCAGCGATCTGACTCACGTTCTTAACCTGGACCAGTGATCCTTCGGAAGATCCCTCGCTATACTCTGCATGTGATGTCCAGCGAAGAGATTCTTTTATCCCGCTCATTGACTTTTCGGGCGGCGCCCCCTTTTGAGTGCGCAAAGCATTTTGATGCATATAACAAGCCCACGGGATAAGATGAGAGGGCGCATCGAACAAGATAGTTTTGAATCGCCCGTAAAACAGGTGTCCAAGTCTTTTGTGTTGTCTGTTGTACCTGATCGAGTAGGTCGTCTGCAACCAACCCACCGCTTGACTTAAGTTTGCATGAGTGGAGTGGATCAATAAGTGGTAATGATTTTTTAACAGGGAATAGGCCAGAACCTGAACCCCGAACTGTTGGGGCATCTCTCGGCACATGTTTAAAAAATGATGATAATCGTCTTCATTTTGAAAAATGGGCCGACTTTCGTTTCCATAGGCAGAAACGTGATAGCAAGCATCTTCCAGTTCAATTCGTATAGGTCTAGCCACGACAAAAGGTTAGACCGAGCATCGCCAATTTGTCAATTGTCAAGATATGGAACCATGAGTAGTAGCTCTCCCTATGGCTTGTCGAAGTATCGTCAATCCTTGGCTTTATCCCTTCCCCCTCGTTTCCCAAAATTAACACATAATTACTTCTCGATTTTCTAGTTTGCTCGCGTAAGTTTACCCGTCCTAATTATGCCAAACGTTGACGAAATTCATTACGCTATCGCCCATACTCGCGTCATTTTGGCTCCCAAACAAGCTCTTCAAACTTTTGGTAATACCGTCATCCATTACCATCTCCTGACTGAAAAAATGGATTCCATAAACGAAATACGGATCCGCGAAGGCCTTATTCATACGGAAAAACCGCAGGTCTTAACCCCTGCTTATTTTCAGCAATTAATGTTAGAAGGCTTTGGTGATGACGGCTCAACGTACGTCGATTGGCTGAAAGACCATTTTCATGATCTCACTTTCATGAAATACGGGTTTCGATTTCGAAAAGAAGAGATCCGCGAAGAAACAATTCACGATAACCTTCTATCAGCAGGAGAACGGGTAACGGAATCAGTGAAACAAAAGAACAACCCCTTTTCCACCGTGTTGACGGGAGTCGACGATTCCTGGGAAATTTGCCTTCTGAAATTCGTCACAGACGTGATTCGCAATAGTGCCTCAAGCAACTTCGATGAACTCAGAAAGCACAACCTGTTAGAATCAATCCAAGGTATCCCTCGTGCCGTGAGGGACGAGATTGAAGGTGACCTTCAGGCCGCAGGTTCTGATTCCAGTAAAATCAAGTTGTTAGGCAATAAACTCCGGTATTACGGAATTTTTGAACAATACGAAGACCGTTTTTATGAAATCGTCAGGCGCATAAAAGAGTGAGTTCCCTAGGAAAAAGGGAATAGCGCAAAACCACGGATCCAGTTTTTAGCAGGAAAGTCCGTTGCTCCCCTTTTTGATTCTTCGTTTTTTTGCATTTATCATTTAGGAAATACTCTTTACCCTGAGTGTGTAGGCATGAAAAAATCTGTTCCCACAATTGGCCAGTTCCTTATTGATCGCCTTTACAAGCATGGAGTTCGCCATGTCTTTGGTATTCCAGGCGATTACGTTCTGGGATTTTACGACCAATTAGTTCACAGCAAAATCAAAACCATTAACACTTGTGACGAGCAAGGAGCTGGGTTCGCCGCGGATGCTTACGCACGTGTGAATGGACTTGGGGTCGTTTGTATTACCTACTGCGTCGGAGGCCTTAAAGTGGCGAATACTACCGCCCAAGCCTTCGCCGAAAAATCGCCCGTGGTGGTTATCAGTGGTGCACCGGGATTGAAGGAACGGGAGAAAAATCCTCTTCTGCATCATAAGGTTCGGGACTTTAACACCCAACAAAAAGTCTTTAAGCAAATAACGGTTGCTTCTGCAGTCATCGATGACCCTCAAACCGCGTTCTCAGAAATCGATCGTGTTCTGCATGCGGCCCTTCGCTACAAGCGCCCGGTCTACATCGAGATCCCTCGTGACGTGGTGAACATGAAAGGCAACCCCAACTACCGGCCCGCTTCTTCTCACGAAGAATCCGATCCGGTCACGTTGAAAGCCGCTGTCGCAGAAGCCGTGGCCATGATTAAAAAGTCCAAAAAACCAGTCATTCTGGCTGACGTGGAAATACACCGTTTCGGCCTGCAACAGGAGGTGATTGATTTGGTTTTTAAAACTAACATTCCGATCGCCTCTACGCTACTTGGTAAATCAGTGGTGAGCGAGGGCTTACCTCAATATCTGGGTGTCTACGAGGGGGCCATGGGGCGAGATGACGTCCGGAAATACGTCGAGTCCAGCGATTGCGTAATCATGCTTGGGGTGTTCATGACCGATATTAATCTAGGGATTTTTACAGCTCAATTGGACATCGCCCGATCGATATATGCAACAAGTGAGAAGTTATCCATACGCCACCATTATTTTGAGGATGTCCGATTTAAAGATTTTTTACGTGGCCTTCTCAATGCCAAATTACCGAAGCGAAAGGTCATCAAACTACCCGCTAAAAAGGTTGTTTTTGTTCCTAGTTCTAAAAATGAACTTACGGTAAAATCCCTATTCTACTCCCTTAACCGCTTTCTCACGGACGACACGGTTGTCATTGCCGACGTGGGAGAATCTCTCTTTGGCGCTGCTGACCTTGTCATTCACAAACAAACTGAATTTCTAGCTACCGCCTATTATGCATCAATGGGATTCGCCGTACCGGCGGCTTTGGGCTCTCAGATGGCATCGCCTCAATCCCGCCCTATTGTTCTTGTCGGCGACGGGGCATTTCAAATGACCGGAATGGAAATCTCATCCATCGCCCGCTACGGATTAAATCCTGTTATCATCGTTCTTAACAATAGCGGCTATGGAACAGAGCGCCAAATCCAGGATGGACCGTATAACGACCTACGCGAATGGCACTATTCAAAGATCCCGGATGTCATCGGATCCGGAAAAGGTTTCATTGCCAAAACCCATTCAGAATTTGAATCAGCCCTTTCCGCCGCGCTCAAGCTCAAGGAATGGTCCATCATTGACGCACAAATAAGTCCATTAGACCGGTCCCCCGCGCTCGAACGCCTCGCGAGTCGCCTAGCCGAAAAGCTAAAATAACGCCGCCCAGCCTTTGATTGAATAACATCCATGGCGTTGGATTTAATAATCGAATACAGCTCGCAAGTTCTCGCGACGAATCCCAAAAGGATTCTTTTTCGGATCAGCTCACACCTGGATCAAAGGATAAACACCCTCAAATGAAATCGTGTCGGTCAGTTTTTCAAGCTTGCGTTTGATCTTGTCAAAATTGGTTCCGGTGGCGGGCATTTCAACCTCGATCATGAACGTATACTCGTCGTGCCTACCGAAAATAGGGCGAGAACTGATGCGGGTCATGTTGATTTTGGCTTTTTTCAACTCCATAAGAACATCACATAAGGCTCCGGACCGATGCGGAAGCTCAAAGAATATTGTCAGGAGAAGCGCGCCCTTCGGGCTTTTCAGAGGTTTACCGACCACAAAAAATTTAGTTTTGTTCATGGCCTCTCGGCCTACATCCTTCGACAAAATCTGAAGCTTGTACCGCTGCCCTGATTCCGCACTCGCAATCGCAGCGCCTTCTGGGTCGCGCGATGCCTCCATGGCGGCTTGCGCTGTACTCGTCTTGGCGATTCGGTCAACGGTGGGCAAATGCTTGCGGAGCCAGTTATCGCAGTGATCAAATGGAGCAGGATGCGAATAAATTCGTTTCACTTTGGTCAATGGACCTTTGCCCATGAGCAGAAGTTCTATCGTCATCGCCAATTCTTCACGGACGGCGTATTGCGAACCTTTCCAAGAAGCATAACGGATCAATTCCGCCACAGTATGATCAATGATTCCTGCTGATGCATTTTCTATAGGAACCACGATTTGATCCGCGACCCCTTGGCGCAAGGCGCAAAAACAGTCGTAGGCATTTGCCCCTGATTTAAATTCAGCACCAGAAAACCGGCGACGGGCGGCAATATGAGAAAAGCTTCCTTCCACCCCAAAATAAGTGATTTTAAGTAATTTTTTAGGCATTTGACCTTTAAGCGTAGCTACCTCCATGAACCAACCTCAAACTAAGTTGACGCTGTTTCCGCTCTTGTGCGGCAAGTACTTCGTAACGTGATTCCCTATGCGCGACGAGCGGATTCTCTAGCAACCCTGATTGCAGAACTATATCGGCTATGTTCATAAAAAGCTGAAATAGAGAATAATCAGCGCATCATTAACTGCAACCCTTTAGAGGGTATAATAGATAACCTGTCAGTGAGAAGTTAGTCTAGGACAGGCAATGGACAAGGCGGCGAGAGCGCCCGCCTGACTAACGAATCTGGCCATTCTTAATCATGTTAGTAATCGCAGCGTAAAGATGGAATTCACAGAAGTTAAGCTTTTCGGTCAGTTCAGTGACGCTTGCAGGTTGATTTTTAAGAAAAGCGAAAACGGCATTGGCAGCCTCGGCGTACATTTCCTCCTCGAAAGTCAAAGTTTCGACGATTGTGACCAACGGAGTTAAGAAGTCCTTAATTTGCTCCCTCAATGCCGGATATTCGTCGCGCATCTGAAGTGCATTCATTAAAACCTCGGTGGAGCTTTGGCTAATCAATATACGATCTTCCTCTGCGGGGGACGCATCAATATAAAAGGCAAATGAACCCTTCAAATGCTCATCGAGGAACAATTGCCATAGGCCCTGAACCCCATGAAGGTTATGAAATTTGGAGTACGTCGGGGCACCCGCATCAAAATAAAACCGCCCAAGTTCACGGGCGTTATCATCGCTGATCCGGAGTTCGCCAGTTTTGGATGACTGCGCGATCGTTTGGAAAATGGTGACAAGATCGAAGTTGGAAAGATTTCCGCTCAGATCCAAGCAGTTACTATTCAAATAAGCCAAGTTGGACGTTTTTTGCAGGCGTTCCGCAAGGCGTACCGCTAAGTAATGGAAAAAACTCGGAACTTGTTCAATCAACTTATAAAAATTTTCTTCCGAAAAATATTGGAGCGAACAAGGTTCACACGTTCTCACTGTTGCAGACCGAGTCATTCCGGTAAGCAGACCGACTTCTCCAAGGCAATCGCCACGAGAAAGGTAGCCGAGTGACTGTTGACGCGTGCGATCGTGACTTTGCACGATGACCTCCACAACCCCGCGATTGATAATATAAAGCGAGTCCGAGGGTTCGCCCTGACGGTAAATGAGAGTATTAGGCGCCACGTGAATGACACGAGAAAGCTGCCCCAACGCTTTGCGTTGTTGAAGATCTAAGGACGTGCAAAAAGAGAAAAAATCTTTCCTTAAAGGCGCACGCGTAGGAGCCGTGGTCGTCATAACGTTTGCAATCTAAACCCGAAGTTCTGAAAAAAACAGTTCTTTCTAATATTTCTAATACTTTTCCTGCGTCACTTTGCATTCGCAAGTTTAAAAATTAAGAAAGAAAACTGGTTTTTCGCTCAAATCAACACAATATGTCCGAAATTTAACTTCGGAGGATCATTTGTGCAACTCGGATTAATCGGACTCGGACGCATGGGTTTAAATATGTCTCTTCGCCTCATGGAACGAGGCAATCATAAAATCGTGGGGTTTGATCCCCGCCCTGAACCGCGAGCCGAAATCGAAAAGGCCGGAGGCGCCAGCGCGGCTTCTTTGCCGGAACTCGTCTCCAAATTAAGTGCGCCCCGGGCTGTTTGGGTCATGGTCCCTGCGGGGAAAATTACAGAAGACACTATTCTCGAACTTTCTAATCTACTTGCCCCGGGCGACTGTATCATTGAAGGGGGCAACTCAAATTACCGCGATTCCCAACGACGCGCGGCTTTACTCAAGGAAAAGAATATCCATTTTATCGACGCGGGAACAAGCGGCGGTGTGTGGGGTAGGCAAAACGGTTATTGCCTCATGGTCGGCGGTTCTAAAGAAGCTGTCGATCAATGGAAACCCATCTTCACGACCCTTGCCCCAGAAGATGGATTCCTTCATGTGGGTGATTCCGGTGCGGGACACTTCGCAAAAATGATCCATAACGGAATCGAATACGCCATGATGCAATCCTATGCTGAGGGGTTTGAACTCATGCAGAAATCGGCCTTTAATTTCGATATGGAGAAAGTAGCTGACCTGTGGAATCACGGGAGTGTCATTCGCTCGTGGCTCCTCGAACTCGCTGTCGACGCTTTTAAGAAGGATCACGATTTATCGGAACTTGAGGGATACGTTGAAGACTCCGGAGAAGGTCGTTGGACTGTACAAACAGCCGTCGAACAGGCCGTGTCAGCCCCCGCTATTACGGCCGCACTCTTTGCTCGATTTGCGTCGCGTCAGGACAACTCATTTGGTAATAGGTTTCTTGCAGCGCTCCGAAACGAATTTGGCGGGCATGCTGTCAAAAAAGCGTCCGTTGCTTTGGAACCTAAAAAAGTGGTTCATAACCCCACGGGCGACCTTTAGAAAGAAGTCGGAAAATACTTATGGAAGTTATTACATTAGCTGGTGAAAAGTGGGCGTACGGGTTGACTGATGCATGGAAAAAGGTGGCTGCAAAAGCAATAGCCGAACGGGGCGAATTTAATGTCGCATTATCTGGAGGAAAAACTCCTGCTCCCTTCTACAGAATGCTGGCTCACTCGGATGGGATTCCATGGGATCAAACCCACGTCTATCTTAGCGATGAACGCAACGTTCCATTAAACCATGCTGAAAGTAACTTCGGCCAAGCGCATTCGCTCCTGCTTCAGTATGTGCACATTCCCTCCGACCACGCCCACCCGTGGCGCACGGACTTGGAGCCCAAAGCGGCGGCGGTTCAATACGCAGAAGTCCTTAACCGCATCCCAAACGCTGTTCTCGATCTTGTGATATTAGGAATGGGCGAAGACGGTCATACGGCCTCGCTCTTCCCAGATAGTCCTTTAATTCAGGAAACCGATGCGATCACAGGGGCCCAATTCGTAGACGGGAAAGGTTGGAGACTCAGTTTTACGTTCCCTATGATCAATCGCGCCAGGGAAGTCTGGTTGGTCATCCATGGTCAAAATAAATTAGATTTATTCGATGCTTACGTCCAAAACCCAAAAGTGGTCATCGCTTCGATTAAACCTACCTCCGGCGACTTCAAAGTGTACGCGGGGGTTTAATATCTCCGCGCCACATGGACCCTGATCTCCCAGTTAACTAACCGACCTTAAATCGAACGTTCAGCTGACTTAAGTGCGTTGTCTTTCTCCGCGTGACTTCAAGCCTGTTTGCTTTTACCCGCAAGGATATACGTGAGGACGGCCAAAAATGCCGCTATCGCGGTTGCGATGCCGGTGACCTTCATGTTTTCAGTCACGGGCGCGAACACGATTGCGACCAACAGCACGGTGGCTATTTCATTTATGACCCTCAATGACTTTGAGGAAGGCACAGGCTTACTGGCGGCCAATTTTTTACGAATGATTCCGCAGTAGTGATGATACCCCAATAGGATCACCACAAAGCCAAGTTTCATATGCATCCAAGGTTGTTTCTTATACATCATGCCATCGCTCCAGTTGGGCAACAACATCCATAACCCGAAAACAAGCGTCAGTATCATAGCTGGCAGTGCAATGATAAGAGACAATTTCCGTTCCATGATCATAAACTGCGCATGCAAAATCCCACGTTCCGGCTCCGATTTGCCCAAGGCCTCAACATGATAAATAAACAAACGCACCAAATAAAACAAAGCAGCGAACCACGCCACAAAACTGACAATATGCAAAGCCCTCAACGTATTAAAATACATAGCCCCCAGCGTTATCAGGTTCTCACACAGAGTCAATAGCGGCACCGCGGCGACAATGAGAGCTCATTCACAGCCACGGCTCAGTCCTACTGAATCTCTGCTGACACGGAGCCAAAATTTTAGGAGTTGGAACACATGGATGATGGTCAATTCACGCTTGCTCCCTCAGGGGCCTGCCTGCCGTGAGCGGATGACAGCAGGGGAATTTCGCCACATACCCCTTTCACACCACCTTCCGCGCGGTCTTCCTCGTACAGCGATTGAACCGAGAAAATGTCAGTTTCCTGCCTTCGATTCCGAAGGGACAGACAAATTATTTGATCTATATCGCTTTTTCTAAGGGACCGGTCGGCCGCTCAATCCCTGTCTGTGCTCTTTTTCTTAGGTGTAGCCGTACATTCTCGTCTCGATGTATCAAGTTTCTTCCTCTGCCCCGAAGGGACAGACAAACTATGGATATATTGTTGATAAATCAAACCATGATTAGCACATTTCATAAGGGACAAAAAAACTATATATTAATTGTTGACAAATCAAATATTCACTGGTATAATCATACGCATATATGAGAGGCGCACGCATTAAGGGTGGTGAAAACAGTTATTATCACTGCATTTCAAGGGTCATTGACCGGAAGTTTGTGCTAAAGCGCCAGGAGAAGGATCGGCTAGTGGAGCTGTTGGTTCAGGCCTCAACGTTCAGTGGTGTCGAGGTTGTCACTTACGTTATGATGGGTAATCACTTTCATTTGCTTATTAAGGCAAACCCTGACGTTGTCGTGACGGACCCGATGTTGGCTGATCGGTTGAAATGTTTATATGGGCAAAGCCGCACTGCGGATATCATGACGCTCCTTGGCGATTTAAAAAGCCGTGGTGATTTTGCCTCGGCTGAGGAGTATAAGCGGCGGTTTACTTGCCGCATGCAGGACGTCAGTCAGTTCATGAAGCTTTTTAAGCAGCTGTACACGAGGTGGCATAATAGCAAGTATAAGCGCAAAGGGACATTGTGGGAGGATCGTTTTAAGAGTGTTCTGGTTGAAAGCGGTCAGGCCCTTAAGATGATGGCGGCTTATCTTGATTTGAATCCCGTTCGGGCCGGTATTGTGACAGACCCGCGG
>JAWXCD010000062.1:0-23468 GCA_034440535.1 Verrucomicrobiota bacterium | reverse complement strand
TTCCGTCGAACAGCCCAGGGTTGCTCGTCCTCGAGAAACCCTGGGTAAAACCCGGCTCACGCACAACCCCAAAGGGGTTGCGCCAAAAGATTGCACCTGGAATTAACCTCATTGAAATAACTCGGTCCGCTCGAAATTTGATAAGTTAAGTCACTTATGACGGACTACACTAGCTTAGCCTCGCCTCAATACCATCGGGCATTTTAGAAAACTTGCTTTCCCTCACAATTTAATCGCAAGCACGTCAGGCTTGTGACGGGGTCAAATCAATGTTTAAAGTGGAGCACGAGTATGTCAGAAGTTCCCCCAAATGGCGATACGGTATCGACAAACCAAGGGTTGCCCATCGCAGGGTACACCCCTGGTGAGGTCCTTTTTGAGCGTTACACAATCATACGAATCTTAGGGCGTGGTGGGATGGCGATTGTCTGGTTGGCGCATGACAACAAATTGAATCGAGAAGTCGCGCTTAAGCTTTTCCCCCTGATTATTACAGCCGATGCCCCTGCATTAGATGAGTTAAAGAAAGAAGCCTGTGCGTCTTTAGAACTCACGCATAACCATATCGTTCGAACGTACGACTTCATTGAGACAAATGAAATATGCGCGATCTCAATGGAGCACGTCGACGGGTCTAGTTTAGCAGAACTAAAACTTGACCAGAAAAATGGCGTTTACGAAGTCAGGCAACTTACTGAGTGGGCGCGACAATTGTGTGATGCACTTGAATACGCCCATGTCCACGCACGAATTGCGCACCGCGATTTGAAGCCAGCCAATCTGCTCCTCAATTCCAGAAACGAACTCAAGGTGACCGATTTTGGAATTGCCCGAAGTTTAAGTGATTCCATCAACCGCCTGACACGTGAGGATACCACGAGCGGAACCTTGTTTTACATGAGCCCCCAACAGCTCGATGGGGAATGGGCCAGTCACCTCGACGACATCTATTCATTTGGCGCGACAATCTTCGAACTCCTTACTGGGCGTCCGCCGTTCTTTACTGGGGATATCGCGCGCCAGATTTACGATAAAAAACCGACCCGAATGTCGGAGCGTCGGAAAAAAATGGGGATCAAGGGGGAAGCCATTCCTAAAAATTGGGAGTTGTTAATCGAAGACTGCTTAGCAAAGACTCCTTGGCAACGGCCCCAAAGTTTTCAAGAAATCGCAGAACGCTTGGAACTCGTTCCTTCCCCCGCCATCGGCACTCGGGTGCGCCGTCAAGTTACACGATTCAAAAAGGCTGGCCCGGTCGTTCTGCTTAATTCGTGGAAAATTCTTTTTATCACCACAGCTATTTTTGTTATTCCCGCCGTTTATCTCTTTTATAAAAACACAGCCACCACCGTCATACCCTTCGAAGGTATGCCTGCAGTCAATAGCACCGAATCAAAAGAGATACCCGAAAAAGTGGTTTCACCTCTCCCCGATACCAAGTGGACAAACACTTTGGGCATGAGATTCATTCCCTTTGGCAAAATTCATTTTGCTCAATGGGAAACCCGTGTTCAGGACTTCGACGAGTTTATTCGTTCAACACGATACGAAGCCAATAAAGATGTCTATTCTTTAAAATTCGGGAAGTGGGATAAAAAATATGGGCATAGTTGGAAGAATCCCGGATTTTTCCAAACACCCAAGCATCCCGTCTGCGCTGTGAACAGGGACGATGCCTTAGCTTTTTGCAGATGGTTAAGTGCCAAAGAGCAAACAGCCGGGATTCTTGCTGCTCACCAAAGTTACCGTTTGCCAAGTGATTCCGAGTGGAGTGCCGCAGCAGGGTTAAAGTTCGAAAACGGGCGCACACCTCAAGAAAAAGATGACAAAATAAAAAACGAATACCCATGGGGAGGGGATTGGCCGCCGCCAGAGAACGCTGGAAACTATGCCGGACTAGAAGCCCATGACGATGATTGGCCGAGCGGTTGGGTGGACACAAACGGGTACCGTGACGGATACGCGCGGACATCACCTGTGGGGACGTTTGCACCGAATCAATATGGTATTTACGACATGGGCGGCAACGTGTGGGAATGGTGCGACGAAAGGTATAGTGACAAGCATTTCCATTATGTATTACGCGGAGCTTCTTGGAACACGGAAGATTCCACTTCTTGGGTGACCAGCCGCCGGATCTTTTCGCCCTCCGATTTTCGCACGACCAGTCGAGGATTCCGAATCGTCCTCGATTTAGGGAATTAAACACCCCAACCTCCCCAAACTTCGGTCTTCCAACAAAAGCAACAATCCCCTAAAACAAGGTCATGATGAATGATGGACAAAAAGTTGAATGGAAACAAATAGCGGAGTCGGCTGAGTTTAAAGCTTTGTGCCTGCACAAAAGGAAGGTCATCATTCCGGCCACCATCTTCTTTATGCTCTATTTTTTAGCCCTTCCCGTACTTGTGGCCTTCTGCCCAGATCTCATGAAACACAAGGTGGGGTATGTCAATATCGCGTACCTGTTCGCACTGTCCCAATTCTTTGTAGCTTGGTTACTCGCCTTTCTCTACGTGTACGAATCGCGGAAATTCGATAAACAGTCACAGCACATCATCGAGAAATTTCACTCTTCACTTGGAGCTAAATAATGAACATCGCTGTCGTATCTGAAGGAATGTCAAGGGCCTCGTTAACCACTATAGCCATGTTTTTTGCATTCGTGGCGGTGACGCTCGTGATCACCTATTGGGCCGCACGTAAAACATCTGGGGCATCGGGATTCTTCGCTGCCAACCGGTCAATTACCGCCTGGCAAAATGGATTAGCCGTCGCAGGTGATTACATGAGCGCAGCATCGTTTTTAGGGATAGCAGGCATGATCGCCTTTTACGGGTTTGATGGGTTTATGTATTCCGTGGGTTTTCTTATGGCTTACCTGACCGTGCTGTTTCTGGTTGCTGAACCCCTTCGGAACGCCGGAAAATACACAATGGCCGACCTACTCGCATACCGTATGAGACCACGACCCGTGCGGGCCATGGCATCCTTTAGCACGCTGACAGTCAGTACTTTTTATATGATAGCCCAGATGGTTGGTGCCGGAACCTTGGTGGCCTTGTTGTTAAAAGGGACGGGGATATCGTATCCAATGGCCGTCACAGGAATTGGAATATTGATGGTCGTTTACGTTGTATTCGGTGGAATGCTCGCCACGACATGGGTGCAAATTATCAAGGCAGTTCTGCTTTTGGTGGGGACTTTTTTATTGAGCTTTCTTGTGCTCAAACACTTCGCTTTCGACCTTGGCCAATTTTTTGAAAGTGTCTCAAAGGTATCGTATACGGACAAAACAGGGGCTGCCGTAACCGCTGACTTTTTGGAGCCCGGTCGAAAGTTTATGCCGCCTTGGGGCCATATTGATTTAATTTCCCTAAGCCTTGCACTCGTTTTAGGGACCGCAGGACTACCGCATGTACTCGTCAGATTTTATACCGTACCCGATGCAAAGACAGCGAGGCACAGTGTTGTTTGGGCCATGCTCATTATCGGGGTTTTCTACATTCTGACGACATTCCTTGGATTCGGAGCTGCAACCATTGTGGGTCAGGACAATATTCTTGTGGATGGAAAACCAAACGAGAACATGAGCGCGCCCCTCCTTGCCCAAGCTTTGGGTGGCGATATTTTCTTTGCGTTCATTGCGGCAATTGCTTTTGCAACGATCCTCGCTGTTGTGGCAGGACTCACCATCAGCGCGTCCACTTCATTCGCTCATGATGTGTGGACAAATGTCATTAAACATAAGTCCCCAAGCGACCCCAAAAACGAAGTGCGTGTCGCTCGAATCACGGCCTTGGTCGTGGGTGCGATATCTATTTTGGCGGCTATCCTTTTGGGCGATAAAATTAACGTCGCGTTCCTCGTAGGCCTCGCCTTCGCTGTGGCCGCTTCGGGAAACCTACCCGTCATTCTTTTTTCAATCTTCTGGAAAAGGTTTAACACCGTGGGCGCAGTGACCGGCATGGCCGTCGGACTCATCTCGTCCATAGCATTGATCTGTATCAGTCCTAGCATTATGGGTACGACACCCAAACATTTCATTCAAATGGATCCACTTTTCCCGCTGACAAACCCTGGTTTAATCAGTATCCCCCTTGGGTTCCTTGGTGCTTATTTAGGGACAATCTTGTCCAAACCAGAAGAGGATGCCGAAGAGAAATTCATGGAGCTTCACGTTCGCGCGGAAACCGGTCTGGGCGCCGAAAAAGCAACTCCTCATTAAGTAATAAAAGGAATTCGCCACTTGACCAAATCTTGGAAAAGCGGTTTATTTTCGCTTCCCAAAATGGACTCGTAGCTCAGTTGGTAGAGCAGTTGACTCTTAATCAATTTGTCCCCGGTTCGAACCCGGGCGGGTCCACCATTTCTGGGAAATTATAGTTTCCCAGCTTGCCACAATTTGATGTTCTTAGCCCACAGTCGCAGAATTTCGTCCTTTAAGGCCAGAACATCCATCCAGATATCGTTAAATGTTGAAAGCCCGTAACCCGGTCCAGGCAACTGTTCAGGGTTCACATAAAGCGTTTCCCCGCCCTTTGCCCCGCGCAACCAGCATTTCAGGAGTTCGTCCACAAATTCAATGTATTGTTGCGCTTCAATCGTCAGGTTTCCTTTTCCATCGAGGATAGGCACTTGGCAATGATGTCCGTTAAATGAACGGAAATGGAGTTGTCGCGCTTTTTGAATGAGGCGCGGGTGTGTCAGCAAACGCTCCGCATAAGGAGGGTTCAAATGCTTGACCAAAGCAATGTGCGAAAAATCGAAACACATCATGATATCCTTGCCCGTTTTCTGTTTATAGAGCTCGGCAATTTCGTAGGTCTTCTCAGGTGTTTCTGTGCAGGTATCCCGATGAACTTCGAGATCAATATTCAAATCCAGATGCGGGGCCAGCTCAGCCATCTTAATCCATGTTTCGACAGCAACTTTAGGTGGGGTGTCATGATCCCACAATTGTACGTTCACTCGGGAAGGTTGCATCGTCTTAGCGCGACAGAGAGAAAGTTTGTATGTTTTATCGTTGGCATCAATGTAAGACATTGTTTCAAGGCCAGCAGCATGAATAGGTCCTACTAAATTCGAATCCCAAATGGCGATCGCCTTAAAACCCATCGCCTTGGCGTAAGCGAGACCTTCTTCAAACTTCCATTCTTTTTTCGTTTTAGGATTAGTGTTTAAATAAAAGTTGAAGGTGAATAACTTTAGTTCGGGGGCAGTTTTCTTGGGGCTCATATGATTCCAAGACTGCTAAACGTTACGGCTGTAATGGCAATTCCAAAATAACTGTCTCCTCAAGGGTGGGGGACGTTGATTCCTTATGTCCAGGTAATGCTCGGATTGCGCCGGGCCTACCCAGTCGGATCGTTAAACGATTATATCGCCGGCTGTTGTTGCGTCACACAATGAAAAGCACCAAGACCCCAAATGAGGTCGCGGCTATCAATGCCCACCACTTTTCGATCTGGAAACACTTCGCGGAGTGTGAGTAATGCTTCTCCATCGAATTGACTATTAAAGGTCGGCACCAACACAAGGTTATTGGCCATATAAAAATTGGCATAACTCGCGGGCAATCGTTGGCCTTCGTGATGAATCGCTTCAGGCATGGGCAGGGTCACGACTCGAAAAGGACGTCCCTCGGCATCTGTCATCTGCAAAAGCGTTTCGTAATTTTCCATCAACGGCTGATAATTCTCGTCCTTTGAATCGTATTCTAAGGCGGTCACCAATGTGGTCGGAGAAACGAACCGCGTGATGTCATCAATGTGCCCATCCGTGTCGTCACCAACAATACCATGGTCGATCCATAAAATCTTTTTGACGCCTAGGTAGTCCTTCAGGAATTGCTCGATCTGAACTTGGGTGAGCCCTGGGTTCCGGTTTTTGTTCAGCAAACAGGCTGTTGTCGTCAGGAGGCAGCCTGCTCCGTTCACTTCGATTGACCCACCCTCCATGACAATACCCGGAGAAAATAAAGGCAATTTCAAATACTTTGCCACATGCTGAGGCACCGCATCGTCGAGATCGTAAGGAGGATACTTTCCGCCCCACGCGTTATATCCCCAATCAACCACGGCCATTTCCCGGCCCGTAACGCCTTCGCGCGTGACAAAAATCGGGCCGTGATCGCGGCACCAAGGTTCATAAGCAGGAAACTGGTGCAGAAAAATCCGCACAGGCTTTTTCGTTTCAACCGCTGATTTTTGGAATGGAAGATTTGCGGCTGATAAATGGCCGGAGACCTCGTTCTCGTGTTCGTCATCAAAAACGTTGATGTGCACTTCTTCGAATTGACTCAGCAGCTCGCACATTTTTACCCAATAAGCAGGCACCGGTTCAAATTTATCCGGAAAACTAATGCCATCCTTACGTGGCCAAGAAAGCCAAGTCGCCTGATGGGGTTCCCATTCAGCGGGCATACTATATCCGAGTGAGGCCGGAGTTTCAGTGATTGAAGGGGGTGTTTTCATATGGTGATACCTTCTAAGGCGCTGAAAAATGCTGGCAATTATGTTTGTTGGCAAGCGTTTTTCAAATACGCACTGAGTGAGTCGCCATCATGCAGGACATACACGAAGAAACTTTTCTCATTTTAGTGCGTGAATAATAAAGTGTGAATCCTTAGAAAGAAATGAGTCCCTTCGTCCCTATGAAGAAAAAAGTCATCGTCGTCATGCCCGCCTACAATGCCGAGCTTACCTTAGAACGAACCGTATTAGACATTCCCCCAGGCTTGGCTGACGAAATCATTGTCGTTGACGACAGTAGCAAAGATAAAACAGTCGAGATTGCAGAAAGATTGGGACTTACCGTCATACGCCACGCAAAAAATAAGGGGTACGGAGGGAATCAAAAAACATGTTACGACACTGCTCTCGCGCACGGGGCTGATATAGTGATTATGATCCATCCCGACTATCAATATGACAGTCGATTGGCTTCGTTTATCATTGGGTTTATAGAAAAAGGTGTGTGCGACGTGATGTTAGGGTCGCGGGTCCGTACGCGCCGGGAATGTTTATCAAGCGGAATGCCAATTTACAAATACATTGCGAATCGAATCCTTACCATGATTGAAAACATGGTCCTCGGGTTATGTCTGACAGAATACCACACAGGCTACCGCGCATACAGTCGGGCCGTACTTGAGAAAATCGATTACCACAAGAACAGTGATAATTTTACGTTTGACGCGCAGATGCTCATTCAAGTGGTTTATTTTGGGTTTAACATAGGTGAAGTTCCCGTTCCCTGTCGTTATTTTAAAGAAGCCTCGAGTATTAATTTTTGGAACAGTTCCCTGTACGGACTTGGAATATTGAAAACATTGGCCCAGTTCTTGTTGCAGAAGTGGGGTATAGCTAAATTCACAATCTTTGAACCACAAAAACAATAATCAGGAATGCTCCGACTCAAAATTCTAATACTGGTTCATATAACCTTTGCAGCCCTGTGTTTATTATCCGGTTTTGTGCACGCCCAAAAGTTAAGTGCCCTGGCGCAATCCCCGGATTGGACACAACTCGACGCGTTCCAAAATACCATTACGCGTGAAGCATTTCTGGATTTATTAAAAGGGGTCTACGAGAGTGACGGAGGCGTGGGTTCATTAATCCAAATCGAGGAGGATCAGGCTAAAATTGTAAAGGTGTTTGGCAAACCTGATGTGTATGTTCTTAAATTTGGGTCCGGTGCCGATTTAAAGCCATCCCCGGCTTATTGGAAACCTGCAAGTGCGCGCGAGGTAGCCCCACCTGACCTTCCACTGAAGAATGTGACCATCGCCCTCGACCCCGGCCATTTAGGTGGAAAGTGGGCAAAAATGGAGGAGCGCTGGTACAGGATTGGGGACGGAAAGCCTGTCATGGAAGGGGACATGGTTTTATACGTGGCTCGGTTGTTGGAGAAAAAACTTTCCATTTGGGGCGCCACAGTGGTGTACGTGCGTTCTCAACAAAGTCCGGTGACAACTGAAAGACCACAGACACTCCGGAAAGGCGCCAGAACGGAACTGCGCAACAGGGGAGTGCAGGACCGAGATATCCGCAATGCGTACACTGACCCACATAGTCCCACCAAACAATTTTCTGTCCAATGGATGAGCGAACTTCTTTTTTACAGGGTCAGTGAAATCCGAACCCGCGCCGTTAAAGTAAATACCGATCTAAAACCCGATCTCGCAGTCTGCCTGCATTTTAATGCAGAAGAATGGGGTGACCCAAATAAACCCGCGTTGATCGACAAAAATCATCTCCACCTCCTCATCAACGGCAACTATTCGTACGACGAGTTAAGTTATGATGACATCAGGTTTGATATGATTGTGAAATTGCTCAATCAGACTTATGCGGAGGAGCTGCGCCTCTCCGAATCGTTGGCGATCACCATGAAACGGGCCATGGATTTACCACCGTATTTGTATCGGGGTACAGGTTCAGGTCGAAAAATTGGCGATAACGATTATTTGTACCAGCGCAACCTTCTAGCAAATCGACTTTACCATTGCCCCGTGGTTTACTTGGAACCTTACGTGATGAATAATCAGGAGGTTTATGAAAGAATCCAATTAGGTGATTACGAAGGTTCGAAAGAAGTGAACGGGCGCAATGTGAAAAGCATCTACCGGGAGTACGCTGATAGTGTCACGGAGGGAATTCTATCCTACTATAAATCCAATCGACCGGTTCCAGCGGCGACTTCTGCCCCTGTCTCTGAGCCAACTCCGGCTACTATTCCGTAATTGGGAGCGGAATGGCTCCAGCCCTTTCACACAGTTTTATCTGGTAAGCGGGAGAAAATCGGAAAAGATGGACTCCATGAAAGATTTATTGTGGGTAGGATTAGGCGGCTTTATTGGTTCTGCTTTACGGCACCTCTCAACACGAGGGTTCGAACTTTGGGCCGCTCAATTAAAATTTCCGCTAGGGACATTTTTCGTCAACATTCTCGGCTGCCTTGCGATAGGGGTACTGACCGCATTAATTGAAAAAACCGGATGGGTTTCAACTCCTGCTCGGCTTTTCTTGGTCACGGGAGTTTTAGGGGGATTCACCACGTTTTCCGCGTTTGGTTTGGAAACATTTAATTTTTTACGAAGTGGCGAATATTTGGCCCCAGCCCTCTATATCACGCTCAGTGTCTTCATCGGATTAGGTGCCGTTTGTTTGGGATTTAGAATTGTTAGTTTTCTATTGTCATTGGGTTCAACTCAATAATTTTGCTGCACACCATGGAATTTTGCCTTGTGGCGTTTTTGTATTTCCTCTAAATGTCCGACAGCGTTTTTTTGTAATTTAACAACGGAGTTTTATGGGAATTTATAACAACATTATCGAAACTATCGGCAACACTCCTCTTGTCCGCCTTAATAAGGTCACCGCAGGTCTTGAGGCAACGATTGCATTAAAATGTGAATTTTTTAATCCACTAGGGAGCGTCAAAGATCGTATCGGCGCGGCCATGATCGATGAAGCCGAAAAAAGGGGAATCCTCAAACAGGACACAGTTATTATTGAACCCACGTCCGGGAATACGGGTATCGCTTTAGCATTTGTGGCGGCAGCTAAAGGGTATCAAATGATTCTGACAATGCCCGAAACGATGTCGATTGAACGCAGGGTTTTGTTATCCATGCTCGGCGCAAAGCTTGTTCTGACTCCCGCTGCAGAAGGAATGAAAGGGGCTATTGCACGCGCTGAAGCACTTCACAAAGAGATGCCTAACTCTTGGATTCCTCAGCAGTTTAAAAATCAAGCGAATGTCGATATTCACCAAAAAACGACCGCAGAAGAACTTTGGAAAGATACTGATGGAAAAATCGACATACTCGTGGCCTCTGTGGGTACAGGCGGAACACTTACGGGTTGCGCTGAGGTGATCAAACCTCGTAAGGCAAGTTTCCAAGCCATTGCCGTTGAACCTAAAGATTCGCCCGTTATTTCTCAAACCATGAAGGGTGAACCTGTTAAACCGGGGCCTCATAAAATCCAAGGGACAGGCGCTGGGTTTGTTCCTGATAATCTTCACCTTAAAATAGTTGATGAGGTGGTTACGGTCACTAACGACGAAGCTTTTGCCATGGCCAGACGTTTAGCCCGTGAAGAGGGTCTTCTCGTCGGTATTAGCACGGGCGCCAACGTCCATGCCGCAATCGAAGTCGCTAAGCGCCCCGAAAACAAGGGCAAGCTTATTGTTACAATCGCTTGCTCCACGGGCGAACGTTACCTTAGCACTCCTTTGGCTGCTGAAGCACGCGCCGAAGTAGGGGGTTAATCTCCCTTCTTCACAAATTTAGAGGCGCTGGTCTTTAGTACGAAAATGCCAGTATTTGGCTTTTTGCCTTGCCGCCGTCCTTCACGCGGCTTTGTATGCTTTGCATGTCAGTCTCTTGGGGCACCCCTTTAAAATCAAATGCAACTAAAGTCATGCTCATGGGCAGTGGCGAACTCGGTAAAGAGGTCGTCATCGAACTCCAGCGACTTGGCATCGAAACAATCGCGGTCGATAGTTACGGCGCCGCTCCTGCTCATCAAGTCGCCCACCGGCATCATGTCATCGATATGCTCGACGGTGATGCCGTAAAATTCGTCATCGAAGCGGAAAAACCTGATTACGTTGTCCCGGAGGTCGAGGCTATTAATACTGCAATGCTCGAAGAGCTTGAGCAAAAAGGACAGAAAGTCATTCCTACCGCCCGCGCGGCGAGGTTAACGATGAACCGTGAGGGGATACGACGACTTGTTGCGGAGGAATTAAATCTTCCAACAAGCAAATACGAATTTGCCCGAACGCTTGAAGAGTTTCAAGCGGCAGTTAAACGTATCGGTCTGCCTTGCTTCGTTAAACCGATCATGAGTTCAAGCGGCAAAGGCCAATCGTTTATTAAACACGAATCCGAAATCGCGGATGCTTGGGATTATGCCCTATTGGGGGGGCGCACGAAACAACATCATGTTATCGTTGAGAGCACGGTTCAATTCGATTATGAAATTACATTACTGACTGTTTCTGCGAGCAATGGAATCCAGTTCTGCCCTCCGATTGGTCATATCCAAATTCATGGTGACTACCGAGAGAGCTGGCAACCTCATCCGATGACCGAAAAGGCTCTTGCTAAAGCGCAGGAAATATCAAGCAAAGTCGTCAAAGCACTCGGTGGTTTTGGCCTGTTCGGTGTGGAACTTTTTGTTAAAGGTGATGACGTTTGGTTTAGCGAGGTGTCACCCAGGCCTCATGACACGGGTCTTGTCACTTTGGGCTCACAAAACATGAGCGAATTCGCTATTCACGCGCGTGCGCTCTTGGGTTTGCCTGTTCCCGAGATTAGAGTTCTTCGCCCTGCGGCAAGTGCTGTCATTCTCGCTGACAAAGCGGGCCAATCGATTCTTTATCGTCATCTGGACGAAGCACTGAGCATCCCTGAAACTCAACTGCGTCTATTCGGTAAACCCAATTCACGGGTGAACCGTCGTCTCGGTGTCGTCATTGCCAACGCCGACACGATCGAGCAAGCCCGCTCACGAGCCAAAGAATCTGCCAAAAAAGTTAAACTCGAGATATCGGATCAGCCTTAGTCTGGCACGATTAAGCGGCGTCAGTTCTATTATGTTGCGGGGCAGGGAGGTCGAGCAGGCGGTAGAAGGTTGAGCCATCAAGAGTTTCGGATTTTAGAAGCTCTTCTGAAACGTAATGAAGTTTGTCTTTGTGTTGGAGCAGGAGTGTTTTTGAGTCGGCGTAGCACTTGTCGAGGATCGATTTGACCTCCTGATCAATTTGCTCAGCCGTGCGTTCCGAACATTCGTTCTGGATTTGGCCGTGATCCATAGATCCAGGAATAACCTGTTTCTGTGCATAATGGGTGAGGCCCACCTTGTCGCTCATCCCATACATGGCAACCATTTGACGGGCGAACGAGGTCGCTCTTTCTAAATCATTTTGTGCTCCCGTACTCACTTCACCGAAAATAATTTCCTCAGCGGCGCGTCCACCCAGAAGCCCCGATATCCGGTCGAGCAATTCCGAAGTAGTCATAAGAAATTGATCTTCAAGTGGAATCTGAAGGGTGTACCCCAAGGCTGCGCGACCGCGGGGAATCACACTGATTTTGTGGACGGGATCGGAAGTCTTCGAAAAAGCGGCGACCAAAGCGTGGCCCACCTCGTGGAAAGCGACACGTCGTTTCAGTTCAGGAGTTAACCTCCGGCTCTTACGTTCCGGGCCAGCAACCACCTTCTCAACGGCATCGTCCATATCGCTTTGAGCGATAACTGATGCCCCTCGACGTGCCGCTAGAAGAGCCGCTTCGTTAACGGCATTGGCCAGATCAGCGCCGGAGAATCCTGGAGTGCCTTGAGCTATTTTGTGGAAGTTCACATCTTCACTCAGTGGCTTGCCCTTCGAGTGCACTTTCAATATAGCTTCGCGTCCGTCAATATCAGGGGCGTCAATAATCACTTGTCTGTCAAAACGGCCTGGGCGTAATAAAGCTTTATCAAGGACATCCGGTCGGTTGGTTGCTGCCAGCAGAATGATCCCAGCGTTGGGGGCGAATCCATCCATTTCGACTAACAACTGATTTAAGGTTTGTTCTCGCTCGTCATTCACGGCGCCCATATGCACACCGCGTTGGCGGCCAATGGCATCTATTTCGTCGATAAAAATGATGCAGGGACTTTGTTTTTTGGCCTGTTGGAACAAGTCCCTCACTCGCGCGGCACCTACGCCCACAAACATTTCCACAAAGTCACTACCGCTTATTGAAAAGAAAGGGACCTTCGCTTCGCCGGCTACCGCGCGAGCAAGCAAGGTTTTGCCGGTGCCTGGAGGTCCGACCAGAAGAACGCCTTTGGGGATTTTTGCACCCAACTTTTCGTAGCGATCGGGGTTTTTTAAGAAATCGACGACTTCCTGTAGTTCAAACTTTCCTTCGTCGCACCCCGCAACATCGTTAAAAGTGACGCCCGTTTCTTCGTCGGCAACCAGTTTTGCCCGGCTTTTGCCAAGTGTGAAAATGGATTCGCTTGCCGTTTTAAGTCTGTTCCCAAGGAATTGCCAAAGTACAAACATGAGGACGAGCGGAATGATCCATGCAAATAAAAATTGTGCGGCGAACCCCGGACGGACACCCGTAAACTTGACCTTCGAAGCGATAAGTTCATCGACGAGTTTTGGGTCTTCAACACGAACTGTCCTGAAATACACCTGATTCTCGGCGCTACCCGGTGCTTTTTTGTAAGCGCGAGCTGTGGGTAGCAAGGGGGGTTTCATTATGAAAGTCCCCGTGACCTCCGTTTCCCGAACCGAAGCCTCTGTTACTTCCCCTCGGACAATGTGTTGTTTAAAATCGCTATAAGGAACCGTTTGAACGAGCCAATGTGCAACGACTTCTTGCCAGACGGACATAAGTAAAATAATAACGAATAGATAAAGAAGCCAATGCTTCCATTGCATCCCAGGGGGACGAACAGGTACTTCAGGTAGGGTCGGCTTAGTTGGTGTTGTAGGCATCGACCTACGTGTAAGCAAGAATCGTGCGGGACGAATGATTAACCAAGTAAAAAATTTTCGCACTTCTAATAAATAAGGGGGGACGTATAGAACCGCAGATTAATATTAAAAATTAGCCTGTCTGTGCTTCTTCTCCTGAATCTGCGTGAATCTGTGCTCATCTGCGGTTGATACCATTCTGTTTGCGTCGTAAACATTCTGTGGTATATGAGGTGACGATGAAACTTATATCCACGCTCGCCCTTTTATTAGTATTTTCATGTGGCCTTGAAGCTGTTCAACCGCTCACGGAATCATCTTTCGTTGAGGTCGTAAACGCGGTGAACGTGGTGGGGTCGACCGGCACAACTCAACCTGCACGGAAAAGTGATATTTTTAGAGCGCCGGACTTGATTCAAACAGGAGCAGGATCTAGGGCGGAATTAAAGGCGGGGGATGGGACCATCACTCGGGTTGGGGCTAATACGGTTTTTTCATTTCAAAATGAAGGCCGTGGAATAAATTTGGAAAAAGGGAGTATTCTTTTTCATTCACCCACGGGTAAGGGTGGGGGAACAGTCAACTCAAAGTCAGCAACAGCGTCGGTACTTGGAACGACCATCATTGTCGCGACAACAAGTAACGGCGGGTTCAAGACGTTGGTCCTTGAAGGCAAAGCGCGCATCATGTTAGCCGGCGGTCGATCAATGACTCTCAAAGAAGGTCAAATGACTTTTATTGTTCCAGGGATGACATCGATTCCTACGCCTATCGAGTTTCGCCTTTCAAAGCAGGTGGAAGGGTCAGGGCTCGTTGGCAATTTTAAGAATCAATTGGCGTCCCAACAAAAAATTGCACAGGCTGAAAATAAGCAGGAAAAATCCATTGCTAAGGGGAAAGCAGAAGCCACCACGATGATGGTTGGTGACGCAAAAGATTCCAAAGGATTTCAGGTGATTGATCCGAATACCCGTGAAAGCAAGTTCGGGCAGATCACTGAATCGGCGTCGTTGGCCGAAAACCTTATCATTCGCACCAGTCAGCTTGACCGACGATACGTCTTTAAAAATTTCTTTGCGGATCGATTTATACCAGGGAAAACGCTAACAGCCGTAGCAGCTAAGAATATTGTATTCGATACGGACCTGATTGATCTTAGTTTCACTACCGATACCGACTTCGGTTTTTTTAGTCTTGAAAATATAGTTTTCACACAAGGATTACAAGTGAGCGGGTACAACGGGCGTTTGATTTTTGATTCGCTTGAACGGATTTATTTCGCATCGAATTCCCTTTTCGATTTTCCAGGTGGGCACGTGGTTTTTGATTCGTCGCTCCTGAACATTGATAATGTGGCGTTTAGGGACGTAGGCGGGTCAATGGACTTTGTATCGCGGAGCAGTTTCAATTTTCGCAACGGACTTGTGAACGCTCGGACCGTAAGCTTTACCGCAAAAGGAGTATTGGATTTTCAGAATATCGGATTTGTTTCCGGTATGGACTCTATTCGCATGGAAGCGGCCACCATTGTATTGCAGAATATAAACTTCCCAGCAGGGTCCAAGGTGTTTTTGTATTCTGCGCTAGGAACATTAGCGCCCTTCTCCAATACGGGTGCCGCTGCACAACCGGGTAAGGTTAATTTTACTTCTGGCGTCCGATATGGGGGCGTAGCATTTGATTCCTCGAATTCGGCGAATAACTCCACAGTGACGGGAACAACGAGTTTCCCTAATGTTTATGTAGGCACACGCCCTTAACTCCTGCAAAGTAAAGTAGGTTACTAGAGAATTTGAGTATATCGTGAGGGAGATGCTTCTCTCTCGAGCGAAGTGTGATACCTTGTCACCTCTTTATGGCGACAGAAACACAACGTTATTGGCTCACTTACTCGGCGGAACTGACGAAAAAACCTTTAATCTGGGAACTCGGTCAGAAATTCAAACTCGTTTTTAATCTTAAACAAGCAAGCGTGACTAAGGAAGTGGGGATCATTGCTCTCGAACTAACCGGTGACCGCGAGGAGATTAAGAAGAGTGTCCTCTGGTTAGAATCTGAAGGGGTTCAAGTTGAGCCTGTGGAAATTAATACCATCGAAGGTTAGCACATGCTTTTAACTGCCAGCGAAATTGATAAATTAAACCACGAATTTGCCGCCAAGAAAACGGAAGACGTACTGGCTTGGACATGGCAACAGATGGGTGAAAAAGCGCAAATTGGCACCAGCTTTCAGGGAGCAGGTCTTGTCATGATCGATTTGGCGTATAAAGCAGGATATAAATTCTCAGTTTTTACCTTGGATACCGGTTATCTTTTTCCAGAAACCTTGGAGCTTAAAAAGCGGATTGAAGATCGCTATCAAATCACCCTAGAAGTGTTACAACCTGAAATAACCGTAGCCGAACAAGACGCACAGCACGGGCCGAAACTGTTCGAGACGAACCCTGACTCATGCTGTTACATGCGTAAGGTTGAACCCTTGAAGAGGAAGCTTGCAGGAGTCGACGCATGGATTACTGGGTTGAGGCGGAATCAGGCGGATTCGCGTGCAGATGTGAACTACTTCGAGCTGTACGAGTTTGATCCCATTTTCAATAAGGACATTTTGAAAGTGAACCCCATGGTCCTTTGGAAGAAGGAAGAAGTGTGGGATTACATCCGGCGCGAACAAATCCCATACAATCCTTTGCACGATAAAGGGTACGCGAGTATTGGGTGCTGGCCATGCACACGTCCCGTGGGACAAGGTGAAAATGAGCGGGCAGGGCGTTGGACAGGGTTTAATAAAACGGAATGCGGCATCCATACTTTTATGGCCCTTAAAAAAACTTCATCAGAAACAAAATAAATTATGCACGAACACCTCGTAGAACTTGAGAACCAGAGTATATACATAATACGCGAGGCTTTTCATAAATTTGAAAACCTTGCCATGTTGTGGAGTATCGGAAAAGATTCGACGGTCCTCTTGTGGTTAGCTCGCAAAGCCTTTTTTGGTCATGTTCCATTTCCTTTGGTGCATATCGATACCAGCTACAAAATCCCGTCGATGATCGAATACCGTGATCGGGTCGCGCGCGAATGGAACCTCACCATGGTGGTAGGTCAGAATAAAAAGGCACTCGAGTCAGGCAACACATTCCCCGCAGGGAAAGCCACTCGCGTGGAATGCTGCGGCGCATTAAAGAAAGATGGGTTAAAAGCCTTACTCGAAGAGAAGAATTATAATGGTGTGATCGTGGGAGTACGCCGCGATGAGGAACCTACCCGTGCCAAGGAACGCTATTTTTCGCCCCGTGATAAGAACATGGAATGGAACGTCGAAGATCAGCCTCCTGAATTGTGGGATCAGTTTAACACGGACTTTGCTCCTGGGGCGCATATTAGGGTCCATCCGTTGTTGCATTGGACTGAACTGAACATTTGGGAATATATCGAGCGCGAAAACATGCCCATCATTGACCTTTATTTTGCGAACGAAAAGGGCGAACGGTATCGGTCTATTGGCTGCGCTCCATGTACCTTTCCGATCAAATCGAAGGCGAGTAACGTTCGCGAAATTATCGAAGAATTGAAAACCTGCAAAACATCCGAACGGTCAGGCCGCGCACAAGACAAGGAAAGCGAAGATGCTTTCGAAAAACTGCGGCGTGATGGTTACATGTAAAATTTAAGTGGACCGAATAGAAAATGAATACTCACGAAATATTGGAACAGTTAAAAATTGTTATTGTTGGTCACGTTGACCACGGGAAATCGACATTCATAGGTCGGCTTTTTTACGACACCGACACTTTACCCGACGGCAAGTATGAACAGTTGGTAGATATTGCAAAAAAAAGAGGGGTTCCCTTTGAATTTGCAAACCTGATGGATTCGCTTCAAGCCGAGCGCGATCAGAACATCACGGTGGACACCGCTCAAATTTGGTTCCGGACGAAAAAGCGTCAATACGTCATTATCGATGCGCCCGGTCATAAAGAGTTTCTGAAGAACATGATCACCGGGGCTGCAAGTGCGGATGCCGCATTTCTATTGATTGCCGCTAACGAGGGAGTCCAGGAACAATCGAGACGCCACGGGTATTTGTTAAGTTTGCTAGGGATTAAACAAGTCGTGGTGTTGGTCAATAAAATGGATTTAGTGGATTACAGTGCCGATGTCTTTAATACCATTGAGGCCGAATACCGTGCTTTCCTCAAACAAATTGGAGTTGAGCCCATAACCTTTATTCCCATCGCCGCACGAGAAGGTTTGAATGTCGCTCATAAGAGTAAACAAACCGACTGGTACACGGGAAAAACAGTCCTCGATATGCTGGACGATTTTTCATTACCAGTAGCACCCGATAACCTGCCCTTGAGGCTCCCGCTCCAGGATGTTTATCGATTTGATCATCGTCGAATATTGGCAGGACGAGTTGAGTCCGGCACAGTGAAAGTAGGGGACAAGTTGGTGTTTGCCCCCGGACACAAAACCAGTGTGGTTAAAACCATTGAACGATGGAATTCCCCTTCCACTGACAAGGCTGTTGCAGGTGAGTCCATAGGCATCACTCTAACGGAACAAATTTTTGTTGAGCGTGGAGATGTCGCCATGCATGAGGGTACGAGCAGTTATGCCACGACTCAGTTTGAAGCAAAGCTGTTCTGGATGGGTCGTCTTCCCCTGAGCATAGGCAAGAAATATAAAATCAAGTTAACCTCACAGGAATTCGAAGGGGAAGTTTTAGCAATTCACAAAGTAATTGATGCTTCGAACCTGAGCACATCGACGAGCAAATTAGAAATTGCAAAAAACGATGTCGCTGAAGTCACGATAAAGACACGTGTGCCTGTCGCATTGGATACCTACGATAGGATCGTAGAAACAGGGCGTTTTGTCATTGTTGATCAACGAGAAGTAGCCGGCGGTGGAATTATAACCGGTGCACCAGCAGCCTCAATCGCCTCAGCGGAAAACAAACCTTCAAATCTCACGTACAACAAATCGACGATTACCTACGAAGACCGGATCCAGCGTAACAGCCATAAAGGGGCCGTCGTATGGCTGACCGGATTGTCCGGGGCGGGGAAATCAGCCGTGGCCAATGAAGTAGAAAAGGAGCTTTTTATTCGTGGAATGCATATATCGGTATTAGACGGCGACAATCTCCGCTTTGGTTTATGTTCAAACCTAGGTTTTTCTCCAGAGGACAGATCTGAAAATATTCGCAGAACGGCACAAGCAGCTAAGTTGTTGGCCGAGACAGGGTTTATTTGTTTAGTTTCATTGATCTCACCTTATCGGAGCGATCGCGCGCGCGCGCGCGAAATCATGACAGAAGCCAGTATCGATTTTATTGAAGTCTATGTGAGTACACCGCTGGCCGAATGTGAAAAACGCGATCCCAAAAAGCTTTATCAAAAGGCGCGCGCTGGGGAGTTGAAGGATTTCACTGGTATCTCAGCTCCATACGAAGTACCCGAGAAACCCGACCTCGACATACCGAGTGATCAACTTTCCATTAAAGAATGTGCTGCGCGTGTTATAGATTTTGTTCTTGCACGTGTAGAAATTGACGCGCAGACCGACGTGTCTATTTAACGTTAATCCTCATGAAGCCGGTTATTTGCTGGAAACGGCGCATCAAAGCTGAAGATACGTCCGAATGGCAGCAGGCCATGGAGAAGGAAGTTGACCCTCAAAATGTTGTTCTGAACGAATTTCCAGGGAAAGCCGGTGTTTGGTTAAATGTATACTGTCCGACTTGGAAGATAGCTCAAGGCTTGGTCAAAAGGCATGGTGGAAAAGCTGTGCGAATGGCCCGAAAGACTTGGTGGTCACCTCAGGAGCCGCGTGCTGAACCTCTGAAAATTGGAAGCCGAATAGTCGTGGTTGCGAGCGAAAAACAACGCGACTATTGTCGAAAAAAATTTCCGATCCGTCCCATATTACTTATACCCGCCGATGTGGCATTTGGAACAGGGGAACACCCGACAACAGCCATGATGCTGAGGCAACTTGTCAAACTTTCGCCACCCCAAAAAAATTCACGATTCATAGACCTAGGTACCGGGACTGGGATACTTGCGCTGGGTGCGCTTATTCTTGGGTACCCTAAAGTAGTGGCAACGGACTTCGATCCCATGGCCATAAAGGTTGCCCGGGCTAATGAAACTCTCAATAGCGGATTATGGGGTGAAGAAAAAAGAGTGCAGTGGAGTGTGGGTGACATTGCGACATGGAAACGCGAGTCCGGTGATGTTGTTCTCGCCAACCTTTATAGCGGACTCCTCCTTCAATATTATTCGCAAATTGATCAGTTGGTTAAGCCAAAGGGAATACTCCTCATTTCTGGAATTATGCGCGATCAGATGGGTCATGTTTTAGAGCGATTTCAAAGGGGCGGTTACAAAAACGTTAGGATTATACGTAAAGGTAAATGGTGCTGCGCTCTGTTTTTGAAGGACCAGGAATAGCCTCTGGTTTTTTCTTTGGCAGCCGTGAATGATTCATTAGAATGAGAAATGGCCCAGCTCTCTACGATTGTTCAGTATTTAGATACGCTTTTAAAACCCCACACATTTCAGGATTGGTCTGGAGCACATAACGGCTTGCAATACGAAAACGATGGCCAAGTCTTAAAGGTTGGAGCCGCGGTAGATTCGCACATTGGAGTGCTGGAAATGGCACGTGATCAAAAAATCGACCTATTGATTGTGCACCATGGCCTGTTTTGGATGCAGACAGTTCCTTGGACGAAGGGCACTCGCAAAAAAATGCAGATTTTAGAGGAAAGCAATCTTGCCGTTTACAGTTCACATTTGCCGCTGGATGCACATGCCAAATATGGAAATAACATTTTGCTCGCTCAGGAGTTGGGTTTTACAAAGTCCGAACCTTTTTTTGAGGAGCATGGAACATTGATAGGAAGGCTTGTAAAGAGTCGCATATCCTTTGAAACATTGTCTGAGCAAGTGAGTAAAGCGATCAGTGGGCACCGTGTCGTGAGCATGCCCTTTGGACCGAAAAGGTGTGAAAAAATTGGGATTGTGAGCGGTGGGGCAGGGGCAGAACTGGCAAAAGCAGCCAGCCTTGGGTTGGACACATTTATTACCGGGGAAGGCCCGCACTGGACCTTTGGCCTGGCCCAAGAATTAGGGGTTAACGTGATATATGCGGGGCACTATGCGACTGAGACCTTTGGCGTCAGACGAGTGGCAGAAGAAGTGAGTCGAAAGTTCAAGATTACTTGGTCTTTCTTGGATATTCCTTCTGAACTATAAAGCTCTTGACGGTTTATTCAAATTTAGTTAATAACACATTCTGTACAGATATAGTTATTATTCTTACCAATTGTGAACATTATGAAAGTGCTTATAGTAGATGATTTCGTAGATATACGTAGGGTTTTGACTGAGATGTTTCAATTTTTGGGTTGCGAAGTAGTAGGTGAAGCTGGTAACGGCGAAGAGGCAGTCCAGATGTATGCGCAACTTCAGCCTGACTTGGTTATTTTGGACTTTGAAATGCCTGTTATGAATGGATTGGAGGCCGCCCGGCGGATAAAAGTCGCGGATCCTATGGCGCAAATTGTCTTTTCGTCTGGATCGCTTGATTATGGTTCGCTTGGCATAGTTGAGATGCAGAAATACTATTTTTTATCCAAGCCATTGCCATTACAGATGCTTAAGGATTTTATCACCAAATTTAAGGCCGAACATTTTTGAGTGTTAAACTACACCCCAGCGAGGGGCTCATTTTATCTTAATGGCTTTCGGATAAACCCTTATGAAGGGAGTTATCTTTAAGGATACAGCTTGACTATGTGATGGGGTTCTGAATAATCCCTTCAAAAGCCAACAAAACAAAGATTTCTGAATAAAGTTCTTTGCTTTAAAGATATTGCCCCCATGCAACCCCTATCCTCACACTTGCCCTTTGAAAAAACAGGAGCAAAATATAAGCAACTCCGCCACAACTTATTAAAGCGTATCCAGGACAGCAAACCTGGAGATCAGATGCCGAGTTATTCACAAATGGTGCGCCAATATGACGTGACTCAATCCACCATTGATAGAGTTCTTCAGGAATTTACATATTCGGGTTTGATCGTACGTCAGCCTGGAAAGGGTATTTTTGTTTCATCCAAAGCTAAAGATCGTTTTTATATTCACCTCTTTGGTAATTCACTCTTGGAAATAGGTGGATCTGATTTCCCCAAGCTTCTGCATAACGAGTTTAAGCAGTACATAAAGGAACGAGGGGAAACCTTTCGTTATTACGTGGGTGTCCCTGATGTGGATTGCAATATCGGACAAAACCCATCGCATGAACAATTGTTATTAGAAGCATCTGATGGACGAATTAAGGGGTTGCTTGTTGGATTTCAAACCAGTGAAGACCAGTTGAAATGGCTCCGGTTGTTGGGTCAATCAATCGTTGGCTACACTCAATGGCCGGAACCAGGGATGGTTTGCATTGATTGGGAAAATTTAATTTCTCAAGCGGTGACCACACTTGTTTCACAAGGGTGCAAACGGATTGGTCTCGTTATGCCGCTTAACTTCGCTCGTGAAAAAGAAAGTGACCCGGATCTGTTGACCCATTTTTGCATTGAACTCAAGCAACATGGAAAAACATATAAACCCGAGTGGACTTCTGCCTGTGTCCTAAATCCTGAGGAAAAAGATTTGGTTACTGAAGAGGCTGGAACGTTCACAGCAGAAAGACTCTATGCAGGACTTGATTCCCAAGATCCCGTGCGGTTTAACGAAGTTTTTGCCCAATCACCAGATGGTATTGTCATTCTGGAAGAAACAATGGCTCGCGGTGTAGCCACATATCTCCAACGCAAAGGGCTCGAAATTGGAAACCATGTGAAGATCGCTGCATACACGACAAAGGGATCTCCTGCGCTTAATGCGTTTAGGAACGAAATTACCAGTTTGCAAGTGAATCCCCGTGATATCGTTGAAGGTCTTTATCAGCAGCTCAACTCCGTAGATTTGGACGGTCGTCAATCTCAGGAGTTGTTGGTCAAACCTAAGCTGGTTTCTTATCAAACAAGTTCCGTGACAACCGTTTGAGGCTGGAATACTCAATTTGGCTTGGCACCCTCTGACCTTTATGGTAGCTGTTTAGCGATTTTTTATGTCATTTCCGGTAAGAAAAAAACTTTATAGCTTAACACTAAGCGTTTTCATCGCTTCAGGAGGGCTCTTTGCTGCCGATAAAGCCAGCCCCGATCGTGTTCCGGTGGTGATTACTGCCGACGGACAGGTGTCTTATGATGAAAGTGGAGTGGCTCACGGCGAACGTAATGTCGTTATAAAATATAAGGATACACTTTTAATAGCTGACAAGGCGTCCTACGATAAAAACCTCAAAATCGCCAACGCTCAAGGGAACGTCTATCTTTTTCGTGATGGCAAGGAGTGGCATGGTTCATCGGCTATTTACAATTTCGAAACTAAGGAACTGACGTTAGGCAAGTTCGAAGGGATCCTTGCCAATGACATCACCAAACCTGGACCTTACAAATCGGGCGCTGTTTTTTATTCTGGCTCCAAGCTTGAAAGTGTTCCGACAGGAGAGGGCCCTGGAAAGAATAAATATGTCGCCTCCACGGCGTTGCTTTCGCCAAGCGATTATGAATCACCTGATACACGTGTAGAGGCTAAAACCATAGAAGTTTTTCCGGACGATAAAGTAGTCATGAGGGACGTTGTCTTTTACGTGGCGGACGTGCCTGTTTTTTACCTTCCTTATTTTAGTAAATCTTTAAAGGACACAAGAAACGCCTTTGACATCAAACCCGGTTATTCCAGCAAACTAGGTGCTTATGCGATAGTGGGGTACAACTGGCATTTGAATAAAAACCTTGAAGGAACTGTTCATTTGAATTCTTACAGTAAGCGCGGAATTGGTGGAGGTATTGATTTACATCCTACCTACGGTAAGGACGGCAAACATGGGGAAGGCCATATAAAGAC
>JAWXCD010000061.1:0-15306 GCA_034440535.1 Verrucomicrobiota bacterium | reverse complement strand
TGTCGCCAGTTTATAACCCCGCTCATTCGAAAGAATGATCGGGGTTTTTTATTGCACATCGTGCCTCAACATCCTCAAAAAAAGGGGAGTACGGTTCTAAACCCGCATTAGCTAAAGGCGGGGAGAACCGGCGCTGTCGCGGCAATCGGATCGTCCGCGTAGTGAAGACCTACAGGGAAAGTTTCAATGATTACGAGGGCATGCGACAGAAATTTCTATTGAGTAGCGAAAGTCGATTTAAGTGACGACACGGTTTAGACGGTCGGCTTCGGTGCTCGCGAGATGGTCGAGGGAAGTTTCGAGGTCGCTCAGCGTAAAAGGTTTGTTTAAATGGGGAATATTATTTTCTTTAATAAAGCCTGAGGAATCAGAGCGGACCACATCACCGGTAATGAACATCATATTCGCGGCAAGTTTTGGGTTCATTTTTTGAACGGCTTTGTAAAGGGTTTTCCCGTTAACATGCGGCATACGCATATCCGATATGATCGCATCCGGTTTATCCTTGATGATCTGGCTGAGGGCAAGTCGCCCGTCTCCAGATACGATGGCTTCGTAACCTAAGGCTTCAAGCAATTCACTCAGGACAATTCGAATGCCTTCCTCGTCATCAACGACCATAATTTTTTTGTACCGGGTGCGGGAGCCTTTATTCGCAGCAGCGTTGAGAGCGACCATTTCCTCAGGTGTAGAAGAGTCGATATTGGATACATCCTGCACAGGAAGCAAAATTGTAAATTCAGCCCCGCGCGGGTACACGTTGGCCACTTTAATTTTTCCATAATGCTCTTCAACGATTCTGCGACAAATAGAAAGCCCCATGCTGATTTTCCGTTCACTTTTTTGGGACGAAAAAAATGGATCAAAAAGGCGAGGTAAATCCTCCTCAGGAAACTGAGGGCCGTTGTCTGAAACGGTGAACTTGATCAAATCACCCTCCATGCAGGTATTGACCTTTACGGTCCCTGTCATATTGGTTGCGATGATTGATTCCATGCAATGATTAATTAAATTGAGGATGAGTTGTTGAACCCGATATTGATCCCCTGCCGTTTCTGGAATGGATTGCAGGTCGAATTCCATGAGTAAATTGTTAACGGAGAGTTCGTACTGGCGCATTTCAAAGACTTTTTGAATCTGCACATTGACGTCGACACGGTCAATCGAGGCCTCATGTTTTTTAGCCAACATGAGGAGGTTTGCGACAATACCTTTGGCTCGATGTGTTTGTTCGCTGACTTTTGTCATTTCATCGAGCATCTTGGGTTCAAGCCCTTCACGATTGAGAATGAGCATCGCGTAAGAAGCAATGATGGTCAGAAGGTTGTTCAATTCGTTAGCAGCCCCCAAAAGAACTTCTTTAAAAGTGAAAAGCTCTTCTGTTTGAAGAATTTGACCTTGTAATTCTTTTTCGTAAAAAAGGTCAGAAATCATAAGGTTCACGCCAATAATCTGCCCGTTTAATACCCAAGGGAATCCCTGGATTTCAAGGTAGTACGTTTGGTCGGAGTTGTGGAAAGACATCTCTTCTCTGTAAGAACTACGAGCGGCTTGCAAGATCTCCTGCATAGGTCCGTTCATCCGATCCAGCATGGCCATGTCTTGAATGATGTTCTGTAAAGGCTGGCCCAGAAATGATGAGGCGTCGATAGTAGCAGGGTCGAGTTTTAGGAATTTTTCCAGTGCCGCCTTATTAATGACAGAGACATTTAGGGAAGGGTCAACAGAGATGACCATTACCTCAAGGGTATCGATCACTGCTTGGAATTCTGGAGAAATTTCCGGCATCGTGTAAGTTTTGATTGTTAATGGAATTCACACCTTAATCAACACATGCGCACCGCGCAACTCTTTGTTTTGTACCGGAAATGACCTCCTGAATAGGGATTGAAACGATATGGAACAAAAGGTTAATTGATGTAAATTGATTGGCACACGTCCTGCTTATCATAATGCATGATTATGACCATTCTACTTGTAGTTCTAATATTAATGTTGCTCGGCGCACTTCCCACTTGGGGACACAGCAGGAGTTGGGGGTACGGACCATCCGGCGGATTGTTTACCATTCTGATAATTGTGCTGTTATTGAAAGTATTCCACGTTATTTAAAACGTAAAGGTTGATTGTTCATTAATTGAACTTCCACTCAGCCATATAAAGTGCGGCTTACTTCTGCCGCATTTTATGTTATTTAAACCATTGTAATGAGTTTAAATAACAATTCCCTTGGTGCCGTCGACGTGATCATAGTGGGCGGAGGCGCCGCAGGGTTGATGTGTGCCATAGAAGCCGGACAACGTGGACGAAAAGTTGTTCTTCTGGAGAACAATGAGCGGGCCGGAAAAAAGATTCTCATCTCGGGCGGAGGTCGATGTAATTTCACGAACCTAAACACGACACACCTGAACTACTTGACCTCAGGAAGTAGTGATTTCCCTCGCTCGGCGCTTGCGCGGTTTACCCCCCAAAATTTTCTGTCGCTTGTTGAAGCGGCTGCGATTCCGTACCACGAAAAGAAGTTGGGTCAACTTTTTTGCGATGTGAGTTCAAAGCCCATTGTAGCAATGCTCGAACGATTGGCCTTGGACGCCTCTGTAAAGATAGTCACTGGAAGCCTCATAAAAGAAGTCAAACGGCAGGGCGTGAATTTTGAAATCACCACTCATAAGGGCACATGGACATGTAGTCGCCTTGTGATAGCTTCCGGGGGTTTGTCCTTCAAAAACTTGGGAGCTACGGGATTCGCATACGAGGTGGCCCGGCAGTTTGAAATCCCCATGGTTGAACCAGGCCCAGGGCTTGTTCCTCTTACTTTTACCAACGCTCAAAGTTATGCAAAATTATCAGGAGTTTCCTGCGATACTCATGTTAAATCTAAAGAGAAAGGCGCTCAATTTCGTGAAAATATTCTTTTTACGCACCGTGGGTTAAGCGGCCCGGCCATTCTGCAAATTTCTTCTTACATTAAGCCGGGTGAGACCCTTCTTTTAGATCTTATTCCCGAACAATCCTTAAAGGCTCTGACAGAAACTATGTCAAAGTCAGCTCAGCTCCCATCAAACTTCCTCAGTCAGTATATGCCCGCGCGCCTGGCCCAATCCATTGGCGACGAGTTGAGCTTTTCTAAGCCATGTAATCAACTGTCCTCGGACCAGCGAGCATGCATTGGGGAGCGCGTGAAAGAATGGGTCATTTCTCCGTGTGGCACTGAAGGATACACCAAAGCGGAAGTCACCATCGGAGGAATTGACACCAACGGGTTATCATCGAAAACTATGGAAGCTCGTAAGGTGTCCGGCCTTTTTTTTATTGGGGAATCCGTCGATGTAACTGGCTGGCTAGGGGGTTACAACTTTCAATGGGCATGGGCCAGTGGATTCGCTGCGGGCCAAGTCGTTTGACCCGGTACTGCAATTGCTCTATTGAATCAAACAACAATGAAAACTTTTCACAATTTTTCAATCACCTCCTTTGTGATGCTTCTAGTGTTCTTTGGAATCACATTTGCTGTCGCCGCCGCTGGGGGACGTTTTACGGCTGAAGCTATCCCTGTTTGGTATGCAGGCCTTCAAAAACCTCCACTGACACCTCCCTCATGGAGTTTTGGTGTTGTGTGGGGTGTTTTATATGCAGCCATGAGTGTCTCTGTTTGGCTTGTCTGGGTCCAACGCCACACCCATCGAGTTGGAATTCCACTGACCCTTTATTTTCTTCAGTTGGCCTTAAACCTCCTCTGGTCGATCGTTTTTTTTACCTTGCGCAGCCCGGGTTGGGCGCTTGTAGAAATAATAGTCCTCTTGTTCTTTATCGTGGCGACGGCACTCGTTTTTAAAATGGTAAACAGGGTTTCGTATTTGTTATTTGTCCCCTATTTTTTATGGGTTTTGTTCGCCAGTTATTTAAATGCCGGGTTTTGGTGGTTAAACCGCTAGTAAATAAAATGCTGGATCCCTTGAGCAACGGAGTTGCAAAATTTGAAAATGGTCATATCTTAAGCAAACTGTAGTAATTACCTGACTACCTAGTGCATCCTTATATTTAACCTTGTCAGAAAAAATTCTTAACTTGGAATTGCCCGAAGGAATTAGCGGATTCTTGCTGTTTGATGACCAAGGCAAAGTTTCACATGCAGAGATGCCGGAATATTTTACTCCGGATAAGATTAAGGACACGGCAAACATCATCAGCCTCACCGTCGGCCACGAGCGTGAAGGAAGTCCTACTTTAACAGAACTCATCTTTGATTACACCATTGAGGATATGGTAGCCGTCAGGTATGTTGCAAGTTCATGCATCATTGCTGTTCTTTGTGCGAGATCCATGTATGGCGATGTTATAAGCACCTTTATCGAACGCATCGTAAATGAAGTTTTAAAAACTCAAAACGTCAGCGCCATGGGTTTGGCGGTTTTAGAGAGACTTAAGAAAAGTGCCGCAACCCTTCCACAACAAGAAGCACCGGTTTTTGCCAAGGAAGATGTAGAAAATGCGTTCCGTGGAGGACCGGAAACTGATTCGTCCATGTTCGCCGAACGAGGACCCATCGATGAAGCTCCGATCAGCCTGATCTTTTTCCAAGAAGTGCAAAGGATATTAATGAGGTTGGGTGTGCCGGACGTAAAAAATCTAATCGTACAAACTGTTAATAGATTTGAAGCTACACAGAGCAAGTTTCCCCGCGGACTCCGTGCTGAGTTTCTTTCGTATATGGAAACACTCCTTGAAGAAGGTCGCCGTAAAAGGTTTCGTCAGGAAGTCACTTACATCAGTGACCAGTATTAATCGCTGAACAGGCTGCAAATGAGATGTCCGACTCACAAAACAGGTACTTATGCGACTCTTAGTGATCTACCGTTGAAATGAATGGATTATTCAGATAGCCTCTGCGGGGTATGAATCGGATAGGCGTAGGATATGATGTGCATCAACTGGTCGAAGGTCGGAAATGCATTCTGGGCGGAGTAGAAATACCTTATGAACGAGGGCTCGATGGGCATTCCGATGCGGACGTGTTAATTCACGCCATTGCGGACGCTGTGCTTGGGGCACTCGGGGAGGTTGATATTGGCCATTATTTTCCAAATACCGATCCCAAGTGGAAAGGCATCCGCAGCACTGTTTTCCTTGAGGAAATTGCACGTGTCATGAAGGAAAAAGGGGCGACGCTGATGAATATCGATTCTTCGCTTGTTGGGGAAGAGCCTAAAATTTCAAAGCACATTCCAGCGATGAAGGAGCATATTGCTAAGTCGCTCGGCGTCACTGTTGGGCAGGTGGGGATCAAAGCCACTACTAACGAAAAGATGGGTTTTTTAGGGCGCGGCGAAGGAATTGCCGCAATGGCGGTGGCTTTAATCGAAATGCGGTAATACATCATGAAATCTGGGAGCGGATTATTTATTACATTTGAAGGCTCGGAAGGTTGTGGGAAATCAACTCAGATCGAGCGGTTGCACAAGCGCATGGAAACTACGGGACGCATTGTAAAGATCACTCGCGAACCCGGGGGTACTTTGCTTGGAGAGGAGTTGCGTGAGCTTCTGAAGTACAGTAAGCCCCAAAAACTGATGAAGCCAGAGACTGAGCTCCTCATGTTTGCAGCTTCTCGCGCACAGCTTGTCCGTGAGTTTATCGAGCCCGAAATCCGTCAAGGCACGGTGGTTCTATGTGATCGGTTTATGGATTCCACCACAGCTTACCAAGGGATCGCCCGCGCCATACCAGCTGAGGATGTTTTTGCCATTAACAATTTTGCCGTGGGGAACTGCATTCCGGACCTTACGTTGTATATGGACGTTTCGCCTCAGGTGGGCATGAGCCGAATCCGGAAACGCGTGCGCCCTGTGGGTGCTGCAGTAGATCGCATTGAGCAGGAGCCTACAGAGTTTTTTGAGCGTGTTCGACAGGGGTATAAGGAACTCGTAAAAGCGTTTCCCGAACGTATCAAACAAATTGATGGCGATAAAAGCCCGGACGCTGTCGAAGAGGAAATTTGGAATCACGTTAAAAAACTTTTATTATAATCCTGTGCCTTTTTCCGATCTTACGAGTCAAGTAGCAGTTGTCGATCAGTTGACCCGGTCCCTCCGCGAGAATCGGGTTGCGCATGCTTATTTGTTTACCGGCGAAAATAGGAGCGACCTTGAAAAGGCGGCAGTGCTCCTTGCACAGGCGTTAAATTGTACTGACAACCTCACAGATCCATGCGGTCGGTGCAGGGCGTGTGTTCAGATTGCGGGATTGAATCATCCGGAAGTTTTTTGGATAAAACCGGAATCAAAATCGCGCAAGATTGTGATCGACCAGATCCGCGAACTTGAAAGAACGTTAAATCAGAAAGCGAGTTTTGGGCGGACGAAGGTCGGGATCATTGTAGACGCCGACTGTTTGGGGAACGAGGCTGCGAACGCTTTTTTAAAGACGTTGGAAGAACCGCCGAGTCAAACGAATCTCATTCTGATTTCGACGCAGCCGGAGAGGTTGTTGCCCACTATTATTTCTCGGTGCCGACGGCTCATTTTTTCGATGGGCACAGACAAAGCGCTATCAAGTGATTGCGAACGTCGGGTTTTGGATCAACTGGTGGAATTTCCTTTGGACGGGTCTGTTTTTAACGCGTACCAACTTCTGTCGGTGCTTCAGAAGGAGATCGAAGGGCAAAAGGAAGAAATCGAAGCGCGTGTGGAAGCGGAATCAAGCGCGAGCAAGTGGGCGGATGTAGCTGATAAGAAGTACTTGGATAAAGTGGATGACGAAAATGCGGCACGAGTGGCGGCGGAACGAAAGCAGGAAGTCGAAAAGTTGATCAAGGTTTTGTACAAGTGGCAGCACGACATTGTTATGATCAAGGAAGGCCTCCAAGGAGGGTTTTTGTATTTTCCACAACAGATAAGCGTGCTCCAAGAACGTGCGGCTAAATTGAGCATAGAAGACGCATTGCGCAAAATGACCGTGATTGAAAACCTGAATAATAAGTTAAGCCGAACAAACGTGCAGGAGTCATTGGCTATTGAAGTGGCGCTACTCCGATTGTAATCGTTATTTTTGAGAGCAAAAGTCCAGTAAAATATTGACCCTTCGCGAGGACGGAGTAAATTGAGAGCAGATATTCGGATACTCAGATGGTAAAAACGGAACAGGAACTACCTCCAGACCTTAAGTCGATCTTTGTGCGGGCTATGGAGTCGGCCAAAAAAGATCAGCACGATTATGCCATTGAACTTTTGCAAATGGTTGTCTTAAAAGAACCCGCTTTCCTAAAAGGCCGCCAGTTGTTGCGTGCAACAGCGACAAAAAAAGTCAAGGGCCAGAGTTCACTCGTTAAAACCATGTCATCCGGTAAAATTTCTTTGCTTGCCGCGAAATCATCGAAAAAAGAGCCTCAAAAATCATTGGAAGTTGCTGAAAAGATTTTAGAATTGGACCCTCATAATAAACAAGGTGCCAACATACTTGCTGAAGCTGCGATGGCATTGGACCTAAAGGAGGTGGCGGCTTTCGCTTACGAAACATTTCGTGAAGCCCATTTACTGGACGTAGATAACCTTCATAAGCTGGCTCGCGTTTATATGGCAATGAAGTCCGGTGCTAAGGCTGAAGCATGTTTTAATGCCTTGCTAAAAATAAATGCCGCAGATACTGAAGCCATTAAAGGGCTCAAGGACGCTTCTGCATTGGGTACAATCGAAAAAGGGAACTGGGATAATAACGATACTTACAAAGGCAGCATGAAGAATGCGGATGAAGCTGCCAAGATTGAAGCCGAAAAACGATTGGTTAAGACCGATGACCAGATTCTTCAGGGTATTTCGGACTTGCAACAAATGATTCAAAATCAGCCTGGTAACCTCACTCATTATCGGAAGGTTGCCGACCTCTATTTTCAGATCAAGGACTGGGACAACGCTCTTGGCTATTACAAACACTTTTATAACGAGTCGGGCCAAATAGATAGTTCGTTGGCTAAGTTGATGACAGAAATCCGGGTGCGCCGGTCAAATGATTGGATCGAACAAAGGCAGAAATACATTGAGGCCTATCCCGATGCTGCTGACGTGGACACGTACAAACAAGAGATTCAGCAGATCACTAGTGAACGTGACGAAATGTTGTTAAAAACGGCGGAGGAACAGGTCGGAAAGTATCCTAACAACAACGAGTTGAGATTTGATCTAGGTGAAATTTATTTAAAACTTGGTCGGTTTGATGAAGCTCAGCGCGAGCTGCAGATGGCGACCAAGGCCCCTTCCAAACGACTGACGGCTTTGAATTACCTCGGCCAATGCTTCCTTTCAAAAGGTATGTTGGACATGGCCATCGCACAATTTCAGAAGGCGGCTAGTGAGATTCCAGGTATGGATTCTACTAAAAAAGAAATTTTATATAATCTAGGGGATACCCTTTGGAATTTGGGTAAATTCGAAGAAGCCATGGAAACTGGGTTTAAACCAATCTATCAGGTGGACTTTTCTTATCGTGATGTTGGACCCCGCGTCGAAGATTGGTATCGCCAGCAAGGCGCCAGTGCTTTGTAGGACTTAAGAGTGCCTTCCTTTCTCTGCCCCTGCTCAGACGTCCTATGCATGTCAGCGGATTACTGGATTAATTTATTCCCATAAGGAATTCGGCTCGGTTTGGGCGCTTTTTCCTCCGAGAAAAAAAACCCAAGGGTTTTAACCTTGGGTTTATTAAGATGAAGCTAAGATTGCTGCAATTAATGTCTCATGAATCGGTCATGATGAAAATTTCTTGCATGGTTCCAGTCGCGGACTGACACAAAAGTCAGATAAGCGAGGCCCACCGCTGTAAGGGCTAAAAACAAGGTGATAAACGCTTTTGTGGCAACTTCTGTTGGAGTGGGGGCAATCGAATCAGCATATTGACTGGATTCACTCCCAGATGGCAAAGGACTTAAGTCAGGTTGTGGCAGGGGTAGGGGATCAATTTCGTTTTGGGTGAGATATTGCCCCACTTCTTCCCATGAAAGAACAGGGCCATGAGTTTCTTCCACGGCAGTGGCAAAAGAAGAAACGGTAGTTACTAATAACACGAGCAGGGTTTTGTAGATGGTATTCATAAGTGTCATAACCTTAATTTAGCTTTCGTCGTGCCAACTCCGGTAAAGAATAAATATGAGTAGAAGGATGGCCCGACTCCCAAGGTGCGGAAAACCACGAGGAATTGCAGAAAATCATAAAGCCAGTGGCCTAAGTTGCTGATTGACAATTAAATGCGAGATGAGGCGTGCTCATGCATTAGTGGGAACCCCTTCGTGTGCGTGGACCCTGTTGAGAGGGAGAAACCTATTTTCAAGACGGACAAGCCGTTTAAGGGGTCCTCGCCACATGTTCCAAAGCGCGGCGTGTTTTGCGTGAAGTTAAGTATAAGAATATCGGAATGCTAAAGGCCATACTACCGACCAGTGACATGATGATGAATGTGAACCAACCCGGAGCGTTCAATCGCAAGTGATGAATCAGCCAAGCGAAGAAAAACATCAAAATAAATGCCTCCGCAACAAAAACCATGGCAATGGGATTGAGCAAAACCGACTGGAGCGGGATCGGAGCGATAACGGAATAGTAGAGGAAAATACCATTCGGAACGACCCCGCCAAAAACGCCAAGGCATAAGAGTATGTTTTCTTGTACTATCGAGAATGGTTTCATCTTTTTTATAAATCCAGGTTGATGGTCAATCATGGGTAGTCACCGATCAATTTACCCGGACAATAAGAATGATAGCCGAGGACGGCAAGTCACATTGCCCCAGGGTTTATTATATTTGTCTCCATTCTGAAAGTGATCTGTCTTAAATGAAGCCTATGCACCGTGAACCTTTGCTAAATTTGATCATTGATTACTCCATGCGCTATTCGGAGGAACGCGAGACGACGGATAAATTTATAGAATTTGTGAGGCGAAGTCCGGACTGTTTTAAGCGGGAATTGGTTGAGGGGCACATAACCGGATCGGCATGGGTTGTGAGTGAGGCAGGGGATAAAACGCTTTTGACGCACCATCGTAAATTGGACAAGTGGTTTCAGACCGGTGGACATGCGGATGGGCTCCCCGACGTCGCTAATGTGGCGATGAAGGAGGCCAAGGAGGAATCGGGCTTAACGGATCTTGAGTTCGTATCGACTGGGATATTTGATGTGGATATACACGAAATACCCGCGAGGAAGACTGAGCCCACGCATTTCCATTATGACGTCAGGTTTGCGATTCGAGCGTTAGGCTCAGATGTTCCCGTTATTTCGGATGAGTCGCATGACCTGAAGTGGGTCCCACTGGATGAGCTTGAGCGTTATACTCAAGAAGAATCAATGCTGAGGATGGCCAGGAAATGGAGAAACTGGAAGGGATAAAGTTACGGATGGCTCTGTTAAGGGGCATCAAGAACCGAAAAAGAAACGAACGGCGTTAAAGGCGATGAAGGAACCAATGTACGCAAGGCCCGTCATATAAAATATTTGGAAGATCGGCCAGCGCCAAGAGTTGGTTTCGCGGCGGACGACGGCCACAGTGCTGACGCATTGCATGGCAAGGACGTAGAAAACCATAAGCGAAATACATACTGCCGGGGTGAAAAGTGGAGTTCCATCGACGCGCCGGGCATCGTTAAAAGCGTCCTTCAAAGGCGGGCTGGTTTCATCGGCGTCTTCGATATTAAATACCATACCCATCGTGCTTACAAAAATTTCCCGGGCCGCAAAAGAACCCACTAGGCCGATACCGATTCTCCAATCAAAACCCAAAGGCGCGATGACTGGCTCTATTGCGTGTCCGATCTTCCCCGCCACACTGTTGGCAAGCGCAACTGATGGCGTTGCGTAAGGTGTTTTCGGATAAGTCATCAAGACCCACAACACAATCGATAACGCCAGAATAACTGTTCCAGCCCGGCGAATAAAGGTGCTCGCGCGGTTCCACAGGTGGACAGAAACTGTTTTAATGGCGGGAATGCGATAAGGCGGGAGTTCCATGATCAGCACAGGCGTACGACCTTTCATGAGTGTTTTTTTAAACAGCCACGCTAAAGCAAAGGCCACGAGCGCCCCCAAGAGATACATCCCAAGCATGATCAACGCCTTCTGCCAATTGGACACGGCATCCGTAGGAAACATGGTAGCAATCATGATCGTGTATACGGGAAGTCGCGCGCTGCAACTCATCAGGGGGGCGATCATGATGGTGACCAACCTGTCTTTCGGGTTTTCAATTGTCCGCGCAGCCATTACTCCCGGTATCGCGCATGCAAAGGAGCATAATAAAGGGATAAAAGATTTCCCATGAAGTCCGACTCGGTTCATCAAGCGATCCATCAAAAATGCGGCGCGCGCCATGTACCCCGTGTCTTCGAGGAGCCCAATGAAAAAGAACAGGATCAAAATCTGCGGAAGGAAAATAACAACACTCCCAACCCCGCTGATGACTCCCGAACAAATCAAATCCCGAACGACTCCCACAGGAAGATGATTCCCCGCAAACGATTGAAGGGCCCCGAACAAAGCTTCAATCCATTGCATGGGATAAATTGCCACCGTGAAAATGGTGAAGAACATGAGGCTCATCATTCCGAGAAAAGTAATCCAACCCCACACTTTGTGAGTGAGGACATGATCAATTTTTTCGCTCATGGTGACCGCATTAGGGTCTCCCTGTTTTACAACTTGAGCGCAGATAGATTGGATCCATGTGTACCGTGATTCCACCATGGCATCGCGCCAGTCCAAGCCCGTAGCTTCTAATTTGGCTTGGGCATTTACGATAGTGCTGTGCACAGACTTTGGAAAGTTTTCGTGGATGGTATGTTCGTCTTCCGACAATGCCGCTAGAGCGTTAGCGAAAGCCGTTGCGTTATCCATGGAATGAGCTTTTTCAAATTCAAGAGCCAGAGCTTGAACTTCGGATTCTATTTCAACCGGCAAAGTCCAAGTGCGTGCAGGCGGTTTTTCTAGTTCGCGCGTGATCGCTTGTTTGAGAGGGATTAGCCCCACTTCCTTTGATGCAACCACTGGAATAATAGGAACACCCAGCAGAGATTCCAAGTTTTTGATGTCGATTTCCACCCCCGCCGCCTTTGCGAGGTCCATCATGTTAAGCACCAAAATTACCGGCAAATTCAGATCAAGAATCTGGCTGGTGAGATAAAGACTGCGCTCTAGATTATTGGCATCCGCGACACAGACAATCAGTTCAGGCCGTGGGGTATCCGAGACAGTGCCCAGGAGGACATCGCGCGCGACCTTCTCATCCGGTGAACGGACCGAAAGACTATAAGTGCCCGGCAGGTCAAGAACTTGAACCTCCTGCCCATGGAGGTTGAACATGCGCCCGACTTTTTTTTCCACAGTGACCCCCGCGTAGTTACCGACCTTTTGGCGGAGTCCTGTCAGTGCATTAAAGAGAGTAGTTTTTCCGGAGTTTGGATTTCCGGCGAGGGCAAGCCAATGCGCTTGTCTGCCCGAACCGGCAGGGGGTGACGTGATGTGTAAAGGGGCAGCCGGGGTAGTCATAAAAGGCGGCTAGTTTGAACTCGGAGAAGGCGAGACCTCAATGGTGGCGGCTTCTTCTTTGCGAAGTGAAAGATGGTATCCTTTAAACTTGATCTCAATGGGGTCGCCCATGGGTGCGAAGCGAACCACTTCAATTGGAGTCCCGCGGAGGAGCCCCAATTCCATTAACCTTTGCCGGATGGAACCCGCAGCATTAATTTTCGAAATGGTGGCGGTTTGACCTGCGCTGAGCTCGTTTAAGGTCATGACCGATTAAATTTCTTGAACGAAAATATGGTCCGTAATTTGGGAGCTCAACGCAATTCGATGATTTCCAATTTGAATGACAAAAGAACCATTGGCTGTCACTTTCCGAATACAGGAATTTTCAAAAAACCCGAGTTCCCGCAGCCGGTGCGAACTGGAAATACTGTCATCGACCTCTTTGATTTTTAGAAAACGATTTTTAGGCGCATGACTCAAAGTTTGAACCGGGGAAGGCGAAGACTTGATCCGTGAATCGTGCATGAGGCTAGTTTCTCATATTGAGACTGAGTTTCAAGTGCAATTTTGAGTTAGGACGAGAAATTTCAGAAAAAGGTCCTCATCTGAAGAGTTTTTTCAATGCCGAGACGTTTTACCTCCTGCATTCTGAGTCGGTTGTCAGGGCTTCAGCTATGGGTTGGCCAGGCTTAAACCTCCGTCCTCAAACCAGTAATTAGAATGGGGGTGTGGGAGGAAGTGAAGGGGGCATGAACTGCTCTCCATCGGGGGAATATTGGGCATCACCAAAAGCTAAAATGGCGAGGAAAATGGGAGGGAGCAGAATAATGCCAATTGCGAAGCCAGTTCCTTTTCCGAATCTTTTGGCAAGTTCTAGTGAAAGAATGGGCCACACCACTAGAAGAGCAAGAATACCTAGGCAAGGAATAAAACTTAATAAGCCCCACCAACCTGGTTTTCCACAGATTTCGCAAAGCGCCCACATGTTATAGATTGGGACGATCCCGTGCCACCCTGGCCTGTTACATTTAGTGAACAGGACCCACTGAATCGCTAAAATACCAATAAAAATGACAGCCGAAATCAAAAATATACCAGCAAATAAACCCCATGCGAATGCAGCAGCAGTGCCCGGTTCTCTGCTCGATAGGTCGGGCGAGATGTCAGAGTCCACGTTTTGCTGGGTATTTGGCGTTGAGTCCAAAGGTGCATTTTGGATTTCAGTGGCATTAGACATTTGGTTTAAACCCTCCGTCATGCTCTTTTGTGCAGCCTCAATTTCAGCTGCGGTAGGCATGGATTGAGGGGAGTCACCTGACCGTTCGTCGGCCGCTGCATCTGCAGCCGTCGAATCTGTTTCATTGGAAGAATCGGCCGGGGCGGTTTCCGTTGTGTTCGACGCGTCGACAGGCGTTTCGGATTCTGTTTCTACCGCAAATGAAATGCTCGTAGAAGGGATGACATAAAGCGCGAGCGTTAACCAAAAAGTGAGGACAGTCATTTTCATAGGGGTTAGGAAGTTGTTACCAAGAAAAGCCGCTAAAGCCAACTTTAAACATTTGTAGCCATGGAGTTTATGTGGATGAGCCTGTTGGTCCTTTTAGGAATTTGACCCGGACTCACGTTCAAATCCTTTATGAACAACTTCCCTCGCACTCAGATTAGATTTTCCGCCGCGCAAAAACCCGGAATATCACAATAAAAGATTCTGCAACCAAATACAGGCCGATTAGTGGTGCGCAAAGTGGCCCAACCCATACGACATTCCCGAGCAAAATGGACAGTCTCAATCTGGAATTATGCCCAAAACCATACGACGACAATTGTGAGTTTGGATTTGATATTAATTATGAAAATAACAATCGGGCCAGCGCATGCGTCCCCGAGTGCATCCCCGCCCGACTATCCGCCGGGCCGAAGCGATCTGATCAAAAAGGAGATGAAAGTGGACATTCCCCGTATCCCGAAGGGTGTATTCTCGGCAAGAACAAAATATATATCTTATCAGTACTGTCCGGCTATAAGTAGCTGAATTGCAACTGGTTACAATTTAGGCTCTCTCGAATTGGTGAGTGATCTTTTGTAAGTAGTTCATAAAGAGGCACTTTCTCGAAAAGGTTCATACTGATTTTTTGGAGGATTTTGTGGAGAGATTTTCCACTCCCAGTTGCTTTTTGGTAATGGCGACCATGACGTAGGTGGCGATAGAAATCCAGATTTGAGTATGAACGGCATTTTCACTTGTCCCAAAGAATGCCTTGATGCGCAGGTGTTGCTTAATCCATTTGAAGAATAGTTCGACTTTCCAGCGGTTTTTGTAAAGCAATGCAATGGTCTGCGCGCTAAGCGTGAAGTTATTGGTCAGAAATACAAGAAAACGGTCATGCTCTGGATCATAAATACGGACGCGTCGTAGCTGATTTGGATAATCTTTTCTGGCCTGGTAATTTGTCAGTGATATCCTTTGATCACTGATCACATTTCCGCAGACAGTAAATGATTCATGACGTCCATAGCCCAAATTGTCTTTGGCTCGGATCACATAATATGACCCGGCTTGGTCAACACCGTAAAGCCTCCGAAAATCCACATAACCGCGATCCATCAAATAGATCGGGGCAGGGAAAAACTTAGGGACACAGGGAAAAACTTAGGGACAGGCTAATAGTTGTAGACAAAAGAATAAAATTGTATAGAACCTTAGGAAAAACTTAGGGACAGGCTAATAGTTGTAGACAAAAGAATAAAATTGTATAGAACCTTAAGTAAAATATATTTATAATGTCCTTTAATTGAAGGCA
>JAWXCD010000060.1:0-49039 GCA_034440535.1 Verrucomicrobiota bacterium | reverse complement strand
GCCTACGAGATGGCGCGTCTCATAAAAACGGGAAAGTTCGATGTTCTTCTCACTGCTTTTAATTATAGCCTTCTTTGGCGTGAGGCGGAATTGGAGGTATTGCCTGCTGCGAAAGCTCAAGGCATGGGGATCGTCATCGGCTCACCTCTCCAACAAGGGGCTCTGGCTGTTCGTTATGATGACCTTATTAAAAACGGCGCTCCTTGGTTGAGCAGTCCTCGGCGCAATCAATATAAGGCTTTGTATGCATTCCTCGATGAAATTAATATGCCCATTGCGGAATGCGCTATTAGGTTTGTGGCTTCCAACTCCGATGTCTCGTGTGTTTTAATGGGCGCCAAATCTGAATCTGAAGTGGACTCAAACTACGCTTCTTTAGAAAAGGGGCCTCTCGCGCCGGATTTAATTAAGCGCCTCAACGAGATTGCGGCTATGGTTCCCTTCCGTCCCTATGAAGAACCTTTTGGTCTTCCATTTACCCGCCCTGCTAAAGGTCCAAGAACAGCTTGGACTTGGTAATTCCAATAATTTTTAAATAAGAAAGTGATTTATTAATGAAAGCCGCTGTCGTCGAAGCCCTCAATCAATTAGTCGTTCGTGATATCCCTGAGCCGGTTGCCGGTCCTTACGATGCTCATGTCGATATTCTTTTCGGAACCATTTGTGCCGGCACAGATTCACATCTCATTGATGGGTCACTCCCGTTCCTTTCTCCTGTTCCAACTGTCCTCGGACACGAAAGTATCGGGCGCGTCACACAGGTCGGCCCAAAAGTCCGCTCCTTCAAAGTGGGCGATCTGATCACCCGCGTGGGAACAATGCCCGGCAACGGTTTCACGACTTCATGGGGCGGGTTCGCAGAAAAAGGAATCGCTCGTGATCATAAAGCGATGAGTGCCGATGGAATTGATGCCGCCCAATGGTGCGGGCACAAACCTACGCAAGTTATTCCCCCCGATTTTGATCCCGCAGCGGCGTGTATGATTATTACTTGGCGGGAAACGTTCAGTTTTATTTCACGCGCGGGGGTTAAACCAGGCCAATCGGTGATGGTTATCGGATCGGGCGGCAACGGCTTGGCTTTTTTGTCACATGCCAAAAATAAGGGCGCGAAAGACATTTTAATGATTGGTTCCCCGGATCGTCGGGAAGTCTCCCTGCGTACCGGGGCTACGGACTTTGTGGATTACAAAAATGCGTTGGCTATTGAGGAAGCTAAAGGTAAATACACAGCGGGATTCGATCTTGCCATCGATGCCGTAGGGAAAACGGGGCAGGCGAATGTCGCTTTATCATTCCTTAAACCCGGCGGCACACTGGCCGTTTATGGTCTGGACGATATTGGTAAACTTTCAGTTAATTTGAGCGATGCACGGGGAACTTTTACTTATTTTAACGGGGGTTATGACGAGGAAGAAGCCCATGATGCCATCGTTGAGTTTATTAAGAATGGAAAACTTGATGCCTCTATCCTGATTGATTTACACAACCCATATCCCCTTGAGAAAATTAATGAGGCATTCGATGCGATCAAGGCGCGCACAGTCATCAAGCCCCTGATTAAAATTAAAGGGTCCTGAGTCACAAAGGGGTGATCCGCTAAATGGCAGCTCCTGTAACGAATCTTTTTCGCCGCTACACAACGAACCCGCCGGTGGCCTGCGAGGTCATTTTGCTTTCATTATTGGCTGAGACACGGGTGCCCCGCTCATCTTTGCATACATCCATTTAACGAACTTGTATCCGGTCCAGCCCATACAAAACAGAACGACGATTAGTAGGAACACAAGGACCAAGCCGAGCACTGGAAAAGCAACGCTAATAATTCCAATGATCACGGATCCAAGCAACTCAATCGTTGCGATTATAAAATTTCCAAATCCACCGGTGGCTGCCGTTGAGGCGAGCCGAACTTTGGCGGTCGCTAGTTGTGTCACTGTTGCCATCCCTCCCCCTGCAATCAAGGCGAGACTCCATTTCATCCAAGGATCCATCTGGATAAACGAAGCGGCGATCAACGTGCCCGCTATGGTTGAAGTCGGGGTGGTCAGAACATCTAACGCGTTGTCGACCACAGGAAAATAATAAGCCACCACTTCAATCACGGTTGCTACAGAAAATAGAACGAGTGCAGTCGTGGTTCCCATCCATGCCATTCCGTCAGATAAACTGACAATTCCAAGTCGTGACGCGAGATTCACCACTAGGAAAGGCACAAAAATGCGCAACCCGCACGTCGCACTTAAGGCAATACCCAAAACCGCGGCTAATACCGTCTCAGGAGTTATTTGCATGCGTAAATGATGCGACAGGTGTTGCTGGGTTGCAAGTGAGATTGAATCGGAACCCCGTTGGGGTTGATTCCGTTTTTGCGACCGTTACCCAAGGATAGGCAAAATGCGTTTCAGTGCTGGCGGCATGTTGTCGAAACGAATGGCGGTGGTGCTTGGATGTTGGTTTTCTACGAATACTTCGGGTTCCACGTTTTTAACACGAACGGCCCAGAATTGGATCGGATGGAATCTTGAGAGCCGTAGTTTTCATGACAACCTTTTGTTGCATATGCCACAAAAGGTTGTCATTGGTCCTAACCGGTTGAACGCGCTCAGTGTCGCTGCTCTCAACCCTGGGCTGGAGTACGCAGCCCCGTTGTAGCTTGTGAACAAGCCACAGCGTAAGCGAGGTCGAGTAACCCCGCCTGTTCGAAATGCCCCAAAGGGGCATCGGATGGAATCTTGAGGGCGGTTGCTTGTGTTGACCGAATTCATGTTGCATATGCAACAAAAGGTTGTCATTGGTTGATTCTGTTTTGCGACCTTGGTGGCGAAAATTTGATGATAATTGAGGCTTGTGTATGTCGATGGCATAAACGGAAAGGGCTGGCACCCCGGCTGGGGTGCGATTCATTTTGAATTTGTGGTCCGGTGGTGTGGCTCGTACCTCACTCAACCACCGGACCACAACCCCCATGACGAACGCATCCCGGAGGGATGCAAGCAACATTATACCGCCGGCATGGGATTCACCTTTGGCGGCACTGTCGTCGATGGGGTCTCCTTTGCAAGCGAGTGGAAACTGGACCGACTCAAAGACGACTCAAAAGGAAGGTAAGCGAGAACCGCAAGAATTAAGAGCAATGGTAAAGTCCACCCGGGCAATTGAATGTAGTTAGGGTCTTGTTGACGCATGTAATCACGATTATATATGCCCATAATGTGCGAAGGATTTGTAACGAAAACCCTTTAAAGTTAACGTTCGAATTATAACAACCGGGGCTGATCGTCCACACCAACAAGTTCACCGCCAGGCCGGTTTTTCCGGTTTTCTATGACAAACTTATCAAGAGCAGGATCAAATGCCACAGGGTATTCCCCCGTAAAGCAAGCAAGGCAAAATTCGGTTCCCTTGAGTCCGGTGGCTTTAACCATGCTATGGACGTCAAGATACCCGATGCTATCTGCTTCCAGATATTTAGCGATTTCCTGCAATGTCATCTGATTCGCAATAAGCTGTTTTTTATTGGGAAAATCTATCCCGTAATAACAAGGGAACCGGTGGGGCGGACAACTCACCCGAATATGAACTTCGGTAGCCCCCGCTTCGCGTAGATTGACAACACGCGCTCGCGCCGTCGTCCCGCGCACGATTGAATCATCCACTACGATCACTCGCTTACCTTTGACCGCTGATTTAATTAAGTTGAGTTTCACCCGCACACCGAAGTCACGGATGAGTTGAGTCGGCTGGAGGAAAGTTCGTCCGATGTAGTGGTTACGAACAAAGGCCAATTCGTAGGGAATACCAGATTGTTCCGAATATCCGAGCGCCGCGTAATTCCCGCTGTCGGGGACAGGGATAACCACATCGGCTTCGACCGGATGCAGTTTGGCCAGCTCCATGCCCATGCGAGTACGGGCCATACTGACATTAACGTTGTTAATATTGGAATCGGGCCGCGCGAAGTACACGTACTCGAACATACAAAAGGCCGGATTTTCGGGCTGCGTGAAAGGTTTTACCGAGCGTATTCCTTTTTCATTAATAATCACCACCTCGCCCGGCTCGACATCACGGATGAACTCAGCGTGGACAAGGTCAAAAGCGCACGTTTCAGATGACAGAATATAAGCACCATCAAGCTTTCCTATTGAAAGGGGACGAAACCCAAATGGATCGCGGACACCGATAATTTCCTTCTCGGACATGATTACCAGCGAATAAGCCCCTTGGATGCGCCGAAGCGTGTGGTAGAGGGTACTTTCGTAATCGGGGTGGGTAGGCTGGGCGAGAAGGTGAACGATGATTTCGCTATCAATGGTTGTTTGAAAAATTGAACCCGTGGCCTCAAGTTCGTCGCGAAGAATGTTAGCATTTACGAGATTCCCGTTGTGACCGATGGCGATTTGACCCCTGCCGCAATTGACAACAAGCGGTTGCGCGTTGTTAATATTGCTTGAACCCGTGGTAGAGTAGCGGACGTGCCCGATGGCGCGTTCACCTGTTAGGTTTGCTAAAACTTCCTCATTAAAAACTTGAGGGACAAGACCCATACTTTTGTGCACTTTAAAGGGTCCCCCTTTACCGTCGCTACTGACAATCCCGGCGCTTTCTTGGCCGCGATGTTGTAATGCGTAGAGTCCGTAATAAGTCAGGACAGCTGCGTCCTTGTGGCCAAATACGGCAAAAATACCGCATTCGTGTTTAGGATAATATTCGGGGTCGTGATCCATACCTTTTAAGCATTCATCAGGCGGGCAATGGAATTGTACCAAGTGTCATATAGTTTTGACACCGGCCACTCAAACTGACGGGAACCTACCGTAACTTCCAGTTTGTCAGACGACACCGTACCAAGGCGGGTGGCTGAAACTCCCTTATACTTCAACATCATTACCAACGCACTGGCATTTTCAGGTCTGCACGTCACAATAATACGAGATTGGCTTTCATTATAAAAAAGAGTATCCGGCCGGCCCTGCCAGGAAGGGAATTCAATCCGCGCTCCAAACAAGCCTTTGGGATTGTAACACATCTCTGCCAATGCCACAAGTAATCCACCCTCAGAACAGTCGTGCGCCGCATTAATCATGCTGGACCGGATCATCCCTAGCACCGCATCTTGCACTGCCTTTTCCTGCGCCATGTTAAGTCGAGGCGGAACCCCCGTTTTTTTGCCGTGAATACGCTTTAAATAATGCGATCCGCCCATTTCATCGCCGATGTCGCCCACTAAAATAACCGCGTCTCCTGGGTTCTTAAAATGCTGGGTGGTGATATGTTTTTCATTTTCTATCAATCCCACCACTGCCATTGTGGGGGTCGGGTCGATGGATCCGGCTGGGGATTCGTTATAGAGACTCACGTTTCCACCGGTGACAGGGACATTAAAGAACCTGCACGCGTCGGCTAGTCCATCAACAGCCTTTTGTAACTGCCAAAAAATTTCCGGCTTATGTGGGTTACCAAAGTTCATGTTGTCCGTGGAAGCCAATGGGAGTCCACCGGAACACACCACATTACGACAAGCTTCAGCGACTGCTATTTTCCCGCCTTCATAGGGGTCTAAATACACATACCCCCCATTACAATCCACGCTTAAAGCAATGATTTTGTTAGCTTCATTAATTTTAAAAACTGCAGCATCCGACCCTGGTAATACCATTGCCCCGTTGCGTACCATGTGATCGTACTGCCGATAAACCCAGTTCTTACTGGACACCGACGGACTACTGAGAAGCTGATAAAGTGTTTCTTGGTAATCGCTCGGTTCAGGTACGTTGACGGGTTTCCGGGTTTCCTTGAGGTACTCAGGCTCTTTCGCTTCACGATGATAAATGGGCGCGTCCTCCGCAAGTTGTCGGGCCGGGATTTCAGCGACTGTGACGCCATTATTTTTAACCCGCATAAATCCGTCGCTCGTGACCATCCCGATTTCAGCGTGAGGGAGATCCCACTTAACAAATACTTTTTTCAAGTCCTCTTCGCGTCCCTTATTAACAATAATGAGCATCCGTTCCTGAGACTCGGAAAGCATGGTCTCATAAGGTGTCATTCCAACTTCGCGCTGGGGTACCTTTACGAGATCAATCTCAACGCCCGTGCCGGCACGACTGGCGGTTTCACAGGTGGAACAGGTTAACCCCGCTGCGCCCATATCCTGGATCCCTGCCACCACGCCCGGTATGGCAAGGAGCTCTAGGCACGCTTCAAGTAATAATTTTTGTTTAAATGGATCTCCTACCTGAACGGCTGGTCTGTCCTCTTTCGATTTGTCGGTCAGTTCACGCGATGCAAATGCCGCCCCTGCAAGTCCGTCTCGCCCGGTTTCAGCACCCACATAAAACACCGGATTCCCAACGCCCTTGGCCGCTCCTTTGGCAATCTGTTCATGGCGCAAAACACCTAGACAAAATGCGTTGACGAGGGGATTGCCTTCGTATGTTTCATCAAAATAAACTTCGCCACCCACGGTAGGCACGCCAATACAATTGCCGTAATGTGCAATTCCTTCAACCACGCCCTTAAAAAGACGCCGATTGTTTTTCACGTTAACCGTGTCCCCTTCAATCGGCCCAAACCTCAGCGAGTTTAACAAACAAACGGGCCGCGAACCCATGGTGAAAATGTCGCGGATGATCCCACCTACCCCGGTCGCTGCTCCTTGAAAGGGTTCAACGGCACTTGGATGGTTATGTGATTCAATTTTAAAAGCGATCGCCCATCCGTCGCCAATATCGACAACACCTGCGTTTTCTTCCCCAGCTTTAACGAGGATGTGCGGCGCTGCGGTCGGAAATTTTTTTAATTCAGGTTTGGAGTTCTTGTAAGAACAATGCTCGCTCCACATCACGGAAAAAATACCTAGTTCGGTAAAATTAGGGTCTCGCCCTAGGATTTTCTTAATGCGTTCAAATTCGTCAGGGGTGATGCCGTGCTTGGCAATCAGCTCGGGGGTCAGCTTTGGTTCGCTCATGCGAGTGCGGAGTGTAAAAGCTTTTTTAAGCTCAGCAACGCTTTTCTGAAGCAATAAAAAAAGAGTTCATTTTCCCTTTCAAGCCCATGCCCCCTCCGCGCGCGTCTTTCACTTCTTTTTCCCAAGGACAAATTCTAAAAGCTTTCTAGCGCCCCGGTGATTCGGGTTCTCCTTGAGAATGATGCGTGCCTGCTCAGCCGCCTCTTCCTTGCGCCCTAACTGGACGTAGCATACCGCTAGATTGTATCGAAATTCCTGTGCGCGAGGTTGGATCTGGATAGCTTTTTCTAAATAGCCCTTGGCTTCGGAAAATTTTTCTTCGCGCATTTCTAGAATAGCAAGGTTGGCCCATGTAATACCATCCTGAGGATTGATCTCCAATGCGCGCTTATAATGCACCCGAGCGAGATCAGGTTTGCCGGTTTGGGAAAAACACAGAGCCAATTTGGCGTGGAGTAGTCCGTCCTTGGGGTATTCGACGAGTATCGCTTTTAGGTACGGTTGGGCTTCTTTGAACAGATCGAGGCGAATCAGACAATCAATAATCCCTTTTCGTGCGGACACATCTTTGGGTTTCAACTCTAAATAAGCCGCGTACAATGCTGCCGCCCGATCGAACTTCCCAGCGCGCGCGAGCGCATGAATGGCTTCCAGGTTCAGAATCTCCTCTTCCGAAGTGGGGTCTTCTAAGGATTTCATCGCCGTTTGGATCGCAGGTCGAAATTTTTCCTGGTACATGAGTGGTTGTTTTTCCAATTTAAGGAGCGCGGTTTGATACGAATCAAGTGCCTCGGATTTCCGACTCATGAGCAAGGCGGCGTCCCCAGACTTCATATGTGTGACGAACGAATCTGGATACACTTGTGTCGCGCTTCTCCACAGGGTGATTTCATTCTGCCAATCCGCCGTTCTTAAAAACGTTTGCCCTGATAGCATCAATACCCATATCCCTAATAAGCCGACCACTTTCATCGACGCATTTAAAGTTTTAAGAATCCATGCCACGCTCAGGGCAAGTCCGATGAGACACACATACAGAAAACGTTCGGCCATCACAGAGCCAATCGGGAAAACCAAGTTCGACACGGGGAGCAGCGCAATCCAGAACCATCCGGCAGCGAGCCAAAATCCCTTTTGTTTTCGCCCGAGAATGACGCAGAGGACCGTGATCCCAACAACCAATATCGAAGCAATCAGGCTCGGCCAGAAGTTGACTTGAACATCGTGGAAAATGGATAACCCCGTCGGGAACAAAAGCATCAGGATGTACTGAAGCATCACTTTCCCTGCGACGATAACCCGCCCGAAGGAGGTCGTGATCCCCGTATAGGCTTGTATGTCTGGTCCTAAGCGACCGGTGAGACTTATGCGGACGATCATGTAAATGGCCGCGAGAACACAGGCTATTCCAAAGAACAGGTAAAATCTGCGCCGATCTATTTTTGAGAAATAAACAAGTTCAAAGATCACGATTAATCCGGGGAGGACGATGCTGCTTTCCTTACTTAAGAGCGCCAGTACGAATGCTATTAAAAAGGCTGCGCTATATAATAGAGGGCGAGATCCTGAGACGCGGAAATAAATGAACACGTTCAAACATACGAGAAGAAAAAGACCTGCAAAGAGTTCCGCCCTCCCAGACACCCAGCAAACGGATTCCGTGGCTAAAGGATGAAAGGCAAACAATCCGGCGCAGATCAAAAGGGGTAGGGTCGCGAGTTCCGGATACAGCCGTCGCAACAAGAGCACAAGGAGAAGTACAACGATTGCATGAACGATAATATTGGTAGTGTGAAAAAAGGTGGCCGTGAGGTGCGGTTGAGCCGGAAGACCAAACAGGGCTGCATCAATTTTGTAGGACAACGTGATTAACGGCCTATACAAACCTTGATCGGGATGATGCGCAGGATAATGCTCCGTGAAGATTTGGGTGAAGGATGATTGAGTGACGCCGGGATTTCTCATGACGAACTCGTGATCATCATAAACAAAGGTGCTGCGTAGTCCAAACCACCCGAAAATCAAAAGAACGAGGGCTATAAGGAGAGCCGTTCCCCATCGTAGTTGAATTAGATCCCGATTTGCCATGAGCGGTGAAAAGTGGCCCATTCATTGGTAAGATCAATAGAAAACGTGAAAAAACAGTTGCACGCAACCGATCACTCTGTAAATATCGCGCGCCTCAACCTTTTACAGATTTTATATGGCTACAGTCGCAAACAAATACAAAGATAACGTCAACGGCAAATATTACGTAGATGATCAGTGCATCGACTGCGACCTTTGCCGGGAAACAGCTCCTAACAATTTTACCCGCAACGATGATGGCGGACATTCCTTTGTCTTCAACCAACCTTTGACCCCTGAAGAAGAAGCGTTATGCAAAGAAGCCATGGAAGGCTGCCCCGTAGAAGCCATCGGCAACGACGCCGCTTAATTTCCTCACCCTTTTCAAAGCCTCACGAATTTTAAAACTCGTGGGGCTTTTTTATTTCCCCCTGCTCCTTTCAGGGGAAAAAGAATTCCATTTATCTCACGTCCGCACCGAGACTACTGATGGGTCTTTGAGACTCGCCCTTTAAAGACACATGGGCGCGCACCTCGTTGCGGTTGTGTCAAATGGAACCGGACAAACAATCTGTAATTTAGCCATTTTCTACGTTCTCGTATTTGAACGAATAGTTTGTCTGTCCCTTCGGACTCCCTTCGGACTACGTTCTCGTATTTACAGGATCAGACGGCCGGAAATGAGGTGATTTTCACAAGAACTATTTGTCCATCCCTTGCCCTTATGCAACCTTTTGCCCTTGTGACATGTCCGTCCCCTTTGACAACCTTTTGTTGCATATGCAACAAAAGGTTGTATGCCGCTTTAGGGGCAGACATATAGGATTGCAATCATCCAAGCCGGAGGCTTTTCAGCTTGTAGCCGGTGGTTGAGCGAGGTGCGAGCGACACCACCGGACACCGGACCCCACGACGAGCGCATCCCGGAGGGATACCAGCAATATCCTTCCTTCCAAATATCCGAAGGGAAGGACAAATTATGCGATGAGTTCCGAGAACTTGCCAGAAGCCCGCACATTTAAATTACAGGATCAGACGGCCGGAAATGAGGTGATTTTCGCGTTCGGTGGCGAAAGTTGGGTTAGAGCATTAAAAATTACTCTTGACATTATATGAGCGAAATGATCTAATACGCTCATGTTCGCTCAAGAGAGGCTTCAGGCCATAACGGATCTTCTGGCGCGGAAACAGAAGTTATCTGTGAGTGAACTCCAGAAGTCATTGAAAGTCTCACCTGCAACGTTGAGGCGGGACCTCGCTGAGCTTGAAGAGACGGGTAAAGTAGTGCGGATTCACGGCGGTGTAATGCATCCAAGCTACTTTAACGGGGAGCCCAGTTACGATCAGAAGGCGCGGGAGTCGTTGTCGGCGAAGGTCGCCATTGCTCATGCTGCGGCGGATCTGGTCCCCGTCAGGTGCAACGTTTTTATCGATTCGGGAAGTACATGCGCAGAAATTGGGCGGCGATTACTGATGCGCAAGGATTTGACGATTTTTACAAATTCAATTCCACTCATTGCCTCGGCGCAGAATGTAGAGGCGAAAATAGTTTGTTTGGGAGGGGAATTGCGGGTGGTCAACAAAGCTTTGGTCGGGTCATTGGCTTTGGATTGGTTGCGAAACCTAGCATTTGACTGGGCATTTTTGGGAGCTTCAGGAGTCTCAATGGAAGGCGGACTGACGACCACAGAGTTGTCAGAAGCAGCGATTAAGCAGGAAGTGATGAAACGCTCGAAGACTCGAGTATTAGTTACGGATGCCTCCAAGTGGGGTGAACGGCGGGCAGTGTGTTTTGGAAAGTTTGACGAATTCCAGATTTTCATTACAACAGACTTTCCAGAGGCCGCGTTAAAAGAAGTTCGGAAACAAGGCGTAAAGGTTATGATTGTTACAGAGGAGAATAATTAAAATTATGTCAGTTCCCTCAAGGGTTTTAGTCGAACAACTGGTGCGCGATGCGCTGAAAGCCAGTTTAAGCGGTGCTTATCTCAATTCAAAACCATCCCGTCCTCAGGTTTTGTGTAATGTTTCTGCTCGGCACATGCACATCACACAGGAAAATTTGGAAAAGCTATTTGGTCCGGGGCATCAGCTCGAGGTGCATAAAGCCCTTCATCAGGACGGTCAGTTCGCAGCAAAAGAAACCGTCACTCTCGTCGGACCACGACGCCGTATCATTCCAAACCTTCGGATTCTTGGGCCCTGCCGCGATATAACGCAGATCGAGCTAGCGTACACTGATGCGATTCAGCTCGGCATTGATATTCCTGTTCGTGCATCTGGCGACATCGAGGGAACTCCCGGGGGTTATATCATGGGACCTAAAGGAATGATTGAAATGCCAAATGGAATTATACGCGCGGCGCGTCACGTTCATATGCATCCTAACGATGCCGCGTCATATGGAGTCAAACATAAAGACTACATGAAAATGCGTGTTGTCAGTAATGGGTGCACAATCACATTTGAAGACATGCTGGTGCGCGTCGATAAGTCCTTCAAACTTGAAGTGCATATTGATACCGATGAGGGTAACGCATGTGACATTGAACATTCCACTTCAGTGGAGTTGGCCAAGTAACGCCAAGTAAAAATTTTCAGAATAACTTAAAATCAAAGAACCAAAGGAACCTATGAATCAAGCAATCGGAATGATAGAAACCCGCGGGTATGTGGGGCTGACGGAAGCGACAGACGCCATGTGCAAAGCGGCAAATGTAGAGTTGGTAAAATCGATCCAAATCGGTGGGGCATTGATCACTGTGATCGTCCAAGGGGACGTGGGTAGCGTGAAGGCTGCGGTTGACGCGGGTCGTGAAGCTGCCGGGCGTGTGGGGAATCTTGTCGGAGCGCATGTTATTGCACGTCCACATGAAGACCTCTTAAAAACATTCATTTCTTAAATTAAGGATTAAAAATTATGGCAATACAACAAGCACTGGGAATGATTGAGACAAAGGGATTAATTTCTCTTCTTGAAGCTACGGATGCTATGCTTAAGGCTGCAAACGTACAAGTGGTGGGCTGGGAAAAGGTGGGTTCAGGCTATTGCACAGCTTTTGTGCGTGGCGATGTAGCGGCTGTTAAAGCCTCAATCGAGGCCGGAGCGATAGCGGCGGCAACGGTCGGCGAAGTGGTCGCTGTTCATGTCATCCCACGTCCACACGACGAGCTTATTGGTCTGGGTAAATGGATCGGTGGAGCAACTCCAAATAGTAAATAGTCGGCAGTAGTACTGGCTGCATCACATGTCCATTAAAACCAAAATTTTGGTCGCTAACGTGGGAAGTACCTCGTTCAAGTTCGTCGTTTTTAATATGAACGGCGAAGAAGTCCTTGCTAAAGGCGGGATGGAAAAGATCGGGGCCGCTTCTGGGCTATGGAATTACCAGCCTACCGGTGGCGCCAAACAAAGCGGCGAACGCGCTTTTAAGAATCATGGCGAGGCCATAAAGTGCGCACTTGAACTTCTAATGAATGGAGTGGAGTCCGTAGTCAAAACTGCGGACGAAATTGCTGCCGTAGGGTTTAAGCCGGTCATGGCCAAAGGAATATCGGGAACCTGCGAACTCACTGAACAAGTGTTAAAGGCAATGGAAGAATATTATACGCTTCTTCCAGTTCACAATCCTGCGTATGTCGATGCCGTCAGACAGGCGCGCTTGGAGTTCCCTGGGATTCCAATGATCGGCACTTTTGAGACAGCGTTTTACGATGACGTTCCAGAAGTGAACCGGCGGTTTGCGGTTCCCAAGGAATGGTATGAAAAGCATCATATCCGTCGAAACGGATTCCATGGCGCAAGCCACAGGTTTGTGACGGAGCGTGCCGCGCAGTTACTCGGGCGCAAGGATCTTAGGATGATCTCATGTCATCTAGGGGGAAGTTCCTCCATTGCCGCAGTTCGAAACGGTGTGGCGGTAGATTCGAGCTGGGGCATGACGCCGCAGAGCGGGTTACCACAGAACAATCGAATAGGGGATTTTGATGCGTTTGCCTTGATTTATCTGATCCGAGACCTCGGTCTCGGGGTGGAAAAAGTGGAGCAAATGTTGATGCAGGAATCCGGGCTGAAGGGTGTCGCAGGGACACCCACAGGTGATTTGCGGGATATCATGGAAGCCTCAGAAAAGGGGAATGTTGATGCAAAATTAGCACTCGATTTGCTCATTAAAAACATTCGAAATTTTGTGGGCCAGTTTTTAGTGGAATTAAATGGGGCGGACGTACTGATATTTACTGCAGGCATTGCGGAAAATAATCCGTTCATCCGTGCGGGAGTTTGCGCGCATTTAGAGAACTTGGGCATTGAGTTGGACCAAGACGCTAACGAAAAGTTGTTAAGGGCTGAAGGCATCATTTCCAAACCGGGATCAAAGATTAAAGTGATGCTCATTCCGACCTCAGAAGAAACGATTATCGCACGAAATGCATGGAACCTCCTGAAAGATCAGGGGAAAGTTTCTGTGACTTAAAAATTTATAACCAAAGAAAAGGAAAAGAACATGTCTCAACAAGCATTAGGAATGATTGAAACGCGTGGATTGGTCGCATTAGTAGAAGCGACAGATTCAATGCTGAAATCAGCAAACGTTAAACTCGTCGGCTACACACAAGTGGGTAACGCGATGGTCACAGCGGTAGTGACAGGCGACGTAGCTGCAGTGAAAGCTGCGACAGAAGCGGGGCGCACGGCAGCACTCGCCATAGGCGGGGAAATTGTTTCCGTCAATGTCATTGCCCGTCCGCATGATGAAATGGTGGGGATCCTTCCTAAGACCATTAAATAACAATTCGTCATTACGGAGTGGTTTAATATGAATCACTTTTAGTAAGGAGCAGGAGTATCATAATGCTCCTGCTTTTTCGGAGTGGCGTAGAGTTTAATTTTACTTTGGAACACGTGTCAGTGACGCAGGTCACGACGGAACCGGTCGATCGAGACCAAATTTAAAGGGCGAATCTATGATTCTTGCAAAAGTTGAAGGTAGTATAGTAGCGACCAAGAAGAACGAAAAAATCAATGGTCAGAAGCTCTTGGTTGTTCGTCCTATGGGCATTGAGTCTGCCCAATCCAAAGAACTTAAAGTCTCAGCATCCACTCTCGTGGTGGTTGATAACCTTGGAGCAGGCGAAGGTGAACTAGTGCTCGTGGTTCAAGGAAGTTCCGCACGTTTAGCGGCGCAGGATAAAGATCAACCTGTTGATGCCGTGGTCGTTGGGATCGTTGATACGATTGATTTAAGCGGAAACATTATTTTTAAAAACGCATGAGTCGGCGTGCTGATAAAACAGCGCAAACAATTTTTAGGAGAAAAGGTGAGTTATGGCACAGGAAGTTTTGAATGATCAGTTAATTGCTAAAGTTGTGCATGAAGTTTTAACGCGGTTGGGCACAGCTCAGTCTGCGAATCCCGCGCCTTCGAGCGTTGTGGCCGAGTCAGGTTCCAATCTGACAGGCGGGTTTGGTGTGTACTCACGTATGGAAGATGCCATCGCAGCGGCGCAAAAAGGATTTGAAAAGCTCAATGAAGGTGGGTTTGAAGCACGCAAGAAAGCCATTGCCGAAATCCGAAAGTTGTGTGTGGCTAAAGCGCAAGAATGGGGTCGTTTAGAATTTGAAGAAACGAAGATTGGGCGGTTGGCTCATAAAATCGACAAGCTGGCCATTTGTGCTGAGCTCGTTCCGGGGACAGAGTTTTTGCGCCGTGACGCTTTCAGTGGTGACCATGGTTTGACCGTGATCGAGTACGCTCCTTGGGGAGTGATTGGGGCCGTGACGCCCGTGACGCATAGCGTGCCGACTTTAACAGGGAATGCGATCAACATGGTGGCCGCAGGTAATTCGGTGGTGTTTAATACCCACCCCAATGGGAGCAAATGTGCCGCCATCGCGATCCGTGCTTACAACGAGGCGATCTTTAAAGCGACCGGCATTTCTGATTTACTTTGCACCGTTGAAAAACCGACGCTTGAAACATTTGATCTCATGTGTAAAAGCCCGACGGTCCGTTTGTTGTGCGTCACCGGTGGCCCGGCGGTTGTGAAGGCAGCCATGTTATCAGGCAAGCGCGCGGTATGCGCCGGACCAGGCAATCCCCCGGTTGTTGTGGATGAAACGGCAAACCTTGAGAGTGCGGCTCAGGCGATTATCCAGGGCGCAAGTTTTGATAACAACCTTCTTTGTATTGGGGAGAAAGAAGTTTTTGTTGTTGAAAAAGTGGCTGATGCGCTCATTTCCGCGCTTAAGAAAAATGGAGCGGTCCAATTGACCCGTGACCAGGTTGAGAAATTGACACAAGTCGCTTTTACGTTTCCAGAAGGCCAAGGAGCTGGGTGCGCTCATGCTTCAGTGAACAAAAAGTTCGTGGGCAAAGATGCCTCGTTTCTTGCTGAAGCGATTGGGCTTTCCGTGCCGGCTTCGACTCTCTTGTTGTTTGGCGAAACGAATGAGAGCCACGCCTTCGTTCAGGAAGAACAGATGATGCCATTTATTCCAATAGTCAGAGTCAAAGATTTTGATGCAGCAGTGGCAGCGGCTGTCCGTGCTGAACACGGATATAAACACACCATGGTCATTCACTCACTTAACATTGTGAACATGACAAAGATGGGTGTAGCTGCGGATACGACTTTATATATTAAAAATGGCCCATCCATGAGCGGCTTGGGACTTGGGGGCGAAGGATTTCTTAGTTTTTCCGTGGCCACCCCCACCGGTGAAGGAGTCACCACACCCATGACCTTCACACGTTCCCGCCGATGTGTCATGGTCGATAACTTAAATATCATCTAGTAAGCGCGCTGTGAGAATATTACTCATTTCCATTAAAAACATAAACATAACATCAAAATAATATGCCTCGATTCGAAGACACTAACAGCGGCGGAAATGCGCATGCAAACAACCCTAGGCCAAACAGACAAGGGGGTCACAACCCACGGTATAATCCACGGCATCGCCGAGGTGGGCCAAGACGTGATAACCGTGATCAGAACAATGACCAAGGTCGGCAAAATCAAGAGCAACGCCAGGAATCGTTGGCGCCTAAAGATCCAGAAACGTATGCAGTGATTGGCGCGGCAATTGAGGTGCATAATCAATTGGGGTACGGATTACCGAAACCCCTCTATATTGAAGCGCTCGCGATCGAATTAACATTGCGCGGGGTTCCTTTTACGCAGAACTCGGAGATTGATTTCATTTATAAGGAAAAAGCTTTGGCGACAAGATGCCCGGTGGATTTCCTTTGTTATAATGACATCGTCGTGGATTTGCATGTGTCGGATCGCCTCGCGCGTTCCAGTAAACTTTATTTGGTTAATCTCCTGCGCAATTCGACATATCAACGGGGAGTATTAATGAATTTTGGTGGGCCAAGATTGTTGTACGATCGCATTATCGTCGAGGATGGCGATGACGATATGGATAACGAAAATGGCGACGTCATGACTGAAGAGCAGGATAGTGAAATGTATGATTCAGATCCTCAACAACCCATGGACAACGAACGTTCATGAGGATGGCCAGGATTGAAGGTTATGCAACAGCCACGATTAAGCATAAGAGCTTGAGTGGCTGGCGGCTTGTCCTTGCACAACCTTTGACCTCCGCCGATGAACCTGAAGGTCCGCCCCAACTTGTGATTGACCAGTTTGGGGCTGGGATCGGGTCTCGGGTATTGATATCGAGTGACGGATCGGAGACACGAAAGATTGTGAACGACCCTTTAAGCCCAGCGCGCTGGTGTGTACTGGGTATATTGAACGACGGCGTCAACTTACATACTTAAACTATGAGAATGGCAACTGTTGTTGGAAGAGTCGTTTTGAGTGTGCGTCATTCTGCTTTTAAGGGAGAGCGGTTGCTCCTTGTACAACCTTGGAAGACAGAAACGTTTGCAGGGAAGCAGGAGTATGATTTTGCAATCGTCGCCTACGATCAATTTGGAGCGGCGGTTGGACAGACGGTGGCGATTAGCGAAGGGCGCGAAGCAGCTTGTCCGTTTCCGCATCCCACTCCTGTCGATGCGTATGTGGCCGCGCTAGTAGATGAGTATTTTTACAAACCTGAAGGATCACCATCCAAAGGGGTTTAATTAAAGGACTAAGGAAGATTTATGAAATTGTTTAGCCAAAAAGACGCAGAAGTTTTAGTTAAAACCGGGGCAATGGAATTTCGCGTGCCCGCGGGAGTGATCGTTACCCCAGGCGCTAAGGATATTCTTATCGCTGCCCGTGTAAAAATGATCACGGGTGGGACCGGAACTACCATTGATACAAAGAGTGTTGATTCCGCCAGTCCAGAATCAGTTTTTAATTCTGATGAAGCGCGGAAAATTAAAGATGAAATTTGTGAAATTGGAAAGCGCCTTTGGGCTAGGGAAATGGTCGATGGCAACGGCGGAAACATTTCCTATCGTATCCGTGAAAATATGGTGATCTGCACTCCCACACTTGTGAGCAAGGGGTTCATGACACCTGACATGATTTGTATGGTGGACTTGGAAGGCAAACAAATTGCAGGGTCCGCCAAACGGACAAGCGAAATTACGACCCATTTGGCGATTTATAAAGGAGCGCCCGCGGCTAAAGCAGTCGTACATGCACACCCGGTTTATGGAACGGCTTTTGCCATTGCGGGAGTTGAACCTCCTCAATGTTTGATCCCTGAACTCGAAGTGTTTGCAGGTAAAGTGATCCTTGCGCCTTATCAGACACCTGGAAGCAAGGCGATGGCTGAGACGATTCAACCTCTCTCCGAAAAACACCAGGCTATTCTCATGGGAAGCCATGGCGTGATTTGTTGGGGATTTACCGTTGAAGACGCCTATTGGAAGATGGAGAACACGGATTCCTTTTGCCGAACTGTGTTAGCTGCGGCTCCGCTTAAGGGGAATGCAATGATCCCCGGCGAGAAAGTCCGTGAGTTGCTCGATATTCGGAAGAGCCTCGGAATGCCTGATCCACGTTATGATTTGAAACCAGTTGAATTGTGCGAGCTTGATCCTTGGGAAGTGGTCAGGGGCAACGCATGCAGTTGTAAGATCACACCAGAAACAAAGACAGCGACAGGGGCGACGGGGGATGTCGAAATGGAGCGCGTTGTTCAACAAATTACGGATCAAATCTTAAAGCAAATGGGTGGTTCATAAGGTTGAGCGCTATAGGGAAGTCGCAGTGGCAAAAAGTTGTGAATGATTGAGGGAGAAAATAAATGAAAATTGGAATTGTGGGTGGTGGCGGGAGAGTGGGAAGTTGCGCGGCGTTTGCTCTCCAGTGTGGGGGCATTGTGAAAGAAATTGCGTTGTTGGATGCGAACGCAGCCACAGCCGAGGGTGAAGCCCTTGACCTGATGCATGGCTCGGCCTACACAGCCGATCAACGCATTTATGCGGCGGACTATCCTAAAATTGCGGATAGCGACATGATCGTGATCACTGCAGGGCTACGTCGGAAACCCGATGAATCACGTTTGGATTTAATCAATCGGAACGTCTCTTTGTTCGTACAAATTTTGGATAGTCTGAAGAATAACGGACTTCGCAAAGATTCCATGATTTTTGTCGTGAGTAATCCTGTTGATATTCTGACACACCTAGCGATTCAGCGTACGGGCCTTCCAGATAACCGTGTTTTTGGATTAGGCACCATGCTTGATACATCACGATTCTGTTCATTGATTGCAGAGGAGTTGAAGCTTGCGCCGACTCAAGTACGCGCCATGGTTTTGGGTGAGCACGGGGACAGCATGTTGCCAGCATGGTCTTGTGCGACCGTCGACGGATTTCCTCTGGCTAGTTTCCCTGGGATGAACCCTGGGTTACAATCAAAGTTGTTTGAGCGGACTAGAGGCAGTGGTGCAGAAGTCATTGCTAAAAAAGGTGGCGCAGGCTGGGCTGTTGGGATTGCTATTAAAGAAGTGGTCGAATCTGTAGCACTTAACCGTCAACGTGTATTACCTGTATCTTCATTGATTAAAGGGGCTTATGGGATACGCGATATTTGCCTGAGCGTACCAACGGTTGTCGGTTGTTCAGGAATCCAAAAACATTATGAAGTCGAACTTTGGCCTAAAGAAGTGATGGCACTCCAAGCATCGGCTAAAGCGCTTAAGGATACCCTCGCGAAAGTGAAGATTTAGAACAATATTCGTTGAGGTTATCTGGGGGAATTTATATGAAATCACTTGATTTGAAGCTGGCGGAAATTAAGGCAAATCCACGATCGAAGGCATTTATTATTGCTGACGCGAAAGATGCCGACATGGCGTTTGGAATAGGATCTCCAGGTATAAAACCTAACCAGTCCCCTGAAACGATAAAGGCGGGGGAAGTTAAATTCAGATCATTACCGGAGTATCAAAAACAAATCCGCGAAGTCATTAAACAAGGATTGGTCGATATCGTGTTGGCCTCGGCTTCCAATATCGAGCAGTTAGCGATCAAGGAAAAGTTATTTGAGAATTCGCATATCACGCCTGCCGCGCGTGCAAACGACACGACTGACATTTGGGTGATCCGGAATGGGGCCTATATTACTGAGCCGTCGCAACCCTTTCGAACGGCATCTATTGACCACATTCAATGCGGTAAATTGGAATGCGCTGAAGCAGAGAGAGTCCTTGGAGCGAATCTTGGTCTCTATTCGGTGACTTTCAGTAACAATATTGACCGTGATCGCACAACGCTTTTGGCTTTTAAAGAGTTTCGGATGGAAGCGGAAAAGAAAGGGTTTAATTATTTTCTAGAAGTATTTGATCCCAATGTAGCCGCTGGCATCCCCGCAGAAAAGTTAGGTCAGTTTATAAATGATCACATTGTGCGAAGTCTTGCGGGGGTTACTGAACGAGGGCGTCCTGTCTTTTTGAAAATGGTTTATCATGGGCCGCAATCGACAGAGGAACTGGCTTCGTACGATCCTCAACTGGTCATCGGAATTCTGGGAGGCGGAGCAGGGACGACATACGATGCTTTTAAATTGATATCTGAAGCTCAAAAGTATGGAGCGCGGGTCGCGCTATTTGGGCGTAAAATTAACATGGCTGAGCATCAGCTAGGTTTTATTGAGTTTCTCCGAATGATTGTTGAGGGTCAAATAAGTCCTGAAGAAGCGGTACATGCGTATCATGGGGTGTTGCAGGGATTAAAAATCAGGCCTCACCGCTCATTGGCGGACGACCTCTTACTTCAAACAGGGGTGATGAGTTATGGGGGCACGACCACCGTCACTCTGCCAAAGGGGACCCCAAAAAAATCAGGATCCAACGGAGTGAGTCAAAAGGGGTTACCAAGTGGAGAAAAGAAACTTATGATTGAGGCACAAATGCCCGGAGCAGAGGAACGGCATGCACATGTGCAGAAGCAGTTAGAACGGCTGCGGGCGAGGCTCGGATAGTATCATTAATGATAATAATATATCATATATAATAAATTCCGATAAGCTCGTTTATGCTAAGTTGTTGTAGTTAAACATGTTATAAATCATGGCATTGACCATGCTTAAGGGGGTGCATGATGAAGCGCTCCTCAAACCATAAGAAATCTCAGAGTGGTTTTACACTCGTTGAAGCGATGGTTTCTTCAATGATTTTTCTCATAGCATTTGGATCTGTCTATATGGCCCACTTTCAGGCGGTGCGCTCTTTAGATGGTTTGCGCCAGATGTCACGGGCTGAGGACGTCACCCTTGCCAATATCGAATACCTTCGCACTCGGAATTGGGATGAACTTCTGGCTTGGACGAATATACCCACGACAAGTAGTTTGCGGATCTCCGTAAATATGATCGAGACAAGTACCACTGCCAATGCAGGTAATTTAATCAATTATCTGGAACTCAACCCAGCCGATCCTGAGCATGTGTTTCTAACTGGAGAAAACGGAACTCCACCCCGGCGCCAAATTTACATGGAGTTTTTTCCAACTGGAGGAACAGTGACAAGTACCGGAACGAATCAATCTATGATTAAAGCGACTGTGGTCACGACTTGGAAAGTTGGAGCCAAATGGCTGGAAAACAGCATGACGACAATTATTACAAAAGGCGGATTGAGCGCCACGGATATTTAATATGGCAACCCAAAAAGAGCGCGGATTCACACTGGTTGAAGTCTTAATAACGACCGTCATTGTTGGGGTCATGATGGCAATGGCTATGACCGGCAGTACCGATTTGTATAGAAAATACACAATAGAGCGCGGGTACAGAAACATGCACGTTGATGTTCGCCGTTCGATGGCTTATTTAAACCGAGATATACGTTATGCAGCGTATGTGACCAACTGGTCAGCGGGAACCTCATTTACGACCAATCTTTGTCTCTTCATACCGAATACACCATCGAGTGTAAATATGAACTCGATCGTTCAATACAAACTGTCAACCATTACTACTGCCGGTGGCAAAGTTAATAATATATTAATTAGGAACGAATGGTGGGGAAATGCAGCAGGAGTGGTAGCAGTTACTGGAACTCCTAATTCATTTAAAACCATTACCTCTTCAAATCATTCGATGAGTCCACAATCGTTATTTACATTGTATTTAAAGCCTGGTCAGCCAGCTATAACGTTAACTGCGCAAGCTGCAGAAGTTCGGGCCTATCTTCTACTGACAAATACCGTGCTGAACAATATCACCACTGACCGAATTCAGGTTCGCGTTCAGTTACGAAATAAATAAGGAGAACCCACTATGAGAACTAATAAAAAACCGAATCAACAGGGATCGTCCATAGCTATGGTGCTGGGTATCGTAGTTGCCATGGCTTTACTTTCAGTAAGCATCCTTAGCTTGGTCAGTAATGAGTATTTTATCAGTAAACGGGCAGTTTCTTGGTCACAGGCGATATTTACTGCGGAAGCAGGCGCCGAATATGCCTATAACGAAATTAATAAAAATACTCTTTATATGAATCCAGGGGGGAGCACGGCTGACTGGTTTTCGACGTCAAATGGCTGGACAACGACAACGATAGGCAATACATCAATTTGGAATTTGGCATCCTCAACATTGACTCCGCTGCGTACGATGGTAGGAACAACAAACTCTACATACTCAGTTTCAGTCACTTCATTGTGGACAACTAATCCAATTGGTCAGGTTATTTATGTGAGCAATTTCACAGCAGTTGCTCAGGGTAAAATGCCCAACACTACAATGGGGTCATCACAAAATACGTCTCGGCGTATTAAGCTTACTCTGCAACCTCAGTTCCCGTTTAGTTATGCGATGTTCGCAAAAGGCGGGATTACCAACAAAGGCAATTCCTCCTCAGTAAACTCTTACGACTCATCCAAAGGACCTTATGGTGGAACTAATCTTGGTTTTTCCGCTGATATTGGTTCAAATGGAACAATTACAAACACGATCGACGCAGGGGGACTTGATGTTTGGGGGTCCATACAAGTGGGTGCCGGAGGTACAGTGGGTACAAATAACGGATTTCAAATGTATAGTCCCACTGATGGTTCAATATCTAATGACGTCACCGACGGACTCGAAGTGAATATACCAGATGCCGCCTTACCCAAAAATTTCTCAAGCACGCCCACTTTTTCAGTCAATAATGGAACTATTACAAATGGTTCTAGTGGGACGACCTTAGATGTGGTTATTACCAATACTCTTGATAATTACACTTTCGTTGGAATGACAGGAACGACTATTCGATTGTATCTCAGTAATTCGAGTATCGACGGAATGAATGGCGGTGACGCCATTAATTTGAAGCCCTTCATTGGTAAAGTGACGAACTATACAGGAACCGCTTATTCAACAAACACACAAACTGGAACGAATGGGTATTATACAAATACTTCATCGACGACCAATGTCATGCGAACTGATTATATACCCACTAACTATTTTATAACAAACTGGACTTTTAATTACAATGCACTGTGGCAAAAGACGAGCAAACCAAATAGAAATGTTGCAGCGACAAGTTCAGGACTGCCAGCCTATACCTCCGCACAAGTTCAATCGGCCACCTCCGGCGAAGGAGGAGCTAATGGATATAATTACACTTCTTATACAAGTACATCGACATCAACTGTAACTACAACCTCTGGTTTTTGGACGAATGGACCTTATAGCACCAATATGACGGTGGTATTCTCAAACCTGTTCGTTGCGACAAACACTTATACAACGAACATAGTTACCGCGACTCCGTCAGGAACAAATATTGTTAATGTTACCAATGGCCCACCCAAAGTTGAAATTTATGTAGGTGGCACTACCATCGACATCAGTGGAAATGGAATTGCAAACGACGGTGGCATTGCCGCAAACTTGAGTCTGTACGGGTTGCCCTCTGTGACTACCGTGGAGTTAGGCGGGAATTCATCCTTTTACGGCGGCATTTACGCTCCAAGTGCAGCATTTAAATTGCATGGGACTGCCGATATTTATGGGTCAGTCGTTGGAAACAGCATTTCAACTGTGGGTAATTTTAATCTGCATTATGATGAAGCTTTAAGTAAAAGTGGACAGATCATGTATTACAAAGTTTCCAAATGGGAGGAACTTACTGCTGGTCAGTAAGTTTAAAGATATCTTGGAAGAGGCTTAGCTGAAAGGTTAACTCTTGCCCCAATCACGGTGGAAAAAATGAGTAGTGATAATCAGGCGGCATCAGTTAATGGGGTGCGTGTGTTTTTGGTGGATGACGAAACAGAGGTGACGGAGATGCTAAAAGAGTTAATCCCACTCTTAGGTTTCGAGGTGGCAGGAGAAGCTAAGGATGGACTTGAGGCCATCGAACAGTTTTTTCTAGTGCTTCCCGATGTAACTATTATGGACTGTAAAATGCCTATTATGGATGGAATGAAAGCTGCCGCGGCTATTCACTCCCAACATCCACAGGCTAAAATTCTCATGCTCTCGGGGCATTTTATTGATACCGATGCGGCGCATAACGCAGGCATTTTTAAAGTTCTCAATAAACCCGTCCGTGCTGAAGATCTGAAAAAATCTATAGAAGAGGCCGTTGCTGAAAGCGTTTCGACTTAGGAATAATTTCTCATGAAATTAATCGCGACCCGGTTGATTTCTTGCGGATCCCAAACTCAGCTAACGACTCGATATCCTTAGTTTCTCCATGCGTGAACAAGGACGTCCCCCTCAAAGTCGCGGAGTTCGCTATGCTGAAATTCGAGTTTGCTGGCTAGATTAAAAAATGGCTGCGCTAAAACTGATTGTGGGTGGTCGCCAATAACGTTTGGTGAAAAGAAGAATGCAATTTCGTCGACTAAGTTATCACGAAATGCCGAAGTTAACACCTTGGCCCCTCCCTCGATCATTACGTAATTCATGTTCAGCTTACCGAGATGCAAAAGAACTTTCTTCAGTGATACCGTGTTGTTTCGACCGGGGAACTGAGAATGATCGGCAAGCAGCGTTCTGGTTTTGGAATAGCGGTCAGTGAGGACCAGCGCGTCGGATGGGGTTTTACGGTTGGAATCAATCACAACACGCATAGGTTGTGACCGAGGTTGTACGCCGTGTTTTTTGAGGTAACGGACCGTTAACCTGGGGTTATCTGCGGTGATTGTATTAACACCGACAATGATGGCATCGACTTGAGCACGCATGTAGTGCGCTTCGATTCGGGAGCGTTCCGATGAAATCCAGCGCTGTTGGCCTCCTGCTATTTTTCCATCTCTGCTTATGGCTACTTTTGCAAGGACGTAGGGTGTCCCCGTACGGATCCATTTATTAAAGGGCCTGTTTAAGGAGGTGCATTCTTTATTGAGGACGCCAGTAAGAACTTCAATTCCATTGGACTTTAAAGTTTTTATAGCCTTTCCAGCGTGGGCGGGGTTGGGGTCAGTACTCCCGAAAACAACCCGCTTAATCTTTGAGCTAATAATCAAATCGGTGCATGGAGGTGTGCGCCCGTGAGTAGTGCAAGGTTCAAGCGTCACATAGAGGGTTGCACCGGTGGGCGAAAATCCTGACGCCTTGGCGTTCTGAATGGCATTGACCTCTGCATGGGCAAGGCCAGCACCTTCATGAAAACCTTCACCGATTATGATTTGGTTTTTAACAAGAACCGCTCCCACCATTGGGTTTGGACTTGTTCTACCCATTCCTTGCCGCGCCAATCTCAGCGCGCGAAACATAAATTGATCATTCGAACCGAGATGAGACCCAGCTGGAGAATGAGCGAGGGTAGGTACGAAAGAAGGCACCTTTTTTTTCATTGATCAAGAGGATACTGCACGCGCGAACAGACCGCGAGCAAAACCATGGGGATCAAACGCCACGAGATCTTCCGCCTTTTCACCGAGGCCGACGAACTTAACAGGAATCCCCAGTTCTTTTTGAATGGCCACAACGACGCCACCTTTGCTTGTGCCATCAAGTTTTGTGACAATAATACCTGTCAGCGGAGTGACCTTGTTAAACTCTCGTGCCTGGTTCATGGCGTTGCCGCCCGTGGACCCATCGACGACCAGGATGACTTCGTGTGGGGCAGTCGAATCCTTTTTCCCTACTACACGCTTCATCTTTTCAAGTTCTGCCATAAGGTTATGTTTGTTATGGAGTCGGCCTGCGGTATCGATGATGACATAGTCGGCATCATCTTTTATGGCTTTTGAAATTGCGTCGTGCGTTACCGAAGCGGGATCACCTCCATATTGACCCGCGACCACATCACATCCGATACGTGTCCCCCACAATTTTAACTGTTCAATGGCAGCTGCGCGAAACGTGTCTGCTGCGGCAAGAATCACTTTTTTCCGGTCGGCCATGAGTAGATGCGCGAGTTTGGCCGCTGAGGTTGTTTTGCCGGTTCCATTGACGCCCACGATAAGGATGACAGTAGGTTTTGCTTGGGCCGTGTTTAGTTGAGCTTTAGAGCTTGGGAAAACAGAAACGATTTCCTCTTCTGCAATGCGCGCGACATTATCGAGACTTAAATCAAGATTACATCTGTCTTTGACCGCGTTTACGATTTGATTTGTCATGGCCACCCCAAAATCTGATTGAATCAGTGCTGTTTCGAGGTCGTCGTAGGACAACTCTTTATAGGTGATATACCTTTCGAGGTGAACGCGAGCCTTCTGCAGGCTCGTTACAAATTTATCAAATAATCCCATATAGATTTTGGAGGGCCGATTACATGACCAGACCGCTGCCATGCTGTCAAAGGGAATGTGATTTTTCTAGGGAGCGCAGACAGGATTGCCTATACCATATTGGAGACAAAGAAGGGAGAGCCTTTCATTGTTTTCCCTTTTGGTTCTTTTTTGTGCCTGAGTAATTTGGGAAATAAAGTGGAAGATAGAATACTATAACTCAGCCTTGGATACGGATGAAAACGATTTTATGCGGCCTTAGAATCGGAGAAGCTCAGAGGTTCAATTTTTCGGTTTTCCCGCACGAGTCCAAACTTTCCAGAAGACAGTGAGGACGAGAGCTTCGAGGAGGATGCTTAGGACGAGACCGTAGAATTTATGGAAGGGCCGGGTGTGGTCGTAAAAATCACCGCCGAACCAAAGAGCCACGCAGGAGAGGGTGACCAACTTTAAAACTTGAGTTGTAAACCCCGCGAGTGGAACGGACATCAAGTAGACGAGCATCCAACTCGTCTTAACACGTTGCCAGAATAAAAGGAGAATGCCCAAGTACGGTGCGAGGAGGAGGGGGATCCAACTGACGTCTGATTGTTTTCCCCACTCGGGCATCATACTGATAATAGGGGAGGGAATACCGTCGACGGTTAGTTTTAAAGCGGACGCATGCAATGAATCGGAAAAAATATTGACGATCCCACCGGCGATTAGTAGGGCCTGAGATTTTAGGAAGGGCGACAGGTCTTGCCATTCCATCCAAAGATTGTTGTAGGTCAGCAGGAAGAAAATGAAAGGGACCATCATGATTTTTGCGTATTTTCTTCCGGCCAAAAGCCAAATGAGAGCGAACCCTGCCAAGCACATGGAGAGCATACCCGCCTGAGCTTTTTGAGCGGCGTGACCAATGACATAGAGTAAAAGGGAGATCAGTAAAAGAAATGCACCCGTGAAATCGATTTCTCTAGCGGGCCAGTGCCGGACCGGTTGGCGCCAGAACCAAATGGCCACGAATTGCAACCACACTACGGTTCGAAGCACGCTGAAGAATCCCACAAAAAAAATGCTTAAGCAGGGGAGCCACCCATATTCCGCCCATTTCGCGTCAATATGAATAGCGCGGCCGGGAAGATAGGGCCTTAAACAGAACATGTAAACGAAGAGGGAGAGAGTTAAAATGCGAAAGAGCGTCTCTTTAAATAAAAATGCTTTCATGAAAAGAAGGAGCGTTAGGACTAACGAGGGACGATCATCGAGATTTCCGTGCGGCGATTAGGAGCTTGTGCAGCTTGAGAGGCAGTGGCCGGGACAATTAAACTCGTTGCGCCGAGGCCACGGGTGACCACCCTATTATCGGCGATTTTTCCATGTTCGACGAACCACACCTTAACAGCGAGAGCACGGGCGGCGGATAATTTAAGGTTGTAAGTTGCATCCCCGATGGAATCGGCAAAACCATCCACTTTAATTTTCACATTGGGATCTTTATTTTTGTCTAAAAGCAGAACGATCTCTTTTAAGTAAGGGATGGCGGTCTCTTTAAGTTCGGCTTTATCGAAATCGAACATCAATCGATTATCGACCTTGAGGGTTTTCCCGCTCATGAGAGTTTCCGCGACTTTAGCCGGAGGCACTTTGAGAGCCTCAGCCAGTTTTTCGTACCCCGGCATACCGTCTGAGTGTGAGCCTGCACTTGAACCCGCGTTGACAGCAGAATTTGGATTTGGAAGACCCACCGTTGGCATAGGAGCCTCACCTAACGCAGTCTCGTGAATAAGAGATTTAGCTTCAAGAACCTGGGAAGGAGGGAGCATGGGAATGCCACCAGGACTTTCGGGGATATTTAACCCCGGGTCATCTGAGATCCGAGGCACATCTTGAATCGGAGGAGACCCGCCGGTTCCGTTCATGTCTTCAATAACCTTTGTGACACTGCGTTGTTCGTCGCGGGCGTTTAACGCTTTTTCCACTTGGTCGGCCGGCGTGGGAAGAAGGACAGGTTTTTTACTGTCCACATTAACTTGGGACTTGAAATATTTTGGATCAACTTCCACTTGAGTTGTGGTGTATTTCCGAAGGTCATGTTTTGCATTGCGCTCTAGCTCAGAACTTAAAAAGAGGCGCCCCGTTAAAGCCAGTATCAGAAGGTGCAAGGCAATCGAACCAATGAACGCCAAGGCCAACCATGAACGCGGGTTTTGCACAGGCTTTCGTGAGTCATCTGAATCCAGTAATTCCGATTTCATAATTCCAATATAACAGGAGTCACCTCATAATACAAAACCATCGTTCGAGAAGATTTCATTATTACTGAGGTGGCGATCACGCCATTTTATGACGAAGGGAGGTCGGTGTTCTTGCTTGTTGTTTCTACCGGCTTAGAAGGAGCTTCGACAGGGGTTTCCACGACGTGAACTTCCTTGAGCAGTTTTCTCTCATCAAAAACGAGAATAACTTTATCCTTTTTCACATTAACCACAAAAACGTGACCGCTCAATTTATTAGTCAGGTCGAGGGGGTCCGTAAGAATGACTTCCCGGACATCATAACGCTCAGGCATGGATGAATAGGCTTGGTCCAAGGTCATGCCAATGACATATTTATCCGCAAAAATAAGTTGTTTTTCGGAGCGAGGAAATTTTCCTGTAGAATATTGAATACCCAGAACGAGGCCAGTGATTAATAGAATCAAGCCTGATAAGGAAAAAATCAGTTTTTTCCGGAATGACATACCTAAAGAAGTAGCATAAAACCTGCCTTTGCGAAGTGATAGTTACGCGCTAAACCGAGTATAATCGATCCCAGGCGCGATGAGGTGACGGCCAAAGGGTAAACTTCCTCTCGATTTATCATAAAATCCGGCATGTTGCGAGTGGTCTTTGGTATGGCTCGGAGGGAAGCCAAACAAACCACGGTATTGGCGACTAAAATAGAGGGGATCTTTAAAACCTGCCGCAAAACTAGCTTCTTTGACCGAGCCACCTGACTGAAGGATGGCTCGACCTTTCCACAATCTTCTTTGCAAGATGTACTTCTTAGGGGAAACCCCCGTGTGCCGTCGGAAAAGACGAATAAAGTATTCACTGTTGATCCCGTATTCTTTTGCGAGCCTGCTAATACTTACATTTTCTGAGTTCTTTTCCATGCGCGCGATCATTTTATCCATTTTTGATTCAGGAAGGCTTCGATCTCGATTGAATATTTGGCCATTATTAAAGGCGAGCGAGATAAGATCAAGGAGAGCGCTAGCCGTTTCCAAGCGCCAGCTCGCATTGAGCCTATGCAACGCCATGATAATTTTCTCAAACAAAGTGCAGCACAATTCAAATTGATCCAAAATTTTGATATGAACAGGGATGAACCCAATATCTTCAATATAAGGAACCCAAAGTTCTCGCGGAGCCGGCGCGGATTCAAAGTGGACTTGGAAAAAACTCATCGGGATTGGTCCGAGGGGAGTATACTCGTTGATTCCCGGATAAAACGCGACCAAGTCTCCCTTTTCGGCAGTGCCCTGATGGCCACTTGAAGTTTTATAGGTCATCTGACCTTCAACAATAAAACAGAACTGGATCCCGCAAGCTTTGAACCTTTCCGGAGGATGTGGCACATGACACACAAAAAAGCTGGCAAGCAGGGGGCTCGGCAATATTTCGCTAGGCAACAATTTTTGAAACTCGACAGGGACAAAGGCGCGCATGGATAAAAATGTCAGTTTCATCCATGGGATTGTCAATTCCATATTCTCACTCATTGTTGTAAAAGCAAAGTGGTATCAGTAAGGTAAGGCTTATAACCCTTCGATAATATTACAGAACAATATGGATAAAATTAAACTCGGTCAGGTTGAAATCGTTCCTCAAATTGAAAATGATGAGATCAAGAGTCTCGGCCAGGTGATCATTAATGGAGTCCCCGTGCGCACGGGTTCAGTTCGGTTTATGCCATGGTTTGATACCTACCAAGGGGATGTCTTTAAAAAGTTTTTATTTGAAGGAATCGAAAATACACCCAACCAAGTCCGACTTAAAATGAGGGCCGTAAGCGATCCCGACACCATGTTCCGCGAGCGTCGCGACACCTCAGGCGATCCCTGTTTTCGTGATACATCCTGGGATTCTCCTGCGTTTGAAGTGAAAATTGATTTTGTGGTTCAGACGGCCTCTGAAACGATTGACGGGCAAGTCTTTAATGGGATGCGGTATTGGTTTGAGTATGAGTCTGACACAATTGAAATACATCGAATCATTGATCGCCAGACCTGGGAAGTGGGTGGCAACTTGGATGACGTCAATCTCTGCCTCCGCAATTGGCTCACCGCGCCACGGTTAAAAATCGAAAAAGAAACTCATTATTCGACAGCGGGGTTAGAACACTTAGTAGGATGTATGCCCGGGAACATGTGGGCGCGCTGGTCGCTTTTACCTGCTTTTGACATGCAGTACGGGAAAGCGGGGGTTTTGTTAGCATGGTTTGACCGGATGTCGCTGATTCGTACAGTTATTGAAACGCAACCGGGTGAAAATTCATTGCGTTGCGTGGATATGCACCTTTTTGAAAAGGCCAAACGATGCTCGACCAACCCCAAAACGGTGGTTTTCGCGCCGAACCAGATTGATCACATCGACGCCTTGAACCTATGGACAAGGTTACATGACCGGGAACGAGATCGCGCTCGCGCCCAAATCGGAATGAAAGATGAAGCGCCACCCCTAGTTTGCATGAGCCAAAATGTGTGGTTATATGTGCGATTCGATAAGACGTATGAAGGACTGCTTGAAACTGCACATGCCATCGGAGCGGATTTAGTTTTTATTGATCCCGTTTGGGAAAACATGCAGTCATTTAACGAAGCTTTGGAACAGGCTGTGCCTGAGGACAAACGCAAAAACTCGATTTTGGATAAGTACTTCAAATCAAACCAATGCGCGACCCTCGATTTTAATGTGGCTGAAACGATGGGTGGGGAAGCAGGATTAAAAGCACTTTGTGATCGTGCCGCAAGCAAGGGGATCAAGGTACTTTCCTGGATGGCGACACACGTGACTCCTGTATCGTACTTGCGTGACGGTCGCAATCGCGCCGCTCTGGGTCATGGGACGGCCGATATTTTTGCCGTAAAGGAATCAGGGTATCATCCTGACACAGGTTATCCCGGTGATTGCTGGCCGGTTAATTTGAATGCCCCCATTGGCGAGTACATAAAAGAAAAAATTCTGAGTGCATGTAAGCGGACGGGGCTGGCTGGGTTTCTTTGGGACTCTTTTTCAAACTTAGGTTGGTGGCATGTAGATTATTCTGATAAATCCATGCGTCCGCAGTTCGATAAAATGGCGGGCCTTTACCGCGACTTGGCAAACGAGGGGCTTTATCTCATGCCTGAAGCCATCACGGCTTTTTCCAGTCACAGTTGCCTCGGGCTCTTTGGGGGTGACGTTTACAGTGAAGAAATTTTGGGATACTCCTATGAGACAGTGATTGCGTATCATGCCAATCCTGGAGAGGAGCCCTATGATACCATGGTGTTGAAGGGTTTGGCGGACATTCACAAATTTTTCATGGGCATAGCTCATAAGCGTGTTCCCAATTTACATTTTGTTCCGCTTGAAAAGTGTAATCCCAAGGCTGTCGCAGAAGTGCGTGAATTTTTCGCCATGTACAAAAAGGTTAGAAATCTCATGAAACGACGCACTGTGTTAAAGAACAACGAAGGCGTACAATGGGATAACGAGGGGGAAGAATCAGTCCTGTTCACATTCAAAGACCTAAATCGTGAGGGATCGTTCACGGACGCGCTTACCGGTGAGAAAACCACTGGTAGCCTTCAAAAACACAGGGTTTACACCTTCGATAAAGCGCGCCAGCCAGCCTCGGTCTTGTGCTGATCGGGTCGCCTTTTAGAAAAAGGGATTGAGGAAAGCTGAAAGATGAAGCGCCAGCGTATGGCGCTCCATTTTACTTAGCGCTTAGAGCTTGTTCCATAACCCGGTTTTTGGTTATTGATGCGCCGATTGTGGGCGCTGAGATTTTCTCTTTGCGAAAGCATCATTTTTTTACCATCGACGACTCTGTAATATTGGGGAACAAACGGCGGTTGTTTGACTCCAGCGGTCAACAGGGTCGTTGAATCCACGATTTTAACTTTTACGCCAATCGATGTGATTGAAAAAAGTTTTTCAGCATCAGCTGGGGTTAAGCGGATGCAGCCGTGTGAAGCCGGGAAACCTGGGAGAATTCCGGCATGCATCCCCATCGACCCAGTGTTGAACCGGAGAAAATGAGGCATTGGCACATCATAAATAGTGGAAATCCAATCCTTATGTTTATTTGCAATAGAAAAGTTACCCGTGGGCGTAGCGTTCGATTCGCGCCCCGAAGAAATAGGTCCGACAAGAACCGGTTTGTCATTAGCATAGGCGACAAAAGCCTGGTCCTTTAAGCTGACAACAATCAGTGACACCTTTACGGGTGGAGTTTTATCAGCTGCGGTCACCGACGATAGAGTCAATAATGCAGCGCATAGAATATTAAAAAGACGAATCATGGGGGGCCTACGAGTTGGGGGTGTATGTTTACTCAACCCGTGGAAATAAATTCAGGCAAGCGAGAAGTGCGGGATTTTTCGCATGGGTCAGATGATCTTGGGTAAAGTCGCTGGATTAACCTAAAAGATGTACTTTTATCTGACGTGCCAAGGTTAAGATGTGTTGTTTAGACCCGAGGCCTGTGCCTGGTTGAGTGACGGTTGCCGTCCCCGCAGCCACTGCAAATTGAAGCCCTCGAATAACATTACCTGATTTCCCGAACCCATGGAGGAATCCACCCACTGCGCTATCACCGGCACCAATGGAGGACGCGACTTTTACTTTGGGAGCACGTGCATGGTAGACCGCGCCAGAGTGAGTCATAAGGATGGCGCCCCCCGAGTCTAGGCTTACCAGCACGTTTTGAATGCCTTTGTTTAAAAGAACAACTCCCGCTGAGCGCACATCGTCGATAGAAGATATTTTACTGCCAGACAACAATTCAAGTTCATGTCTGTTGGGTTTAATTAACCAAGGTTTTGCCTTGATTCCCTCAACCATGATATCTCCCTCAGCATCGAGAACCACTTTGCAATCTGATTTGTGTGCGAGAGTGATCAGTTTTTTATAAATTGATTTTAAAAACCCCGGAGGGGTGTTTCCAGCGAGAACGCAGACGCGATATTTTTTTACCAAGCGCACAAAAAGAATAAAAAACTTTTCAACTTCATGCGCGTGAATACGCGGACCGAGTTCATTTATTTTAAACTCACGACGAGGACACTCTTGGATAAGAGTCAGATTTGTTCTGATGTTTTCAGAAATCTTCAGGGGGGAAAAGTTTAAGTGCTCTTCTTTGCAAAGGGATTCAAAGACCAATCCTGAAGGTCCGCCAGAGAGGGTGAGTATTGAATTGGGAGTGCCCAGACGGGTGAGAACACGCGAGACGTTGATCCCTTTCCCGCCTGGATGCAATAAGGACTCAGAAGCGAAAACCCTTTGTTCATGGCGTAAAACGCGTGTTTTCAGGGTTCGATCAAGGGACGGATTGAGTGTGACAGTGAGGATCATGGGTACAAAAAAAGAGAGAGGCTAGGCCTCTCTCTAGATTAGACAGAAAGTATCGTTGCTTCAGCAAGAAACTTACTATTTCTTACTTGAAGATTTTTTCTTGGCTACTGGCTTTTTGGCAACTGGCTTTTTGGCCGCAGCTTTCTTTTTTACTGGCACTCGGAATCACCTCCTCTCGAGGCGAAATCGTTACACATAAGATTTATATAAATAAACTCTTGATTTTCGTCAACGAACAAATTCATTTCGACGCATTTTTTTCGGGCCGAAATTTTTTCCATTTACTTTTTTTTACGTAAAATTTTTTCTACGCCATCAAGAATTACATCAATTTTTTCTAATCGACCTTCTCCTTCGTAACCGCACGCGAGTAAACCTGAGTCTGGGCCGACAACGGTTTGGCCCCGTGAAATCAGGCGATTTACATTTTCTTGAGTGGCGGGGTGTTGCCACATTTTTCCATTCATGGCAGGTGCAATCACAATGGGTGCGCGTGTCGCAAGTGCGATACATGTGAGTGCGTCACCAGCTAGTCCGTATGAAAGTTGAGCGATAATATTTGCGGTGGCGGGCGCAATTAAAAGTAGATCGGCGCTATCTGCGAGTGCAATGTGACCCGGTTGCCACTCGTTTTCATCTTCAAATAAATCGCACAGCACGGGATTCCTCGAAAGCGTTTGGAGAACAAGCCGACTTACAAAATGCTGAGCATCGCGCGTCATAACGCATCGAACGTCGTGCCCCGCTTTTGTAAGTTCGCTTACAAGATCTGCGGATTTGTAAGCCGCGATGGATCCCGTGATACCTAGAACAATTCGTTTTTTGGGTGTGTTACTTTTCGAAGTCATGGTTTTGGATGCGGGCACTACGATAACCTTCAGCTTTCATAATGGCCCGGAATTTATCGAGGTCTTCTTCAATTGACCCGCTCAGAATGATGTATTTGTATTTTCTCCAATTCTGCACTTCGTCCCGGGCATTTTGTAGACGAATTTGGATTTGATCTTCGCTTTCTGTGGCTCGCTTGCGCAACCTGCGATCCAGTTCAGTGAAGGAAGGAGTCATCATAAAAATGTCCACCAATGCAGAGAGAATAGCGGGGTCCGTACAGCTCCGGATAAGCTCAGCGCCCTGCACGTCAATATCGAGCAGAACATCTTTTCCCGTTTCAATGGCTTTTAGAACTGCACTCTTAAGGGTGCCATAATAATTATCGTGCACCTTTGCGTATTCAAGGAAGTCGCCCTTTTTAATTCTCGATTCGAAATCTTCGTGCGCCAGGAAATGATAATCCTCGCCGTCAATTTCGCCCCGACGTGGTTTGCGTGTGGTGCAGGAAACCGAATAGACAAAATCCGGACGTTCACGTAGCGCATTGCACAACGTGGTTTTCCCCGCCCCAGAAGGAGCTGACACCACAAATACGATCCCCATCCGCTTCATTGAACTTCAATCAAGCCATCGCCCGTACCTAATGCCAATACATTTTTGTAAGGGAGTTTGTGAGGTGTAAAAGGATTGCCTATCGATATCCGTTGAAAGGGAAGAGCAAAAATAAAATCGATATAAACTCTTCCTTCGCTCAGTTAATCCCCTATTTTTATTTTATGGTTGGTTTAGTATTGGCATTTCATGGGACCCGCGACGTCGAGGGAAACTCAGCCTGCGAACAGTTGTTTTCAGTTTTGGCGCGACAATTGGCGGACAAATTTAAAGTGGAAAGGGGATACCTTGAATTTAACCAACCGACAATAGGGGAAGCGATTGATAGTCTTGCGAGTAGGGGATTGGTCGAAATTACGGTTATCCCGGTTATCCTCTTAGAAGCCGGACATTCGAAGAAAGATATCCCGGCAATCATTCGGGAAGGTGCAGAGCGACATTCGAAAGTTCGTTTTAAATATGCGCGCGCCTTTGAATTACATGACCAAGTGGTCACCTCTTGTGAGAGTGTCATTGCCGCAGTGCGTGCTCAAAATTTCTCGCAGGGGCTCCCCTCACTTATCGTCGTCGGACGAGGAACGAATGAAAAGGCGGCCAACGATAAGGTGCACGAGCTTGCTTTAAAATTATCAAGTCCGGATTATGAAAAAGTTATGGTGGCTTTTGCGGCAGTGGAAAAGCCGACGTTATTAGAGAGCCTCAAGGAATTGAGTGCCGAGGGTGCACGCTTTATTATAGTAATGCCCTTTTTCCTTTTCACTGGGTTGTTAGTGAAAAGAATGATTGCACAATCTGCGCAATTTGCTGAGGAATCAGGCTTGAGTGTTGTCGTGGCTGAACCGATTGGATCATGTAAGGGGATCGCCACTTTGCTTATCGAAAAAGCGGAAACGGCAGAGGATTTTTAAGGCTTTTACAGGGTAGAAGCACCACCCAACCATAAATTTACGCTATATAGGGAGCAAACGTTAATAAATTGCGTCTAACAAACCATGAAGACTCAACTTAGCCCTGAATTGCTGAAACTTACGGTAAAGAGCCCTTGCACGGAATCATGGGATGGCATGAATGGTGACGAAAAAAAGCGGTTCTGTGGAAAATGCCGATTGAACGTGCACAACCTTTCCTCCATGACCTCCAGTGAAATCAATGTCCTGTTTAAGCTTGGGGAAAAACGCATATGCGGACGGTTTTACCAAAGAGCCGATGGCACAATAATCACAAAGGATTGTCAGGCACAGAGTGGGTGGCTTAAGGCGACAAAGGTTTTTTTGGTATTGGGCGGAAGTTTTATAGGGTTGCTGGGGTTATTTACGGGCGTCGCATATGCAAATACATCGAAGATCGATGCCAGTCAGTTCATTCAACGAACGATAAATTCCATCGCAATGATTTTCCAAAAGCCAGTGAATAATCCGATTATGAACAATCCGCCTCTGATGGGTGATGTCGTGGGGGTGATGTACACCCCGGTGACACCAGTTGTCCCTCCAGTTGAGCCTGTGGAGCAAGAGTAGTCATCTTTCAGAAGGGCATATCCCATGTGGAGTATCAAAGTGGGAGCGTGCGGGATTCTAACAGAAGCCGGACGATCCAAAGATTATAGACCCCGCCCCGCATGTAGGCCAGGAGACAAAGTGTCATTCCTAATGTGCGCGTGAGAATCATGGTCAATAGCAAGGGCATAGGGAGCGGTGTGCTCGACATATTGGCGCGCATGAGCAAGATGCAGATGTTAAAGGCCAAGGTGAATATAAATGCGGATGTGTTCGATTTAAAGAGGCGCACCGCAAATGCAAACGGAGCCATCACCATAAAAAGTTGTTCAAAAAATATGCTGAACAAGGTGCGCCCGAACCAATCGGCGACTGTTGTCGGATATGCTTCAGGGAGGTATCTGATAAGAACCGGATCAAAGGCGAGTTTTAAGGCAATCGCCGCACAAGTCGCAATGCCGATACTCAGTGCGGTTATTTTTCCGTCTAGTTTTTGAAAAACATTCAATGACGAGTAGGCCTTGTGCCATGCCATCACAAAGCACCAAAGAAAAAAGGAGCACGCCCATGCCATTAAAAGGAGGTACCCGATTGAGTGTGATGACGTATGCCAAGACGTGAGCTTCGGATACACCAAGATTGTGGTGATCAATGCCAACCAAGCACTCGATTTTAAAGTCGCGGGTTGGCTGAGGTAACGCATACCGGGAAGGCTAGCGGAAAAAGGGCAAAGGATGAAACTAGTAAATTAAAAAGGCGGACCATGGGAAAGTGGGCCGCCTTAAAATTAAGATGCCAAGAAACTATTGGCTTTTTTCTTTTTTGCTTTTGGAAGCGCCTGCCTTTTTATCTGATTTCATCCCGCAATTTGAATCATCGGACTTTACATACGAACAGGACTGCGATTTTTTCATCTCGCATTGTGAACCTTTAGCTTTTGCATCCGAATAGGCTTGGGATTTTTTGCTGCAACCCTTTTTGTCGGAGTCCCCAGCAAAAGCAGGGGCTGCTGTGAATGCGATGGCTACAGCGAAAATAATAGAAAGAATGTTTTTCATAAATGTGAGGAGTTGAATGGATTGAGGGTTAAATTTAACACTCATTACAATGCTATATTTTAGTAGCGTTGCAACAAGAACATCCGTTTTAGCCTCACTTATATAGAATCAAGGAAAGTGAGATTGACCTTAGTTGAAATCCTACGCCCCTTGACGTCTATGATCTCCACACCGTTTTTGACAGGGGAAATTTTCTTAACATGTTGGAAGTCAGCGGGTACTGAAGCCACCCCCATGATAGTGGAGAGAGTCAGTGCGGACGTTTTATTTAGAGTCACAGAAGTGGGATGACCCGCTTTAGAAAGCGAATTTGGGAGGGCAGACTCATTCAGACCATAGTGAAAATAGGACGTTACTTCCTCCAATCCCATGACATTGACGTGTCGGCCGTTCCAAGGAGGGTAGTGCCGACCGCCATTACTTAACCAAAAAATGGTATATTTTAGAATCCTCGGATTTTTTAAAGCAAACCACACGTATTTTTCCTTTGGGAACGTGACTGCCGACCATGCGAAATCTAGATTGGGATCTGATTCCAGTAACACTAAATCATCAAACCCGCGTCGATCTGGGAACCGTGATAAATCGGCTGAAGATCCATCAAGCATTGGAACAGAGGACAAGGACGTGAATGAGGAACCTGGCTTTAAAGAGGAATAACCTTTTTGAGCTGGGTTTTCAAAAGGCGTAGGGAGTGTGCGGGCAAATTTAAAGGGGCTCAGGGAAACCAAACCTGAACCCGGATAATCGGGAAATCTAAGCATGGCGTGGTGTCCAAAACACATAGGGCCGGACATGTGTGAAATTGAGTGTCTCTGATAAACAGCGCAGTGACCATCGACCAGTTCAATAAATTTATCGACACGTCCCGGCCGCAGTTTTGTTTCGAGTGAAGTATGTAAAGTAGTTTTGTCACGGCATGAGGCAATGCTTTCGAAAGTCCATTTGGAATTAGCGACTTCCCCGTGAACCGGATGTTGCTCCTTATTAAAGGGCACGTTGTTTCCCCCGAAAGGCATGCACAGGAAATCACCGCGCAACACTTGCAGAACAGGCGGAAGCCCCGAGATTCCTTTATCGTCGCACCAAGGGGCCACGGAATAGGGTTCAATCTGGCGACCTTTAAGAGTGAAAGTAATAGGTCCCAGATGCCCGCCCGTGCGCGTCAGGTAAGCGGATGTTTTAGACGATCGAATAGGCCAAGAAAGTTGTGAGTGGACCTTATGGAGTTGCATGTGTTTAAGGATGTTCAAAACTTGATCATAAAAAGACAAGCTTATTACAAAACCCCTATACAGCAGTCAATAGAGCCCAGATTAAAAAACTTGTCTCTCGGCCGAAGCGCAGGAATATACAGACATGTGGAATTTTATGGTGATAGGCGGGCTGATGACCCTCTGTGGTTTGCTCGGAGCTCTGCTTGTTCCAGCCGCCGTTCGAGTACCCGCAGTGGATTACGTGTGGCCGATCCTTCTGTGCGGTGTCAGCTTTATTTGCTTCAAAAATACCGGTGATAAAATTCCTCAACGCTCGCACATTATCGTTCCTCTTTTTTTAGCCGTTGGGCTTTTCTTATTGAGCCAAAGTCCAGCAATTATTGGAATGAAAGCGGGGCTTTCCACATTTTCCTATGGTTCCGTAATGGTCGATGGAGCATTTAAAAAAAGCTTTCTTTGGAAAATCCCTCTTCTTGGCCTTGCTGTGCTGGCAACGACTATGGTCTTGAACCGATTTATGATTCGTTGGTGGATGGAAAAGAAATGGCCCATCCTTTGGGGAATTTTGGTTATTTCGTTTTTAAGCGCTGCTTTTCAATGGCCACGGCTTCTGAACGCGTTTGGCGTAGGCGAAAGCCGGTATATGATTTTTACATTTCTTGATTTGATCTTCCTTTCAGTGATAACGATGAGCATTTACCTGATCTGTAGTCGAATATTGCCCGCATTCTTATTTTTGTTTCTCTATCGCCTTGCGGAAATGAACTTTCTGTCTGATTCCCTCGGCGTTTACCTCACGATGTATTCTTACGACTCCAGTAATATTTTATTTTATCTCATGCGCTTCCTGTTTCTTGCTGTTCCCGCAATCGCTTTAGCATATTGGGTTGTCAAGCGTACGAACAAGACGGGTTCTCGCTAAGAATTTGCGCCATTGCTTTAGCCACATTGCGCGATTAGAATGTCCCACGATGGCACTCGGAGAGTCTTCATTTTCGCGACACCTCGCTTTTCAGACCATAGCCCTTTTCTGCTTTGCCACCTGGACTCTTGCCATCAAATACCTCAACCCCTTGAGCTATGCTTGGGCTGAACATCGCGTGCACGGGACATTTGCACATATCCATTTTATCTGGGATTTCTGGTGGGTGCCGCACATGATCCTTGCAGTGCTGTTACTGCTAAGACACCGGTTTGCTTGGACATTCGGCATAGTCGTATCGGCTGCGGAAATCGTGATCATTCTAGTCAAGTTCGTCGGGTTCATCAAAAATCCAAACATCGCTCGCACGGATCCGCCTGCCCCAGAAATGATAAATGCCTTTTTTAATAACACTTGGTTTATCAATAAAGCGTTTCTATTGGTCTTCTTTATTTACCTACTCATTTACCTGATACTCCCTAGCACCCGTACACAATTTAAATAGGAGCCCTTATGAAAAATATCAATCGACGCATGTTTCTATCGCGCGCCGCCCTCGCCGCTGGGGCGTTGGCAGTTCCGGTCACGTCAAACGCCGCGGATGCGCCTGTGGCAAAAGGTTCCATGCACTATCGGACGCTCGGTCGCACGGGTCTTAAAGTGTCGGAGATTGGTTTTGGAGGATACTCCATCAATAAAGCGGATGTAATTGACCATGCCGTCGATCTAGGAGTTAACTATTTCGATACGGCCAATTGTTATCCCGAGGATAGCGAACTGACCTTCGGTAAAGCTTTTTCTGGTAAGCGCGATAAAGTGATTATTGCGACAAAATGGTGTCCGCATCACATCAATAAAGCCCCGACAAAAGCGAATTTCATCGCCCAACTCGACAACAGTCTTCAGCGGATGAAAACCGATTACGTGGACGTACTGTTTAATCATCAAATGGGCCCTAGCGATGGAGTGACAAACGGAACGAACTTTTCACGATTGGATAACCCTGAGTTACTTGAAGCGTGGGAGACAGTTAAAAAGGCGGGGAAAGCGCGTTATTTTGGTGTCAGCGGACACGAAGGAAACTTAATGGAAGTGATGAATCATGTGGTTGATTCTGGGCGATTTGACGTTGTTCTCTGCAGGTACAATTTTATGAATTATCCGAGCCAGATGGACTTGATAAAAAAATGCGCATCGAAGAACATTGGGTTTATTGCGATGAAAACCTTGGCAGGAGCAAAGGGTGCCGAAGTAGCGGCCTTTAAGGACAAAATGAGTAGCGCCAAACAGGCGGCGTTGAAATGGGTGCTCTCCAACAAGAGCGTCTCCAATTTGATCATTAGCATGACTGATAAAAGTCAGGTTGATGAATACGCCGCAGCCTCAGGCAAATCCATGACTGCGGCGGACGTGGCGCTCCTTGATGAGTATCGGGCGCGGTTTAGTTCGGAGATATGCCGGATGGCAAGTGACTGCGAACCCGCATGTCCGCATCATGTTTTAGTCTCCGATGTATTACGAGCGTCGATGTATTTTCATGAGTATCGAGAAGAAAAGCATGGGATCACAGAATACGCGTCTCTCCCTGCGTCACGTCAGGCCCATCACTGTGTGGGTTGCAGCGCTCCCTGTCAGAAGGTTTGCCCTCATGACCTTCCTATACGCAACCTTCTCATGACCGCACACAAGAGCCTTTCGATTCGACCCGGCGGGTCTTAGGACTTTGTGAGGGGAGGAGTTACGTGCGAAATTTAAAATGTTTCCTTTCGTGCGCTCTACTTGACCGCGGGGAGGTTATGCTTTAGTCTTTGCCGATGCCGTCGCCTGTTAAATTCTTGGCCCTTATTGTCTTAGGACTGGTCATTTTTCCTGCCCTCTGTCCTGCCCCGATTGTGTGGAAGCCAGGCGAAGGGTTTGAAAGTGAAGGGGGCAGTGCCGCTGGAAGTGCCAAAGAAACGCTAGAAGTGGCGCAGAAATTGGAAACGGGAAAAGACTATTCCGAGGCAATGAAGACCTATCGAGCCGGTGCACGCAAATTTCCTTATTCGTTTTCCGCAGCCGAATTGCATTTTGGCTGGGGGCGTATGCTTGAGATCGACGGCGACTTTGCTAAATCGTTTGATGTGTACCAGAAAGTGGTTGAGAAATACCCGAACTCTCCTTTTTTTGATCAAGCCTTAGAACGACAATTTAACATTGCTAACCTCTTTCTTGCGGGTGAACGCCAAAAGCTCTGGAAGATTCCGACCCTTCCTTCAATGGAAAAAACGGTCGAATATTACGAGAAGATTGTTAAAAGTGCGCCTTACAGCAAATGGGCTACTGAAGCACAGTTTAAAATTGGTGTAGCCAAGGAACGCCAGAAAAATTGGGGCGACTCTGTGGAAGCTTATCAGAAGATCTTGGAAAAGTATCCAGATTCAGAAATGGCGGCCCTTGCTCAGTATCAGATTGGTTACGCGTGGATGAAAGCTTCCCGGGACGCTGATTACGACCAGAGCGCGGCTGAAAAATCAATTCATGCTTTTGAAGATTTTATGACGCGGTACCCGAACCATGAAAAATTCGCACAGGCCAAAGATAACATCGGTTCCATGCGCGGACGCCAAGAGCACGGGTCTTACAACATTGCTCGGTTTTACGATAAAAAAGGTGATCGCAAAGCGGCCCTTATCTATTACAACGAAGTCATCGAACAAAACCCTGATTCCGAACTCGCTCGCACCGCAGCTAAACGTGCTGAAGAAATTAAGCTCGTGCTCAAGCCTGACGACGTTAAAAACCTGCCTCAGCCTTCCGCTGCGGCAGTATCAACCGCCTCTAAAACCCCATCAAAAGGCGAAACCGGTCCTCCAACCCCTAACGATTTACCTCAAGAGTGAAAAAACTAGCTTTGTTATTTTTAGTGACCCTGGTTGCCGGATGTGGTTATCAGGTGGGTCCCACCAACCGTCCCGCTTACAAGGACGTAAAAACTATTTTTATACCGGTGATCAAAAATGACACCTATTTGCCCCAGGTCCAAACGATGATCTCGTCGACGATCATTAAAAAGTTTGAAAACGACGGAAGTTTTCGTGTGGTGAACGAAAAAGAAGCAGATGCTTATCTCAAGATTATCTTGAAACGTTACACTCAGAATCCCCTTCGCTTCTCCCGCGATAACGTGCTCGTCACTCAAGAATATGAATTGGTGTTAGAAGCTGATTGGGAGCTCACCAGTAAGACCGGGGAAAAACTGAATTCCAATTCAGCCGTCGGCCGAACCACCTTCTATGTAGGTAACGACTTGGTTGCAGCCCGTCGACAAGCTATTCCTCTTGCCGCCGAAGCATTGGCGTACCGTATCGTGAGTTCAGTTTCAGAAGGTTGGTAATCAGGGTTGATATGCCCGGCACCACGGACGAAAAACAACTCGTACAGAAGTGCCTGATGGGAGAACCGTTTGCCTGGAACCAACTTTTTGATCTATTTTACCAACCCACCGCACGTTTTGTATTTCAAGTCAGCGCCTCTTTCAATAAGGAAGATGTCGAAGAAATATGCCAGGAAACTTTCCTTAATGTCGTTCACAATTTATCATCGTTTAGAGGACAATCCGGCATACAAACTTGGATCTTTCGCATTGCTTCCAATAAAGCCCACGATTTTATTGCCCGCCGTTCTACTCTCAAGCGCGGGTCGGGTTTAATCAGTTCTCTGAACGAAACACATCCTGATGGGCAGGAAAAATATCAGCCTGAATCTAACGAGAAATCCCCTGATCAAGTGGTCATTGCCGGAGAGCAAAAACAAGAGCTGAGTTTAGCGTTGGAAAAGCTCGGGCCTCCTTGCCAGGAAGTGATTGAACTGCGCTATTTCGGTGATTTGAGTTACGAGGAAATTGGGAGGGCGCTGAAGTTAAATGTGAAGACCGTGAGCTCGCGGCTGAGTAAATGCCTAAATAAACTTGAACAAACTTTCATTCAAATTTCCGGAAGTAAAGCCGAAGGGATGCCGTCTAACGTGTAATGCCAGAGGAGCCGTCATCTGAAAAAAACATCGAAAAGAAACTACGCGAGTATGCCCAAGAGCGCCGTGCAGCAGGCGACAACCTGTCCATGCATCAAGTGACCCGGGACATTTTGCATAGAGAAATCCAGGGAGTTTACGTCCCGAAAAAGTCATTGGCATCGTCCTTCGCATGGATGCCTCGTTGGGTGGCTGCTGGCGCTTTCTTGATTGTGGGTGGAGTGGCTGTTTGGTTATGGACCGACAACGCCCAACCCAACGGTGAAAAGTCGGCATCGATCATCGCGATCAATCAAGCTCCAGCGATGGCGGAAAACAAGAATTTCGAACCTAAAGAAACCTTGTCCGTAACCAACGGCAGGAAGGTTGATGCTATCAATGGCGGGCAATCATCTGGAGGCGATTCGAATGGTATGTTTGTCGCCGGAGGCCTTGCGCAAGTGGGAACCGAAATGCCAAACCCTATGGAGAGCCAAAATGAAGTTGCGTACGACAAATTATCAGAAGCTGAAGCGAAATCTGGAATGAGTGGGAGCTCAGCCGCCCAGCAATACAATCAACCTGGTAACCCCATCGGGGTAGTGGAGAAATCAGAATCGCGGGCCATCAATGGGCGAAGCGACGTAGAAGGCGCATTCTCTACAGGCTCAGATTCTGATCAGACATCGGAGCCCAGGACACGATCTGGATCCGCACCAGCTACAGCATCAGTTCCACTTCCTGGATCGATAAGCTCAGAATCCAACCAAGACGTATCTTCTATTGAAACTACATCCATAAAACCCCCACGCTTGGCAGCTGTCGCCAAATCAGTGGGCGAGGGATCAAGCGCGAGGAGAAATAATACTGAACGAGGTGTCATATACACACTCAATCGGGACGCATCGAATAAAGTTTCTCAGCCAAGTCCTTTTGATGTCGTGACGATCCAAGTTGAAGAAACAAACGTCATTATGACACTCGCAGACGGCAGGGTTTTTTATGCACCCATTTCGTTACCGGTGAAGGAAAGACAGGAAACCGACAGTATTTCGAGGCCTCTCGTTTTTCAACCGGCCCCTGAAGGTCTTGCCAGAAGGGGATTGGGCGACACACGTTCAAAAGACAAATCACGAAATTTGGCGAGGCCGGTTATCCAAGGGGAAATTGAGTGGGAGGGGCAAAAATACCATCTCCAGTGGGACGCAAAAACCGAGGGCAAATAGGCTCGACTTGATTCCGGATGAGCGGGATGATGACCGAAATTTACATTTATGAGCCAGACGACTGCTGTATCTACGTTAAGTATATTACTGTTACACGGAAAAAACTCCTTGTTGATTCCTCGGGTGCTCGACGAACAACTTGCGGATAAATTTTCACTCACAGTAGTTCAGGATCTTAAACAGGCCATTGAAGTGACGGGGACTGGAGGCTTTGATATTGTGCTGCTCGATATTTTCCCGAAAGACGAAATTGGTCTTTCAACATTTACTCGTTTTCATACTCAATTTCCCAAAGTCGCCGTGGTTTTAATCGTTGATTCAGAAAGCGAGAATCTCGGCACTCAAGGAGTGTATGAAGGAGCCCAAGATTATTGGGTGAACTCCAAAGATGATACCGGTCATTTGTTGAGGTGCATTCGGTACGCCATTGATCGGAATCAGATCGAGAATACGCTCAATCAAAAGGAAGAACAAATTCAATACCTTCAACGACTGGAAACTATTGAATCGCTTGCCACAGGCGTTGCTCACAATTTTAATAATATTATGACCATCGTCACTGGGTACAGTGACCTTCTCTTGAAGCGGCTTGAGCCTGAGGATCCTTCTTGCAAACTAGTTGAAGAAATACAAAAAGCGGCAAACCGGGCTAATCAGCTGATGCAACATTTGCTGGCATACACAAACCGAGGCACTACCGGTGAAGCGATTTTAAATCTTAATAATGTGCTGACGGATATGGACAAGCTTTTGCGTCCATTGATTGGCGGCAACATTGATCTACTTGCAGTTTTGAGTCCGACCCCGGGTTTGGTCGAGATTGATAAGTCGGCCCTTGAGCAGGTCATCATTAATTTAATCATCCACTCGCGTGACTCAATGCCTATGGGTGGGAAAGTGACCATCGAAACGTCGAGCGTGGACTTCGACGAAGTCAACGCCCGACAAATACGCGGTTTAAATCCTGGGTCCTACGTCATGTTAGCCGTCAGTGATACGGGTCCCGGGTTGGATGCTGAGCCTGGGTTCACGCAAGGTTATGAACTCCCCGAAATGCCTGGGTTTGGCGATAATATTAGCTTGGGTCTGGCGACAGTGCACGGGATTGTCAAACAGCACAAAGGTCACGTTTTAGCCTTCAGTGAGCGAGGTCAGGGCAACACTTTTAAAGTATACTTTCCGAAGGTGAACCAGACTGGAAAAATCGAACCGCATGTTGAAGCGGTTACTGAATTAGTTTCCGGAATAGAAACCGTGCTTGTGGTTGATGACGAAGAGAGTGTGCGAGACATCATTGTCGATGTTTTGGAAAATTGCGGTTACAAGGTTTTACAAGCGTGTGATGGAGAACAGGCCATTCAGGTTGCCGGGCAGCACGAAGGAAAAATTAATATTGTGGTCACAGATTTAGTTATGCCCCGCATGGGTGGACGTGAGCTGGCGGAATCGTTAAGGCCGTTTCATCCTGATTTAAAAGTGCTTTATATGTCGGGCTACAGCGGTAACGCGGCTTTTACCCCAGGCAGCATCGAGCGGGAAATAGCATTCCTTGCCAAACCATTTACAATCAGTGGTTTGAGCGTCAAGGTCCGCGAAGTCCTCGATGGCCCGCCACAATACACTCTTTCCTGAGGATGGTGCAACGGAGCTCGGAAACCTGCAAATGGAAGCTAGGCTTTTTTGCATTCCTTTTCCGAAGCGGACTGCTAGCATCATTGCCTTTATTAAAGTCACGCCGCCGGCGATGGTGTGACACTTTTAACCGCCGAATGATTTAAACAAACCACACACAGGCATAAAAATGGCCAAGGTACTTCTCGAAAACGTTTTTAAACGATATAAATCTGAAAAGGGCGAAGACGTCCTGGCAGTTGACGATTTTAATTTGAACATCGACGACCAAGAGCTTGTCGTGTTTGTGGGACCCTCGGGGTGCGGCAAATCCACAACACTCCGTATGATCGCAGGGTTGGAAGAAATTTCGTCAGGGAAAATTATTATCGACGGCAAGGTCGTTAATAACGTACCGCCGAAAGACCGAGATATAGCCATGGTCTTTCAGAATTATGCTTTGTATCCCCATATGACCGTCCATAAGAACATGGCGTTCGGATTACAGTTGCGAAAGTTTCCGAAGGACGAAATTGAAAAGCGCGTCCGCGAAGCGGCTTCCATCCTCAAACTCACCGATCAAGAGTTGCAACGTAAACCCAAAGCGCTTTCAGGCGGCCAACGCCAACGTGTGGCATTGGGCCGGGCTATTGTGCGCAAACCTAAGGTGTTCCTGTTTGATGAACCTCTTTCTAATCTCGACGCCAAGATGCGCGTAGAAATGCGTGCTGAAATCTCCAAGCTCCACACTCGTCTCGCGTCAACCATGGTTTATGTGACTCACGATCAGGTGGAAGCTATGACCATGGCCAATCGCATTGTGGTGATGAGCCGGAGCCGTATTCAACAAGTCGCGGATCCACTTACCATTTATAACCAACCTGCAAACAAGTTCGTCGCAGAGTTTATCGGGAGTCCTCCCATGAACTTTTTTTATGGGACTCTGACGCAAAAATCAGGATCGATTTATTTCCAAGAAGACGCCCCCGGTCAAATTGCGCTCAAACTCGATGAGTCACATTCACGGCGCGTGGAAAATTACCTCGGCAAAGCGATTGTTTTCGGGATTCGCCCCGAGGACATCGAAGACAAATTGTACGTCAGTGACGCGCCTCCTGAACGGACCGCAGCAGCTCTTGCAGAGGTGGTTGAGCCGATGGGTGCAGAAACCTTTGTTTATCTGAGCACTGGTAAAAGTACATTTATTGCCAGATGCAAACCGAATACTCATGTTGAAGTGAACCACAAACTTGAATGTGTGTTTAACATGAAAAAAGCACACTTCTTCGATAGCATAACCGAAAACGCCATTATTTAAACTGGCTATTCTGAGAGAAGTAATCGGGTGGGTAGTTGATTCCGTGACCTTTTTAACGCAGGCTCGCACAGGTTATGTGTCGTGATTCTGCGTCGAGCGGAGCCCTTTTCTCTTTTCCATAACAATAGCCACTATGATCGAGAGTTCGTAGAGAAAATAGAGGGGGATCGACAGGGCCACCAATGAAAACAGGTCTGAACCCGGAGTGATGATTGCAGCAAAGATAACAATAATCAGAACCGCATAGCGTCGCCCCGAACTCAATATGCGGGCGGGTAATATCCCAAGATGATTCAAAATTAAAACGATGACGGGCAATTCAAAAGCCAGACCGAACGACACAACAAAGCTACTGACGAAAGAAAAATACTCCATCACAGCCCAGCTCGGTTCGAAACCTAAGTATTTCGAATCGTTAAACATGAACTGAAGGGTAATAGGTAGGAGCCAAAAATAGGCAAACGCTACGCCTAAAAGGAAAAGAAAGGTGGCCATAAAAAAGACAGGGGAAATCATCTTTTTCTCTTTGAGACTCAGGGCAGGCAAAACAAATTCCCCTATAAAATAAAGCAACAGTGGTAACGCAAAGATTACCCCTGCATAAAAGGCGATTTGCATGGAGAGTGAGAGAGGGTCCATGACGCCAAAAGACTTTAAATAAGATTCCGGATTCTCAGTGACCACCTTTAATGGAATCAAATAAATTCTGACGATCTCCTTTCGGTAAATAAAACAAACCGCCATTGCGACAGCCAACGCCCCGAAAATCTTAACGAGCATCCACCTCAAGTCTTCTAGGTGCGCAAGAAAAGTTTTATTCTCGCCCACATCCACCGACTCATCTTGTTCGTTATCGCCCACAAATGGGAAGTTAGAAGGATAACTGATAAAACAAAGCCAATTTTGCGCTTGTGCGTATAGACGACGCGAGTGGGACTAACTAGTGTAGGCCGTCATAAATCTAGTAACTTATATGGAATCGGCTGCAAAGTTTGACAGTCTACATTGGGGTAGCTCGGCAACTCTAAGATTGGGGAGG
>JAWXCD010000059.1:0-31580 GCA_034440535.1 Verrucomicrobiota bacterium | reverse complement strand
GACCTTCGCGCATCAACTTTTCGTACAAGGCGGCATAATCACTTAAACCTTTTCCACTGCCCTGCCCTTGCCCCGGCCCTTGTCCTTCGCCTTCTCCGGGCAAGTTCCCTTTGTCGTTTAATTGCTTAGCCATTTGCATAGCTTTGAGAGCTTCTTCGAGTGATTTCATGTCTCGTGAATTCTGCGCCAGTTGTTCGGCCTCCAGTTGGCTGAGCCCCAATGATTCTTTCAAAGCTTGGAGAGTTTCGTTACTCAGTGCGCCATCATTGGTCTGGCTGGCTTGAAGATTTTCCATGGCTTTTTTGAGGGCGCTTTGCATACCCGCCGCCCCTTTGTCGCCTTGCGTCATTTGTTCCAAACTTTTAAGGCGTTTCTGCATTTCAGCCACCAACTTTTCTCGCTCTTCGGCTGACTTAGCCTGACCCAGCTTTTCAGCGAGCGCCTTTAAATCTTGCAGTTCCTTCTTCACTTGCGACGCGTCCCCGTTCTGCATTTGTTTCTGCATATCCTGCGCGGACTTGTTCATCTCCCCAAAGTTTTGGGCCCCATTAAAGTCACGATTGGTCCCCGCCTGCTTCTCGGCGTTCATGTCACGCCACAACCCGCCTATATTCTTCTGCTGTTCGTTCAACTTTTTTAAATTATCGTTCTTTTCCTGGGGCTTGAGTTGTTTAAGCGTTTTAAGAAGTTCTTCCAGGTTCTGCGCGACTAACTTGGAGTTTGGCGCGTCCACATCCTTTTTCTTGAGGAGGCTTTGCCGAAGTTCTATGGCCTTTTTCTGTTCATCAATTTTCTCCCGCGCTTCAGCCACTTTTTTCCGTTCTTTGTTCCTGCCAAAAGGATCCAATTGCGGAGTAAAAAGAATAGTGGGGATCAATATTATCAGAAAACAGAGCGCGACTTTCAGCAACGGTTTAAAGTCCAACATCACCACCTTGCGAGGGTCGACCTGATACGCTTTAATGTCAGCTTCAGCGGAAATCAACGGATAAAACGCGCCTGAGGCAGGTCCTACCAGCACGCTTGTCAGGAACAAATCTTTTGTTTTGCCGTGACGATCCACTTCCCGCGCTGCGTCCGATTTTCCGAGGTTTTTTCTGGATGCCAAAATGGCCGCCACACCCAACGCAAGGATCACTGGAAAAAGAAGGGTGACAGGAGTAAAAATGTTCGGCACGAGACTGGTCAACCGCGTAAACAGGATCAAAGCAAGAAAACCAACTGAAAACCAAATCAAGAGCCGAGTGAATATGCTCACAAACAGCCGTAACCTCAGCCGGCTCCCTACAGACCCCAACACGTGTGTGGTTTTGTCATTCACAAGAGTAAAACACGCCGACTCCGGCTTTGTTCCAAGTCATATTCCCAAATGCCCAGCTACTAAACAAGTCCTGATTATGGAAGCGCGCGTAATTTCCGGACTCACCGACTCTTGCCTTGGCGCAGTCACCATGGATGGGTCCCACTGGTAAAATAACGACGGCTTGCTTTTCGATTGAATTATGTTGAGTTTAAAAGGTCGAATGAATGCTATGCACACCTATTTTTTGATGTTTCTTGTTCTCGTCTCCACCGTGATCCCATCGCGCGCGGGGGATCTCGTGGTTGCAGTTGACTCCACTCTTAAATTTGCCTTTTTCGAGGTAAAAGACGCCTTTGATCGGAAGGAACCCTTGGTCAAGCTTCATCTGCACTTTGACGAACCGAATCAATTAAAGACCCAACTTGAGAAAAATTTTCTGGCTGACATTTTTATTACTCACTCAGACACGCTCCTCCGCGAATTAAACGATCTGGGATTAATTGAATCAGGGACCCTTGAAGTTTTTGCTGCCAACTACATCGTCCTCGCGCACCCCGGTCGGCGTGGGTCCCCGGTCAAGAGCCTAAAAGACCTGACAAGCGAAGATATAAAATCAATCGGTATTGTCGAGGGCACTAACTCCGCCATCGCGGCCATTACCACTTCTATCCTGACTACCAGCGGATTAGATTTGCAGTTAAAACCGAAATACAAGGTGTTTGCGACAACCGAAGAAATTGCTAACGCTGTGGAAGATCGAAAAATTGACGCCGGTTTTATTGCGACATGCGATGCCTCGCGCCGAGTTCTTTCGGTGAGTTTGAAACAGGACGCCCTCACCCAAGAGCCCATGAAATTTAAGTCGGTCATCATGAAACGAGGCAAGGACATGACCATCCCTGAGACCGTTTCTTCCCCAACTCAGGTTGCCCCAACGACCTCCCCTAACATCGAGCAGGCTAAAAATGCGCTCAAGGTGAACAAAGAAGACGCTGCCAAATTTATCGCCTTTCTCCGTTCTGAAGATGCGCGGAAAATCCTTCAGAAATATGGTTTTGTCACGGTTCTATAGTCCCTAAACAAGGCCTAAGTCCGCTCCAAAATTCATCATTTAGGAGTTCTCTCTACCAATCTGGAGAGGAAAAGGTCGCTGATTCACCAATCAACAATTGGGCTTTCATCTTGCCGACGTTTTTGAGGAGGACTTTTCGTCCGTTCACTCTGAGAAACACCTCTTGGTAAATAATATCCTGTCTCGGGAAAAAACTCAGGTCGAACTTCTGCTCCGATTTGCCTTGAACGAGATATTTGCTAGCTTCGTCAGCCATCAGGTTTTGGCCGGACTCGCGTAGATAACTTATCCCCCGACTATCAAGCAAATCAAACGTGCGGGTATCAACTTTGATCGTTTGGGTGAGATCGTTACGAATGGTCATATTCACGCGAATGGTACACCGTGCCCCTTCTTTACTAATCTCAGCGCTCTCAACCTTAATAAAGATTGCCTCTTTTGGTTCGGGCTGAAATTCTTCGTTGTATTTGATGAGCGGCGCGTTATCCGTTTCTATCTTAACGAAGGGAGAATTGTCTTCGACGACCTCTTTATTATTGATACTGGCTGTTTGGCGTATAACAATGGAAACGATAAAAAAAAGTGCACCCACAACCAGCAGGAGGAACAAGATTGATAAAAATTTCTTACCCACACGCTGCCACTGCTTTTTGCGCCAGTGCTTGTGAACTTTGCGTTCCTGATTGAATAAAGCCATAAAAGTGTATTATCAGTGTCGCCCCCGTCCGCTCGGGCCGGGTCTGGACATATCTGGAAATGAAACATAACGATAAATTTAGAAAACACAAACCGTTGATCGTGGGGACTCTTAAATACCTTAAGACCCTGGCCGATTTAAAAACGCCCCCTTGCGACCTCGTCGAAGTGCGGGTCGACCTGCTTTCTGCCAAGGACTTTAAAGGATTCCCCGATCTTATCCAAAAAATTAAATTACCCCTCTTGTTAACATTTCGCGGAAAAATCGAGGGCGGCGCTTCGGAATGGTCATTCCGCAAACGTTTACTCTTTCTCATCAAGTATTCCCGCTATGCCCAGGCCATCGATCTGGAGTCTCGTTATGCATGTTTGGCAAAACTTGAAATCAAAACATTGAAACGGAACAATGTACGCCTCATTCTGTCCTCTCACTTTTTTAAACAAACTCCAACTTTTCAAAGTCTTAATGAAATGGCGCTGGAAGCTTTTGCCTGCGGCGCAGATATTTTTAAAGTGGCTTCGTTTCTCTCCTCAGCCACTGATGAAATCACGCTCCACGCTCTTCTTGGGGCTCACAAATCAGGCTCCGTCGCGGTCATGGGAATGGGTCCATTGGGCTCTTCTTCAAGAATTCGCTTGGGTTTAGCGGGTTCAACTTTGGTTTACGGATATATCGACCAACCTCTTGTTCTGGGCCAAGTGCCTATGACGACACTCTTAAAATCCTTTAACTCATGAACGGCCAGCTTGCGCGTTCGTAAACGAACCACAAAAGTACTCAACGTTTTGAACTCAACATAATGGATAATCTTTCACATGGTTTAGTTGGACTTGCCGTTGGCAGTGTCGTCTTTCGCAAACATTTAGGCACCCCTGCCATCTGGCTCTCCTTGGTCGCGGCGGAAGTGCCAGACCTCGATATTCTTCTCCATTCGGATTCCGATCCGCTGTTTTTCATCAAATACCACCGTCACTTTACCCACTCCTTGGTGGTGGGCATCGTCATCTCCCTGCTCGTTGCGCTGCCTTGGATTTTAAAATCAAAAGAGGATAAGTCGAAATGGAAAGTGTGGTGGCTCTGCTCGTTCACGGCGTTTGCGAGCCATTGTCTTCTTGATGCGGTCACGAGCTATGGAACACTCCTATTGTGGCCATTCACAAGTCATCGGTTCGCTTGGGATTTTATTTCGATTGTGGATCCTATTTTCACAGGCGTGCTGTTGATAGGCGGAATTGCGGCACTCTTTCTTCGTAACAAAAAAGTTTTTCACGGCTCGATCATCCTGGCTGGCCTGTATTTTTTGCTATGCGTTATTCAACAGGTCCGAGTCAATTCTAACCTTCAGCAGATTGCCTCGCTTCGGGGGCACACGCCCGAGCGCCATCGTGTTCTCACGACATTGGGCAACAACGTTGTTTACCATTGTATTTATGAACACCAGAACCGGATATTCCTCGTGGGCATCCGCCAGCCGTGGATAGGTCGGGCCACCTTCAACGAAGGGGCCGATGTTCTTAAAATGTCTTCGCAACAGGTATCAGACGAAGGTACCCGCACTTTTCTCTGGTTTACGAGTGACTGGGGTGCGCTCGACCCAGTCCAATCAAATACCATTTTGGATGCCCGCTACATCATGAATTACAAACCCCTGATTTACTTGTGGGGTTACGACAGAACGGCCGGCACGTTCGTCCCTAGGAATCACATTGATCGAAAACAAACTCTTAAATGGCTCATGCTCCGACTCAAAGGACAAGACCCAGTATATAAACCCATTTGATTTTTTATTGGCGAAAAGGAAGTTTCGAAGGTAACTTCCCGGATATGCAAACTTCTCTTCTTTTACTTAAACCCGACTGTCTCAAGAAAAAACTCGTAGGTGAGGTGATTAAACGCTTCGAACAGGCTGGCTTTGAAATTCAAGGTGTCAAAATGATGTCCTTAGGCAAAGAAACACTCCGCGAACATTATCATCATATCACCCAGAAACCCTTTTACCCCGAGGTGGAATCTTTTATGCAATCGGGTCCTGTGATTGCTTTGGCTCTTTCAGCGGAGAATGCTATTGAGCGGATTCGCGAGCTCGTCGGCCCGACGGACTCAACAAAAGCGCCCAAAGGAACAATCCGTGGTGATTACGGCGTGGATGTGATGGTTAACATTGTCCATGCTTCCGATTCACCCGAAGCCGCCGAAACGGAACTTAAACGTTTTTTCGGCGATGAGTTGGCCACAGAAGAAGTTTCCAAAGAATAGCGAAAAAAAACGCTGGCTGGCTCTCCTTCATTTTGAGCACTCCCGCTTTTCTTAAGCGCGTCTATTCAACAGTAAAATATGGAACCCAAGACAAACATTAAATGGTACCGATGTCCTGTTCCTAAAACAGTGATGTCGGAGCTTATGCAGAAATCTGATTTCCGGGGTCTGCTTCAAATCGGAACTTAGATTCTTTTAACCCTAGGGACAGGTGCCTTTGCATATTATGCATGGAACCATCTTAGCCCGGTGTTTTTCATTCCAGCTCTGTTTCTGCACGGTACAGTTTATTCGTTCCTCAGCTTTAATGGGTGCGGCCACGAACTCTCCCACAAGACAGTTTTTAGATCGGTCAGGATCAATGAGTTTTTCATGAAACTCAGCTCCTTTTTAAGCTGGACTGATTATATCGGGTTTCGATACAGCCACATAAAACATCATCAGAACACCTTGTACACGGATCTTGATGGTGAGGTGACCTTGCCAAGGCCAATGCCTGGGGCCAAAAGGTTGGTTCTGGATGCACACCATTAACATCGGCGGGATGTGGGGGCTTATTAATGTGCTAAAGATGCACTTCAAACATAGGGTTGGAAAAATGAACAACTTGTGGGAAGAAGAGGTCATCCCTGAGTCCAACACAAAACTCCGGGCAGAACGAAAACGTTGGGCGTTTATAGTTGTTTTCGGCCAAGTCCTTATGGCCGCTTTATTTGTCTGGCTTAAAGAATACAGCCTCCTGTTTATCGTGACGCTCGCGCCTTTCACAGCTGCGTGGCTCAATGTCCTCTGCGAACGCACTCAACACGCTGGACTTTCACCGAACGTCCCTGATTTCCGACTCAACTACCGAACAGTCATCCTGCAACCATTCGTCAGCTTTTTGTACTGGAAAATCAATTACCATATCGAGCATCATATGTACCCAGCGATTCCTTTCTTCAAACTAAACACGCTTAGGACACAGATTGAATCTGAATTGCCATCAGCCACACGTGGCCTTTGGTCCACTTGGAAAGAAATGATTTCAATCGCCAAACGTCAGAAAACCGATCCGTCATTCGTTTTCGTCCCTTCATGCCCGGCACCTAAAAATCAATGGCATCCCCTGAACTTGTCGATGTGGGTGCAGATTAACCGAATATTTGATATCTAAGTTGGCCCGGTGCTTCGTCTCATTTCGAAGTCGACTTGAGCCCACGCAATGAGCGATCAATCAAAAACGGACCAAACGGGATGAGAGACGCAATAAACGCGGCAATATACGTTCTGGGCCTCAGTCGCAATGCGAAGGTTGTGTGCAGAAGCACCACACAAAAGAGGATGAATAAAACTCCATGCGCCCATCCCACGTACTTCACGGCGGCGGGATAATGAAATGCATATTTTAAAGGCATGGCTACTCCTACAAGAATAAGAAAACTTATTCCTTCCATCATCCCTACATACCGAAGTCGATCAATTGCGTGCATAAAGGGTTTAAAACTAAGTAGTCCGGGAAAAAAGGGAATGAGAATTTCATTCTTATCCTCACTCTTGGAAGTTGAAAAACCTCAGGCGCGCACGACACATTAGAACACTCGAACTTGGTTGGCTCTATTCTATTCTTCCGTCGACGATATTGACTCGGGTGTCTCCGCGAACAGCAAGACGTTCGTCATGAGTGACCATGACCAGAGTTTTGTTGCGGGACTTCACAGCGTGTAAGAGGATCTCGATGATGGCATCACCGGTTTTTGAATCGAGGTTACCTGTGGGTTCGTCGGCAAAAATGACGTCGGGGTCGTTAACCAAAGCCCGGGCAATGGCCACACGCTGTTGCTCGCCCCCGGAAAGTTCGGTGGGCCTATGTTCTGCCCGATCAGCAAGCCCGACTTCTTCAAGCAATGCCTTCACTTTTGAGGAATCCGGTTTGCCTGATATAGAAGCGGGCAATAAAACGTTCTCCATGGCATCGAGTTCAGGAAGAAGTTGATACGATTGAAAAATAAACCCGAACCTTTTATTCCTGATTCCAGGCAAGTCACAGCCTTTGAACAACGAGCCACCATCCAGTAAAACATCGCCTGAGGTGGGTTCGTCTAACCCCGCCATTATCTGGAGCAGTGTACTTTTCCCGGCACCGGAGGCTCCTTGTATCATGGTCACTTTCCCTATTCCGATGGTGAGCGACACACCTTTGAGGACTTTTACTGTGCGTTTGCCAATTTGATAGTCTTTAACCAGGTTGACGACCTCGAGTGATTTCATTTTGATTTTGTTCCAAGTTGATTTTTCAGCCGAGATTTTATCCAAGCGAGTTGAGCGGCCATGTTTATCGCGGCGACCATGCTGTCCGGCCGAGCTTTATTTTCCCCAGCTATATCGTATGCGGTCCCGTGATCAGGGGAAGTCCGGATAACTGGCAACCCAATGGTCACGTTGACGCCTGTATCAAACGCCAGCAATTTTAGCGGGATAAGACCTTGATCATGGTACATGCAAACCACCGCATCAAATTGACCTTTTAGGGCATGGTAAAAAATAGTATCTGGGCTCCATGGTCCAGTAATGACAGCGACTTTATTGACCGATCCGGCTTTACGAATGGCAGGCAGAATAACTTTTGCTTCCTCGTCCCCGATCTCGCCTGCATGGGGATTGAGCCCCGCCACAGCTATGCGCGGTTTTTTAAGGCCAAGTTCAACAAGAAATTGGGATGCGAGCTCTATCGTCTGGTGAATGTTCGCCTCATTCAATAATCCTGGGACCGCAGCAATCGGCACGTGGGTCGTCACCAAGATGACCCGCAACCCACCCCCAGTGAGCATCATGGCAAACCGGTCGGACCCACATAAGTGCGCAATAAACTCCGTCTGCCCTGGGAATTTAAATCCGACTTTTTTCAGGCCCGTTTTGTTGACCGGCCCTGTGACGACAGCTTCATACCTGCCGGACAAACATCCTTCAACCGCCCGCTCAAGAGAACGAATCGCAAATCGGGCCGACTTCACGTTGATTCGGTTCATCGGCACCTTCGGGGCGCTCTGATGGTCTACGATTTCGTATTCAAACCGTGAATCCACTTTGCCAGACCGCAACGCTTTTCGAACAACCTCCGGTCCGACTCCTGCCACATCGCCCAACGTGATCGCAATTACTGGTTTTAATTTAGCCCTAGCCACCCTTTCACTATTAAAACAGAACAGGATTCGTACAACCTGATTTATACTGTGTTCCTATTTTCGGTAATCTCAGATTTGAGTTCCTTTAATATTTAATCCCTTTTTTCTTGGCTTGTTCTTTTATGGTAGAGCTGACATTCGAATCAAACGACTGAGAGGAACCCGATTTTTTCGATTCTTCGCGGATGTAGGCAGTGCGCTTTTCATCAAGCTGGCGAAGCTCTTTCTGAAGCAAGGCACGGGCTTCACTCTTTCCTTCCACTACCTTCTTAAGTTCAGAAGTAGATAAGTCTTTGTATTCATCCGATAATTTGGAAGCGGTTGCCGTTTCAATGGTCATATCACCTTGGTTGATCGCATCGATCAGGTCTCCCCCGCCTTGAACCACAATGCGGTTTTTGGCATTTAAACTCAGTCGATCCGCCGCAGCGGCTGGTGCTGCAGACTCGGACATCTCTTGCTTCGCCAAAACAGAGGCCCTTTTCCTGGTATCACCATAAGCGACAATTGTCTTTCCGAGTTCGCGATTAATCCGATTGATGTCCCCATCGAAAGGGGTACTCACCGCTATCATTCCGCCGGATTGTTCTATGGCTAAATATTTACCTTCGGCTAATCGAGCAATCTCCTTCCAGACCGGGGTTGTCTCGCTAATGGTCCCGCATTGGATGGTATTAATCAGAATGTCCTTTTTCACGGCTCGCTCGCATAACTTATGGTAGTCCGGTCCACCTTGATAATCCATATGAGGCGGTGCGTCGCCCACAAGGAAAACGATTTTTAATACATCCCGACTTTGCGACCATTCCATTTGTGAAATAGCCTCGTCCAAGGCTTCGTTTACGGATTCAGGAGTATCCCCTCCTCCGTCAGCTGAAAAGGTTTTAAGCTTGGAATAAATTTCGTCCAAATCATCGGTGAGCTTATGCGTTTTCGTGACGTATTCATCACCTCGATCGCGATAAGCCACCAGCCCGAACTTAATATGAGGCGTGGGTTTGGCCGTGGCCATTTCGTTGGCAATTGACCAAATCTTTTGTTTTGCCCCCTCAATCAATCCACTCATCGATCCTGTTGTGTCCAACACAAAACAGACTTCGATTTGAGGCGCCACTTGTTTCTGATGTGCTGATGTCGTCAAAAGCAGACTGGCTGAAATTGCGCATATTAATGCTGTGCAGCGTGTGATCATGTTTTTCATAATGTTGTTTCCCTTGGGTTATTCTGTGATTTCAATAATTTTTCCGGCATGTAAAAACTGAACGCGCGGGCCTACTGCAAGTATCCGGCTGAGGACATCGGATTGACGTGCGAGATTAAAATACTCTTCCGAATTAAACTGGATCTTAGTACGCGACAGATGACTCTCCTTTTGGAGTTCGGAATCTATCCAAGTTTCTCCTGATAAATAGAATGCTCTCCCACCTGCCCTACGGCTTAACGTCCGGATTTTCTCCGATGCCTCCGCTTTATTTAACACCCCCGCACTACCATTTATGGCCGCTCTATTGACTCTCGATTGGGATTTACTAACGGAATCTAGGGTGTTCTGGTAACTTTTAAATTCCTGCACACTATCGGCGGCAGCTACTGCTGAAAGGCCCTCTTTATCTTTTGTAAAACCGCGACCCGATTCCATCATGGGCGCGGCTGTGCTGGGCGCTAGAGAACGCATTGTTTGTGAACCTGCTGGAACATTCCGCTGACGTTCATCCTCGACGATGAGGTACGATGTGTACGGCGTTACAATTCCAAACTCACGCGCAAGCAGGGTCACTTCATCCCTAAGTTCGCTATTCTCCCCTTTCAGATGTATCTCCTCCAAAAGAAATCCCACGCGCCGCACAGCCCATAGACGCGGGATAAATTCATTAACACTATTGCCTTGGCGCGAGTCTGCATCGAACTCAGAGGAGACAACGATTTCCTCCCCACCGGCGCGCCCTGCGAGGCTTACGACTGTCTTTCCGAAACCTTTATATTTTCCGAACAATATCAATTGATCGTTCTTGAATAAATCCGGCAATGGCGACGGATAATATTGAGTGATTCGCACGTCGCCTTTCATCGATAATTTAAGATCAGCCAAAACGGGGTCTTTTATTTTTGTAAAGAAGCTCGATAACTTGACTTCTAAATCCTCGTCAGGGAGGACGTACTGACTTGCTCCTCTGCCCACAGAAGCCAGCGAATCAAGCAATTGGGTGTTCACATCCGTTCCTATTCCAAAACAAAATATCCTGGCTAACCCCTGATTTTTTAACGGGACCATACGAACAATATCACCCGCTTTAAGTTCCCCCACGGTGGGTTGTCCGTCTGTTAAGAAGATGATCACGAATGGCCGTTGTGAATTTGATGGCTTTAACGCGAGGGCGGTTTTCAACGCATCAGATATTCCTGTCCCCCCGATAGGCTTGAATCCTTGAACAAACTCCACTGCTTTTGCCCTGTTCTCCGAACTGGATTTCTTGAGTTCCCTAAACAAAGGTTCGCTTTCCGTGGAAAATCGGATGACCTCAAACCGATCGTCTTCGTTCAGGTTTTCCAGGCAAAACACAAGCGCTTTCTTTTCCTGTGCTAACTTTGCCCCCGCCATCGATCCTGATGTGTCAGCCACAAACACAACATCCTTAGGTAACGCCTTCTTAGTGGTCGATCCAATCCCGGGCGACGCCATCATCATAAAGTACCCTTCGTCGCCGCTGGTACGGTGTGTCATGAACTGAATTGAAACAGGCTGTTTATCTTCAGCGTAAATAAGTTGAAAATCTGAGTCGGGGCGCTCATTGAAACTTTCATACTTCGCTACTGCGCGGTTATCGGATTCACGTTTCACCGTTATTGTGTGGGAAGGCGAATAAACTGATTTTATGGGGCCTTCGGTCTCGATGGATGTTTTGATTGTGACACGCTTAATCGGCCCAGAGGAAAACTTCTCGGTATTGAGTGGGTACACGTAGTTTATCAAGGCCCCGTCCCGTTTCAGAACTTGTGAGTACATGATCGATATTTTCTTGTGGGACTTTGGTTCTATAGGAAAGATTCTGACTTTATAGAGACTCCGCCCTGCATACTCCATAAGTGCTGGGTCCTGCATGTTCCTGACGATGTTCTCATAAATCTGCCGCGCTTTATCAGCTGACAACAGTTCCGCTTCTGTCTGCACCCCGTTAATGTCCATTTTGAAGTTTGATACATGAGCGCCTTCGGGTACGGGGAAAATGTAATGTCCTTCAAGTCGCGAGTTGTTAGAATTATAAAACTCTTGGTCGATTTTCGTTACGGCCACCTGGCCTTTAACTGATACCACCACATCGTGGTACACGACCTGTAACGGGGCGAACTTGTAATGCCCAATTGGGACATCCACTGGCCGATCGACAACGATAAATCCATCAGCCCAACTCGGGGATACTACCGCAAACATCAAGACTATGGTGCATAAACAAATCCGGTTCATGCACGTTTGACGGCATCCCCCGGGAAATGCTCCCGGAATTAATCCAGCACCGGGTTACGAGTAACCAGACACCCTTGGGTAAAGGTTCAAAATGGCATCATCCCCAACGAGGTTTCGGAGATGCCCCCTAGGTTCATGGCCGCAGCCCCTTTGGGGTTGTGTGTGGGTTGTTCGCGAGAACCCTCGCGAAGGAATCCCAAAAGGATTCCGCCCCAATCTCAGCCTCAAACCCGCCCGTTTCAGGCATCGAGTTTGACGGTCAAGCGACGGGTGTGAATGTCATTACGAATCCTGCTTAGAAAATCATCAAAGGTTTGTGGGCCTTCGTCTCCTTTTTCGCGGGACCTGACAGACACTTTATTCTCTGCGGCTTCCTTTTTACCTACGACAAGCATGTACGGAACTTTCTGTTCCTGGGCACGGCGCACTTTACCGCCCAGTTTGTCCGTGTGCTGATCGACGGTAACGCGGATCCCCTCAGCATGACATTTTGCGGCAAGGTCAAGGGCGTACGCATGCATGTCCTCAGCAATAGGAAGGAACCGGACCTGCTCAGGAGCCATCCATACGGGAAATCCCCCGCCAAAATGTTCAATCAGGAATCCAATAAACCGTTCATGTGTCCCCAGGGGCGCACGATGAATACATAAGGGAGTTGCTTTGGAATTCTCGTTGGTGGTGTACTCCAAATTGAACCGGCGCGGAACTGCAAAGTCCACTTGGTTAGTCGCGATTGTGAATTCGCGCCCGATAGCACTCCAGACTTGGACGTCTATCTTTGGACCGTAAAACGCCGCTTCGTTCGGGACTTCCACAAAATTAATCCCCGACTCCACGAGTACATTCCGCACCATGTTCTCAGTTTTTTTCCATAGTTCGGGTTCGTCCACAAACTTTTCGCCCAGCTTTTTAGGGTCATGGGTGGAAAATCGCATCATGTAATTTTTTAAACCGAAGATATTAAAATACTTCAGGTACATCTCGTTTACCGCGCGGAACTCCGCAGCAAACTGATCCTCACTGCAATAAATATGTGCGTCGTTCATCTGCATTGATCGCACGCGCATAAGGCCCATCAATTCGCCAGACTGTTCGTACCGATAACAGGTGCCATACTCGGCTAACCTTAAGGGGAGGTCACGATAACTGCGCGGGATCGCCCCGAAAAGCTTGTGGTGATGCGGACAGTTCATCGCCTTCAGGTAATAGCGAACAGGCGCATCCCCTTCCGATTCACTAAACTCCATCGGGGGGAACATGGACTCTTTATAATAAGGCAAGTGCCCGCTCATCAGGTACAGGTTTTCCCGCGCAATATGAGGCGTGCGGACACGTTGATACCCAGCCGCAAATTCGGTTTCTTTGGCGAGCTTCTCGAGTTCTTCAATTAGGACCGTCCCCTTGGGCAGCCACAGTGGAAGCCCTGGGCCCACGTCTTCGGTATCGAAAGTAAACAACTCCAATTCGCGACCCAACTTGCGGTGATCCCTTTGTTTCGCTAACTCCATTTGCTGAAGATAAACGTCCAGTTCTGCGGTTGTAAAAAAGGCTGCCCCGTAAATGCGCTGCAATTGCTTGTTTTTCTCGTCACCACGATGGTACGCCCCTGCAATGGACAGGAGTTTAAAGGCTTTAATTTCTCCTGTTTCTTTTACATGAGTTCCGGCACAGAGATCTGTAAACTCGCCGTTGGTATAAAGGGAGACGGCTTCCTCTTCGGGTATGTCAGCCAAACGACTGATTTTATAGGACTGTCCTCGATTTTCAAACAGAGCCTTTGCCTCGCTCCGGCTCACCTCTTTACGTGTGAACACCTGATTCTCCTCTGTCACCTTTCTCATTTCAGCTTCAATGCGCTCGAGGTCCTCAGGGATAAATCTGTGGGTCAAATCGAAGTCGTAATAAAACCCAGTGTCAGTGGGTGGCCCGATGTCGAGCAACGCTTCGGGGAATAGGCGCACAACAGCTGTGGCCAACACGTGGGCTGAGGAGTGACGGAGTTCTTCCAAGGGTGTCATCATAATCTTTATCGGGGATAGTCACCGGCTTCAATCCGGAGAATTAAAACAAATTTGAAACAAACAGGGTCAAGATTGTATCAGAAATTATTGGCAATAACGCCTCATTCCAGCTTCCAAACCTACTCGGGGCTGTCGCGCATTTCAGGGTTTTTCTTCATTACTTTCTGATAAGCCGCTAGCGCAGCTTGTCGCACTTCTGGTGGATTCGATTCCGCTTTAACAATACTCACTAAGTAGTCAGCGCTGTCTTTGCGCCCAAATTCGCCAATGGCAAGGACCGCTGTCACACGAGGTTGTAATTCGGTTTCTGTCGAAATGAGTTCTTTTACTTTTTGATAACCCGTTTCAGATCCAATACGGGCCAATGCCATAATGGCCACTGTCCGATCCCCAGGGTGCTCGCTTTTAAGAACTTCAAGGAAAACAGGTTCAGCTTCCGTTGCACGGGTATTCAACAGGCCTAAGGCCGCAGTCATCCGCACGTTTTTGTTGGTATCCGCAATTTTCGAGATGTAAAAAGCCTTGTTTTTTTCTGTCGCCAATGTCACGGCAGCGTTGGCTGCATGATCTCTGACATACGAGTCTTTATCTTCTAATAGTTTGAATACGTCAGGGGCCACAGATTCATCACCAATCGATCCAAGGGCGTCCACGACTTCCGCTCGCACAAACCAATCAGGGTCGTTTAATGCTTTCACCAAACCTGGGACTACCGCACTGGCTTTGCTGTTCACGGGTCCTGCGACTCCGTCTGCATCACGTTTGCGTGCAAGAATTTCACCCAACGCGTTTGCGGAGGCTTGTCGCACAGTGCCATCAGTGTCGGTCAATAAAGGAACCAATGCCTTGGCACTTTTTTCATCCTTGGCTGTGGCGAGCACTTTTGCCGCACATGCCCGCACCGCCGGGTCTTTATCCTTTAAGGCATCGACGAGAACAGGATCGTTTTCCCGATATTCAGGTATCGCTAACGGGTTCTCTTTATCCTTTTTATTTTTAGGTTTAAGCAGAAGCGCTTTATAGGCATCGTATGCCACGAGAACTTTGTTCGCGGCTAAGAACACCCGGACTCGTTGGCGTTTTAATACTTGGCTTTCCGGTTTTTTTTCCAAAGCTTGCTGAATCGTTGAAAGTGCTGTGCTATAATCTTTGGAAACAATAGAGGCATCTGATTCCTTAATGGCCTGTTTTTCAACTTTAGAAGTGCAGCCTGTAAAGAGAATCAGTAGAAGAATAGGGAAATAATAGTAAGGGGAGCAACTTTTCATAAGAGGCCGTACGTTAATCATTGAATGGCCCGCTCACAAGTAAAAGATGAACAGAAGTTTTAAGTACCTAGTGGTTTTGGCGGGGATTATGTCCCTAGCACTCGTGTGTGCAGCCATGCTCCTCAGGCCTATTATCTTTCCCCCTCCGCCCCCGGGTCCTTTTGCCATGATTGGCGGCGAATTTTTCCCAAGAAAATGGCTCAACGATGTTCCGCAGTTTTTTCAAAACGATAATCGCTGGAAAAATAAGGAAATGGGAACCAGCGGCTCATTCCTCGGTCCAGAAGGGTGCGCCGTCACTTGCGCTGCAATGGTCCTTTCGGGTAATGGGGTCGTGACAGATCCAAAAAAACTTAACCAATTTCTTTCCATCAACGGCGGATACACTCCTGAGGGTTGGATCTACTGGGAAAAGGCTGCTGAACTCGCCGACGGCCGACTTCATAAGAGTTACGAAGATATTGGGTCACATGAATTGCTCGACCAAGCTATCCTTAATGGGTTGACGCCTATCATAAAAATTCAGGCGTCAAATTCCGTTTCTCATTTTGTCGTGGTCGTCGGAAAATCAGGCCACCATTACCTCATTCGAGATCCTTCACGGCGCGGTAAAGGTAAGGTCGTCTGGCTCGACCGCTATTACAATGGAGATATTCAAGGCGTCCGGCTTTATGAGAAAGTGCCCCATAAAGCAGAATAATCACGTTAGAATTTTTGTGGCAGCCTTAGGCACCTTTGGGCCCGAGCTTCTTTTTGCCATATAAAAATTTAAAAAATCTCTCAAATAAAGGTTCATCGAAAAACAAGCCACACCGAACTAGCCGGTATAAAAAAAGAGCCATCGGTTTTCACCGATGGCTCTAAAAAAGGAAGCTTGATAATACAGCTTTTATTGGATCAATAGCGGTAATGCTCGTGCTTATAGGGGCCGTCTACAGAAACGCCCAGGTAGTTTGCTTGTTCGGTGGTGAGCTTAGTGAGTTTGACACCGATTTTTTCGAGGTGCAAACGGGCGACTTCTTCGTCGAGCTTCTTAGATAAACGATACACGCCTGGCTTGTACGTTTCTTTGTTTGCCCAAAGATCGAGTTGCGCCAATGTTTGGTTTGTAAACGAGTTGCTCATCACAAAACTCGGATGCCCCGTAGCGCAGCCAAGGTTAACAAGCCGTCCTTCAGCCAACATATAAATGCAATTCCCTGCAGGGAAAATGTACTTGTCGTACTGAGGTTTTATAGTGATCCGCTTAACCCCAGGCATGACGTTCAAACGGTCAACCTGAATTTCATTATCGAAATGGCCAATGTTACACACGATAGCTTGGTCCTTCATCGACTTCATATGTTCCAAAGTGATGACATCGCAGTTACCTGTGGTCGTTACGTAAATGTCGCCGACACCAAGAGTATCTTCGATCGGAGTAACTTCAAACCCCTCCATGGCCGCCTGGAGCGCATTGATAGGGTCAATTTCAGTCACGATCACACGTGATCCGAAACCGCGGAGAGAATGAGCGCAACCTTTACCTACGTCACCATAACCGCACACCACGGAAACTTTACCCGCGATCATAACGTCTGTTGCGCGCTTCAACCCATCAGCCAAGGACTCGCGGCAACCGTACAGATTGTCGAACTTAGACTTAGTGACCGAGTCATTCACGTTTATAGCCGGGACAAGCAACTTGCCTTCTTCCATCATTTTATAAAGACGATGTACGCCCGTTGTTGTTTCTTCAGAGACGCCCTTCCAATCCTTGACTAACTCATGCCAACGGAATGGATTTTTCTGATGAATTTCTTTGAGCAAATCTTTGATAACCTGTTCTTCGTGGTTACCCGATTTTGTGTTCACCCAGTCGGATCCATCTTCAAGCTCATAACCCTTGTGGATAAGCAAAGTGGCGTCGCCACCGTCATCAACAATGAGCTGAGGCCCGTTGGAACCAGGGAAATCAATGGCCTTGTACGTGCACCACCAATATTCTTCAAGGCTTTCACCCTTCCAAGCAAACACAGGTATTCCGGCTGCTGCAATCCCTGCAGCAGCGTGGTCTTGGGTCGAGAAAATATTACAACTCGCCCAGCGCACGGAGGCTCCCAATGACACCAATGTTTCAATCAAGACCGCTGTCTGAATGGTCATGTGCAAGGATCCAGTGATCCGTACGCCCTTAAGGGGATGATTGTTTGCGTACTTTTTGCGAACCGACATCAAACCTGGCATTTCGTGTTCAGCAATTTCAATTTCTTTACGTCCCCATTCGGCCAGGCTCATGTCCCGGACTTTGTAATCGTTTTCGTTCCCTACTTTTGGCGGGTTTGAAGTAAAAGTTGTCATATGTTTCTTTCTGTTGAATTATTTAACTAATTTTTTAAGGGCTTCGGCTTTGTCCGTTTTTTCCCATGTAATGGTGTTCAAATCATCGATTTTACCAAAGTGCCCATAGTTCGTCGTCTTACGATAAATCGGACGCAGAAGATTAAGTTGTTTAACAATCTCCGCAGGCTTGAAACTAAAGATTTCCTGGACGGCTTTGGTTATTTTTGTGTCTTCAACGACTCCGGTGCCAAATGTATCCACATACACTGAGACGGGGTCAGGATGCCCAATCGCATAAGCAAATTGAATCTCAGCGCGATCGGCGAGTCCTGCGGCGACAATGTTTTTGGCTACGTATCGGCCCATGTACGCGGCACTGCGATCAACTTTGCTCGGATCTTTACCCGAAAATGCGCCGCCACCGTGACGTCCCATGCCACCATACGTGTCGACAATAATCTTGCGTCCTGTCAACCCGCTATCTCCTTCAGGTCCGCCCACAACAAATCGACCGGTAGGGTTAATCAGATATTGTGTGCGCTTATCGAGCATACTTGCGGGGATGACTTTCTTTATGACTTCTTCAATCAAGAAACTTTCAATTTCTGAATGCTTAACATTTTCTGCATGTTGAGTGGAAATCACGACCGCTGTAACTCGCACTGGCTTTCTATCACGATACTCAATTGAAACTTGGGTCTTCGCATCTGGTCGCAGCCAATCAACTTTTCCGGCTTTCCGAATTTTGGTCAAAGTACGTCCCAAACGATGCGAGAACATAATGGGCGCAGGCATCAATTCGCGAGTTTCGTTACAGGCATAACCAAACATCAAACCTTGATCGCCAGCACCTTGTTCAGCGGTTTTTTTACCCTTTACCTTTTTGGCGTCTACTCCCTGCGCAATGTCAGGGCTCTGGGCGGTTAAAGCATTTAGAATATGAACTTTGTCGGCATGAAAAATTTCCCCCTCATGGGTGTACCCAATGTCGCGTATGGCTTCACGCACGATATGGTTAAAAGCGATGTCCGCCTTAGATGTGATTTCCCCAGCAATGACGACAAGATTGCTTTTGGCTAGTGTTTCACAGGCCACACGGGATTTAGGGTCTTGTATAAGACAAGCGTCGAGAATGGAATCGGATATTAAGTCACAGACTTTATCCGGGTGTCCTTCGCCGACTGATTCAGATGAAAAGATAAAATTTCCAGAACTCATAATAGGTGGGTACTTCTCCAGTTTGTTTTTTGGATATATTGACGTATCCGGATATGATGATATAAGAATGACGTGCCGTCAACATTGAAAATCTGGCAATCGCTTGCTGACCCTACCCGGTTACGTATCATCCCCCTCCTGTACCTCGAGGAATTGACGGTATCCGAACTCCAAGAAGTTTTGGCTATGGGCCAATCCCGGATCTCTACGCATCTTGCCCAAATGAAAACAACGGGACTTCTCAAGGATAGGCGCGAAGGCAAAAGCGCTTATTATTCGTTGAAACCAGATTTTATCCCTCAAAAAATGTTGGAAGCGGCTCTTGATGCTTCCAAACATTTACCTGAACGACAACGCGACGAGGCGGGGCTCAAAATGATCCTTCAAAAACGCAAGGAGTCGGCTCGTCTCCATTTTAATCAGGTCGCAGGTCGGTTTGATCGGAGTTATGGTCCAGGGCGTTCTTGGCAGGCTCTTTCTCATATGTTATTGCACCTCGTACCGCATGTGGTGATTGCAGACTTAGGTTCCGGCGAAGGGCTTGTTTCTCAGTTGCTCGCACGAAAAGCGAAACACGTTATCGCTGTCGATAACTCAGAAAAAATGGTGGCCTTCGGTCGGGGCCAGGCAAAAAAGAAGGGCCTCAAAAACCTCGAGTTTAGAAAAGGCGACCTTGAACAACCGCCTCTTGAAAAGAATTCGGTCGATATTGTTCTCCTAAGCCAAGCGCTGCATCATGCCGCCAACCCGGAACGCGCGATTTGTGCCGCCTATGAGATTCTTCGTAAGAATGGTCAAATCCTTATTCTGGATCTGCATGAACATCGGTTCGACCAAGCGCGCGAATTTTACGGCGATCATTGGCTTGGGTTTTCCAACGTCAATCTTCACACGTGGCTCAAGAAAGCAGGTTTCCACGATATCTCAGTGGAAATTGTCGCCCGCGAAAATCAGCCTCCGCATTTCCAATCCCTTTTAGCTTCGGGCCAAAAATAAGAGGCTTTTGGTCCTCCTGTTTTCCAGTCACCCACCGCGATGAAGCTGTCGCTCTTCTTTCCCCTCTCTTAAAATAGTTGATATTTCATGTAACTAATTCTGCTCAAACATCGTCTTTGTCTTTATGAATTCTAATATTATGAATAGCCTGAGCGCAGAAATTGTGGATACGGCGGTCAAGGTCCATAGGGAACTTGGCCCTGGTTTGATGGAATCGATTTATCAGCAGTGTATGATGTGGGAATTGGGGGATAGAGGAATCCCATTTAACAGTCAGGTGCGTGTGCCCATCCTTTATAGGGGCGCCAAAATCGAAGCTGGTTTGTGCCTTAATCTCCTGGTGGATGACACGATCATTGTGGAGCTTAAATCAGTGGCCCAAGTTCTTGAGGTCCACGACGCCCAAATATTGACCTACCTACGGATTGCCAAGAAACCCCTTGGCTTGCTCTTTAACTTCAACGTTCGTCTTATGAATTTTGGCATTAAACGGTTCAATAACTCTCCCCTGTCCGAGCGCCCTATCGAAATTCGGCAATTGAGTGTGCGCGCTTAAAATGAGGCGGGAGATTGTCATAACCTCCCCCCTCCCTTTGCAACTCGTGCGGAATTACTTTTTGGGTTCGACTGACTTTTTCAGGTTGGGTTGCACTTTGTTTCCGTGCTCGTCCATGTCAGTGATGATTTCCTTGTAGGTAGATCCACCGGGTATGAACGGAAACACGTGTTCACTGAAGGGCACAAGCACATCGAGGATGTAAACCTCCTTGGATGCCAACATGCGTTCAATTGCGGGTTTTAAATCCTTCTTGAAGATCACTCGCTCGGCTTTGACGCCAAAGGATTGAGCAATTCCTATATAATCAGGATACACACGCTTACGGTCTTTTGGATCCCCAAGGAAAGTATGGCCGCGATTGGAACCATAAAGATGATCTTCCCATTGCACAACCATACCCAAATGTTGGTTGTTAAGAATGATCACTTTGGCCGCGATATTTTCAATGTGTGCTGTGGCGAGTTCCTGAATATTCATTAGGAAACTACCGTCGCCATCGATATCAATAACTTGTTTATCGGGGCAACCCACTTTCGCACCCATGGCCGCAGGGAAACCGTACCCCATAGAACCAAGACCAGCTGATGTAATATAGGTCCGAGGATGCTTGTAACAATAATGTTGGCCGGCCCACATCTGATGCTGACCCACCCCAGTCGTGATAATCGCTTCACCTTTGGTGATGTCCGACAACATTTCGATAACCATTTGCGGTAGGATCACCTGACCTGAGTTGCCCTTTAAAAAATCAGTGATGTACGGAGAGTGCAACACCTCTTCTGTGATATGGTAACTCAACGGATATTTACGTTTCCATTCGGCGATCTGATCGTTCCACTCTTGATAATTTCCAGGACGCACGATCTTGTTGAGCTTCTGTAGTGCTAACTTTAAATCGCCAATGATGGGGAGATGCGCAAATTTGTTTTTATTAACTTCGCTCGGATCAATGTCGATGTGAACGATGGTCGCATTCTTTGCAAATTCCTGGAACTTGCCACACACACGATCATCAAACCGGACACCAATGGCTAAAATAAGATCAGCTTCGTTCACCGCATTATTAGCATATACGGTCCCATGCATGCCCAACCATTTTAAGGACAATGCATGATCTTCAGGGATGGAACCCACACCCATGATGGTCGTGGCTACATTAATCTTAGTAAGCTCAGCAAATTGTGTCAGCTCCTTGCTGGCGTTCGATGAGATCACTCCGCCACCACAATAAATAATCGGTTTCTTCGCCCGCGAAATGAGTCCGGCCACTTCATTGAGCGCCACTTCATCAATTTCTGACGGCACTTTGTACCCACGCAGGTCTACTTTGTCCGGCCAAATAGGTTGGGCATACGATTGTTGAATGTTCTTGGGTATATCAATAAGCACAGGCCCCGGGCGACCGGATTTCGCAATATAAAATGCTTCTTTGACCACTCTCGGTATGTCAGAAATGTCCGTGATGAGATAACTGTGTTTCACGATGGGAAGCGTCATTCCAAAAATGTCTGTTTCCTGGAAGGCGCCTCGTCCAATCATATGTTGGGGCACTTGTCCGGTAATGGCGATGATCGGCACCGAGTCCATGAACGCGTCGGCGATACCTGTTAAAAGATTGGTCGCTCCGGGACCGCTGGTGGCCATACACACACCCACTTTTCCCGTCGCACGGGCGTAACCTTCAGCGGCAAAAACTCCCCCTTGTTCATGGCGTGGCAAGATCGTGCGTATCTTCTTGGACCGCGTCAGACCTTGGTGCAATTCCATGCTCGCCCCTCCGGGATAAGCAAATATAACTTCTACCCCTTCGCGTTCTAAGGCAGCGACGAGAATGTCGCATCCGCGCATGGATTTTGAAATCTTAGTTGATTTGCCGCGAGTTTCTCCGGCAATCGTTTTCTGGGGTTTGATTCTCTGACTCATAAACTTTTTTATTGTAATTTTTCCAAAAAGAGCCGCTCAACCTAACGAGTTTAAAATGCGAAATCAAGATTGTTTATATAAGGTTTCACGTCTTTTTTACTCTCATCAAAATCTCCACTGTTCGCACAATAAACTCACCCATGATCAATGCAAGTCATTCACCTTAAGAAGTTTACATACTTTTAAGAGCCTTTTCTACGGCGGTTCTTATGGGCAAGGCACCTTGACCACCCAATGCCCCGTCGATTTGTTCCATCCGCCTTATCAAGTGGATGACCTCTTTCCGCCCATAGGGCCCACCGGCTGCAGAACAAAAATGCGTGCGGCATCCAAAGGGTCGCGATTGATAAATCTTGCACTTCAAATCTTTACCTAAAAAGAGGCAGGCCTTTTCGTTATGTTCTGGGAGTTCTTTCCTCCCTGTTGCCTTCCAGGCACGCGCGGCGACGAGCGCTTCCCCGGCGGTTAAATAGGGAGTGCGCCCGGTAAGCTTAAACTGGCAACACTCGGCAATTCCTGTGCATGTCCGCTCAACGGGTACGCTTTCAAGGTCGCGATAAACCTGCATCACCGCTTCCGATGTTTGTTTTATAGTATCACGATCCATTCTCATTCACGTGATTATACTCTCTCCGCTACCCGATTACAATCTGTGCGGAACTTTTCATTTTACCAGGTCATGACTGTATTTCTGGTTCGGCCGCTGAGCTCATAGGTGCATCCTCTAATTTAGCTTCCCTCCGTTGGATTCGCCGGTTTAACCAACGCACAAAACGTGCGGTTAATCCGCCAGGGTTCTTGCCGGCCACTTCCAAAAGCTTGGCATCAATGATGGCCTCAGCGGGATCAAGGGAAAAGTCCTGTGGAATAATCCAGTTAAGTATCGGGTTCTCCTCGTAAATACTTTTCATATTATGAAACTTCAACCGACATATTCCCTCTGTAGCGGCCTTAATTAAAAACGCCGCAAGTCCTTCATGTTTCACCATACGCGAGCGATATTCTGCGGCATCAAGATTGGTATGTTCCAATAACAAACTAACCCGAACTTCAGCTATGGCTTGTTGCATACTTTCATCTTCTGCCTGCCAAATAAGATTAAGCTCGGAATCTAATCCCATGCTTCGATTGCACAGGTTCGCCGAGCCTATGGTCATAAACTTGTCATCAACGATCATGACTTTAGAATGGATGTACACGGCTTGCTCGTGTCCGTTATTGTCCGTGGCCACTGCATTGAAAACCCCCACATGATGCCCGTTCGCCTCCGCTGTCTTAACTAATGATCGAAGCATCTTTGTCCCTTGCGCTCCAAACGCGATTTGCTCCTTAAATGGCCCGAGCTTGGCGGGTAAGAGAATGATCACTTGCAAGGATTCGTCCGATTTAATCATCAGCTTCTTCTTGAGCGCTCCATATATTTCGTGAGACGCAAAATATTGAACTTCTATATAAATAAGTCGTTCCGCTTTCTCAATCATGTCGAGGAACATCTTCCTGATCTCATCAACTTTTTGGCGAATAGGATACACACACGCTCCGACGGTCCGGGCTAAGGCAACGCGCGAGGGCGGCAGTGGTAAGACACCTTTAAAATCTGTAACGGGTTCGCCGGTTGTAAGGAGACCGAGTTTCTCGCCTGTTGCGGTTTGCCAGCGGTCGACGAAAATATCTACAAACCGACGCACTATTGGGCCGGTCACAAAACATTGAACTTCATGGTACGGGGCATACATAGCGTGATACGGAGAAGTCCTTTCCGGATTTTCCACTTGATGCGACCGACTATCCCATCGGCACGCGCATAGGTCCATCCCCCCGGTAAAAGCCAAGTTACCATCAATGACCACAAACTTCTGATGATGACTCGCTAATCGAGGATGAAAGCGGTCAAACACGAATTTAAAATTTGGCGCTGTGCTATTGTTGAACCTCGCGTGCTGTTTCGATTCGCGCTCAAAACTATAGATAAAACTAAAGTCCCACGCCAAAATCATGACTCGTAGCTGGGGGTTCTTGTGACACAACTGATTCAAAAAATGAATAAAAACTCCGGAGAATGGCGACTTTTTTTTGTCCCGTTTTTTTAATAAGCGGGTTCCGGAATCAAATTGCCATCCAGCGATAATTATGTACCGCGTCGCTTTCTGGGCGGCCTCATAAAACGCTTTGTAATAATTTTCCCCATCAACAAGGACCCCATTTTTCGTAACCTCATCAACAGACCAGCAATTGTGACCTTCATGAAAAAATGATTGATCCGTTTTCATAATTCTAAATCAACGACAACCGGATAATGATCCGACGCGCGACGCGTTAAAGCTGTTTTGGGGATGTAAACGGAAGTAATTTTAAAGTCTGGACTCACAAAAACATGGTCCAAACGAAACACAGGAAAGAGTGTCGGCCAGGTCGCTCCATGACTCGCTTCTGTAAGTCTAAAATCAGCAGAATGATGCTCCCCACAGAATTGACGACATATCGCCGACCTCGGACGGGTGTTAAAATCACCACACAAAATCCGCGGCGAAACGCATCTCGAATTTTTCAACCAATCTTCTCCAAGCAAAGCCGCAGTTTGTACGTGCCTCTCCGGTTCGTTAAGTCCTAGGTGAGTATTGATCACTTGCACCGAACGTCCGTTCACGTCAATTTGTATCCATAACGCCCCGCGTTTCTCCGATTTCAATTGAGGGAGTGACGGGAGTTCTCCTTGGTGAACGATGTTAACATGATACCGACTGAGGATGGCATTGCCGTATCGTTCTTCTTCCACCTCAAAGGCAGGATGAAAATGAAAATGCATGTTGAGGTCTTGGGCAATGAGATGAGGCTGATCGCTCTGCCCACTCCTTCTCCGCCCTACGTCTAACTCTTGCATCGCAACGACGTCCGGGGCCTCAGCCGCTATGACTCGTGCAATTCGCTCGGGATCCAACCGCCCGTCGGTTCCGACACAAGCCCGCACATTGTATGTCATTACACGTAATTTCATTCGCCCCACTTTGTGTCATCATCCTCATATTGCCCGCACCGCCGGTCATCTCTTCATAGCAAGGAATGTGCCCAATGAATTTTCAACCGCAAAAGACTAAAAAAGACGCAAAAATAAAGCAGGGGGATACGCACGCGGAGAGCGCGGAGGATGAGAACGGGATGAAATCACCACAACTCCAACGGGGTTGCGTCAATGTAGGAAAGACAATCCTGTATGTCCTCTTTTTCGGCTGAGTAGCCCGTACATTCTTATCTGCGTTTTCGCAGATTTCATATTTCAGCCGCGAAAAGGCGCAAAATGAACGGAAAACTCCCTGCTATTCCTATCGGTATTACCTTCCCTTAATGTGCGTGAATCTGTGCTCATCTGCGGTTAACTCTCCTCAAACTTTCGCGGCTTCGCGTGAGATTATCTTTTGCATGACTTCTGGCTTCGCCGGCGCTTGGTTGGGGCGTGGAGTTCAAATAGTTGAAGGCAAACCGTCGTTATAGCGGCGCCTCTTGCCCTGCTGTGAGGCCTAAAGAAAATGTCCTTCACCGAGGAATAAAAACGGATATATTACCCTCAATGAATTTTATTTTTTTGGGTTTCGGATTTCCTCAGGGCGGGGAATGGATGTATATTCTGATCGTTGTCATACTTGTGTTCGGATCCAAAAAAATTCCAGAATTGGCACGCGGCCTTGGAAAGGCGATGCGGGAGTTCAACAAAGCTCGAAGTGAGATCGATAACGAATTTCGTAATATCGCCGTCGAAAAGGAATCCAACGATTTAGAGGAACCCGTGCGCCAACTTTCCCAGCCCGCTCAAATCGTTCCCCACTCTGAGAGTTCCGCTATCCCAGAAGGAACTCGCACTGAATCGGGTGAAATTCAATCACCTTATAGTCATTTCACCCTCAAATTGGATCATCAAAAACCTGGTGACACTATTTACGACCCACACACCGGTGGGCCTTTCAAGGTCCCCGCCGCGGACTCAACTAAATCCACATCGACACCGGCCGACCTTTCGTAATTCAAAATCACAATCTTGGAATTGAATTCCGATCCCTAATCCGATAGTAAAAGGCTATGAAACAAATCCTCATTCTTACCACAGTTCTGTTATCGCTGGGATTGATAAGCCACGCCGCAGACACAAAAAAGAAATATACGATAGCCGTGATCCCAAAAGGGACGACTCACGAGTTTTGGAAATCAATTCACGCAGGAGCTGAAAAAGCCGGTCAGGAATTGAAAGCCAAGGGAACACCCGTAGAAATTATTTGGAAGGGACCCCTTAAAGAAGATGACCGCGAACAACAGGTCCAGGTGGTCGAAAGCTTTGTAGGACGCAAAGTGGACGGCATCGTTTTAGCGCCCCTAGACTCTAAAGCCCTAGTGGGCCCCGTAGAAATGGCGACGTCCGCTAACATCCCGGTTGTTATTATTGATTCCGGATTGGAGTCCACACTACCCGTGAGTATGGTAACGACCGACAACCATAAAGGTGGGCAGCAAGCCGGCGAATATTTAGGCAAAATCTTAAACGGAAAAGGCAACGTGATCATGCAACGTTACGCCGTGGGTTCCGCCAGCACGACCGCCCGCGAAGCTGGATTCCTCGAAGCGCTCAAGAAATTTCCGGATATTAAGATTATATCGATGGACCAATACTCCGGCCCCACGCGTGAGACGGCCTATCAGGCTGCACAAAACTTACTCAACCGCCACGGAAAGAACGTTCAAGGAGTGTTCACACCCAACGAATCGTCCACGGCAGGAATGACCCTGGCGTTAAAGGACGCCGGGTTTGGGGCAGGCAAAGTGAAACACATTGGATTCGACGCGAGCACAATCCTCATTGATGGATTAAAAACCGGCGACATCCAGGGGCTTGTTGTGCAGGATCCCTTTCAGATGGGTTATCTCGGAGTAATGACACTCTTCAAACATCTTACTGGGGAAAAAGTGAATCCGAAGACAGACACCGCTGTTCAACTGGTGACTAAGGAAAATCTGGATACCCAGGAAATCAAAGACCTCATCAATCCTCCCCTCGATCAATACCTCAAAGGTAAATAAACCATCCCATGATTGCGCCACCCGAAGTACCGAGGTTGCGGATGACGGACATCCGCAAACGGTTTGGCATGGTCACCGCGCTCAGAGGAGTGTCGTTGGAAGTGGGCCCTGGGGAGGTGCATGCGCTTATCGGGGAAAACGGAGCCGGGAAAAGTACGATGATGAAAATTCTCAGCGGGGCACTTCGTCCGGATGAAGGTTCAATTCAAATTGATGGCCAGGGGTATCAACCCGCTAACCCGCAAGAAGGGCGAGAATCTGGAATAGCCATGGTGTACCAAGAACTCACACTCGCTCCTGATCTTACCGTCAGCGAGAACATTGTGCTGGGGTCGGAACCACACCGGTTTGGATGGATTCAATCTGTTCAGCAGAAGGAAAGAGCTGTTCATGCACTTACACAATTAAAACATTTAAACCTGCCCCTCGATGAGAAGGTACGTAACCTAAGCGTAGCCCAACAGCAAATCGTTGAAATCGCCCGCGCACTCCTTTCCAATCCCAAGGTGCTTGTCCTCGACGAACCCACAAGCAGTTTGACTCGGGTCGATACCGAAGCCCTGTTTACTGTGATCAACCGTATTAAACAAACCGGTGTCAGCATTGTTTATATCAGCCACTTTTTGGAAGAATGCCGCCAAGTCGCCTCACGCTTCACCGTGTTACGGGATGGAAGTTCAGTCGGAAGCGGTTCGTTTGAATCAACGAGTCAGGAACAGATCATCGAAATGATGGTAGGCAGGTCCATTGCTCAATTGTATCCACGGTTGGCACATGAGTTGGGAGAGGAGCGGTTAATTGTGAAAAATTTGAAAGGGATATCAAAACCGTCAGACGTCAATTTTTCAATTCGCACTGGAGAAATTGTCGGAGTTGCAGGGTTAGTCGGATCTGGCCGAACGGAAACCCTGCGTGTTCTCTTTGGGTTAGACAAGTATCAAGGCGGGGTCGTGACATACAATGGAAAGAACATGATCCCTCTCAAACCCCGTCGGTGGCTGAAACAAGGAGTCGGAATGCTCAGCGAAAACCGTAAGGAAGAAGGGTTACTCTTAAATCGTAGTCTTACGGAAAACCTGACGCTCACGAAATTAGGGCCTCTGACAAAATGTGGATTCATCAGCCCCGCTCGGGAGCAAACGCGGTCGCGCGAATTACTCCAAAAAATGAACGTTAAGTTCTCCTCGTCCACTCAGCCCGTTCAAGATCTCTCTGGTGGCAACCAACAAAAGGTGGCCATAGGTCGCCTGATCCATCATGAAGCGGATTTGTTTCTCCTCGACGAACCCACCCGAGGCATTGACGTAGGTAGCAAGTCAGAGATTTATCTGCTTATCCAAGAACTGGCAGCCGCTGGAAAATCAGTTCTTTTTATCAGCTCTTACCTTCCCGAACTGCTGGGGGTATGTGATCGTATAGCCGTCATGAACAGAGGAAAACTTATCGCCCTTAAACCCGCATCGGAGTGGACGGAACATTCCATCATGACCACTGCCATAGGCGCGGAATCGGATTCTCTTTCATGAACACAGGTACCCTTAAAAAATTGATGACCCTTATCGGCCCCTTCCTGGGGCTTATCGGTTTGTTTCTCTTTTTTGCGATCGATTCCGAAAACGGAGGATTTTTCCGTGATCCCAGCAACCTCAGAATAATAATCATCCAAACGGTGATAGTGGCCCTCGGTGCACTTGGAATGACAATGATCATCGTCAGCGGAGGCATTGATTTAAGTGTGGGCTCCGTGATCTCTCTTTCGGGGGTGACAGCTGCCGTCATCCTGAACACAGCAGTTGCATCGGGAATTGGAGCATCAACTTCCGCATGGTTAGCCGTTGGGGCAGGATTAGGCGTTGGTTGTTTAGTGGGAGGGATCAATGGATCGCTAATCACGACGCTCCGGATACCAGCGTTTATCGTGACTTTGGGCATGCTCGGTATTGCAAGAGGCACTTCAAAATGGCTCGCGGGAAACCAAGCGGTGGCCGTGGAGAAATCGTGGATCGGATCGCTCTTAAGCCAATCCCAATTGTACTTTCACTTTCCCATCGGAGTATGGATAACGATTGTCCTCGCCGTGCTGACAAGCGTCCTCATGAAATACACGATTTTCGGTCGGTACATGTACGCGGTTGGGTCAAATGAAAGCACCGCTCGCTTGTGCGGGATCAATGTGGGCCTCAACCGGATTATGATTTATAGTCTCGCGGGAACCCTATTCGGGTTAACCGGAATCATGCAGCTTGCACGACTTCGCACCGGTGATCCCACTGTCGCCGTCGGATTAGAGCTCGATATCATTGCCGCGGTCATCATTGGAGGAGCCAGTTTGTCGGGAGGGAAAGGCGGAATCCTGGGATCGATCATCGGCGCGCTCATCATGTCCGTGCTGCGCGTCGGCTCCACCCAACGCGACTGGCCCAATTACATCCAAGAAATCATCATCGGGATTGTTATCATCCTCGCAGTGACCGTGGACCATTTCAGATCTCGCAAAGATAAATCGTGATGGGATAAATTCAGTAATTAGTCTGGTTTTTTAGAGCGCAATCCTCTATGAGAATAGGAACCCTAAACGACTGGAGTCAAAATGAGTCAGATCCCCGGCGCAGAAAAAAAGATAGCAGCAGGAATTTGTGCAATATTAATTGGTGGACTAGGCATTCACAAATTTATACTGGGTTACACATTGGAAGGTGTTCTTCAAATCCTTCTTTCACTTGTATGTGGACTAGGAGCAATCATCGGTGTTATTGAAGGCATTATTTATCTAAAAAAGACCGATGAAGAATTTGTGGCGACTTATATCACAAACAAACGCGGCTGGTTTTAAATTGACGGCCTGAGTCGTTGTTTAAAATGTCAGAAATAAAGGGCGGCCCACCCCTTTCTATATATCAGATCCAGCCGCCTTCTGGGGGAAACCGAGGTGTGATCCTCGCTTAATGCAGAGTTAAATCATTTTGCATTATCAAACCTTACTCTGCGTTACGACTTGCGGAAACCGTTGATGTTAAGTAACCTTGATTCCAGCATATACGAAGGGCCGTTAGTGGTGTTTGGGCCCTAACAAAAGCCGATGGTATGACAGACCCCAACATTACCCCCCCACCCCCCGATACTTCCAACCGTTACAAAAGGTATGGTTACATGTATGCAGGAGCGGGTATTGGGTTATTGCTTGTTTTGATGGCTTGGGCGATTGAGTTTTATTTAAATGCGGTTTCTTTCTCCTTTCGAGACGTCATACAAATTCACAGACTAAACCCTATTCTCCTGATTATCGATTTCGCTCCCATTGTCCTTGGGTTGCTCGCCTATCAAATCGGGATTCGGGAAGGGCACATCCAAGAAGACCGGTCTGTGCTTGAAAAGCGCGTGCTCGATCGCACTGCCGAGATTGCCGAAAGCCAAGAACGTTTTCGCGCCATCATGAATAACATGGCAGACGGAGTCCTGACCTTTGATGAGTCAGGACGAATTTTTTCCATCAACCCTGCTGCTGAAAGAATTTTTGGTTATGCATTGGATGAACTTGATGCCGCAAACATATCGACATTGATCCCAGCTTTTAGCGAGTCCGCGATCACACATAACATCTTAAGCACACTGCGATCAGACGCAAAAAAAGGAAGCCCTATTCACGAAGTCACAGGGCTCAGAAAAGATAAATCTGAGTTTCCACTAGAACTCACCATCAGCGAAATGAACCAGGGCGGACGTTTTAAACTTATTGCTATTGTGCGCGATATTACAAGCCGTCGGAAAGCCGAGGTTGAACTACAAAAAGCCCGGGATTATGCACGCAGCATTATCCACAGTTCGCTGGACATGATCATTTCAGTCGATCAAGACCGTAAGATCATTGAATTTAACGATGCTGCTCAGCAATGCTTTGGGTATTTGAAGAATGAAGTGATTGGGCGACAGGTGGATATGCTTTATGACGACGCCACCATCGGGATACGAATCCATGATCAAATTATTGAGAAAGGGAAATTCGAGGGAGAGGTGTGCAACAAAAAGAAGAACGGTGATTACTTCGACGCCACGTTATCGGCTTCGGTCCTTTTGGATGATAAAGGCCAGATGATGGGGATCATGGGTATATCGCGTGACATCACTGAGAGTAAAAAAGCGGAGAAATCGCTACGAGCAAGTGAAGAAATTTTTCGATCGCTGAGCGCGTGTTCGCCCTTTGGGATATATCAGACCGATGTTCAAGGGCGATGCGTCTATACGAACTCTCGGTGG
>JAWXCD010000058.1:0-14402 GCA_034440535.1 Verrucomicrobiota bacterium | reverse complement strand
CCCCAAAGGGGTTGCGCCATAGGATTGCACCTGCAATTGACATCATCGAACACGCGGTCCGTGCAAACTTTGATAAGTTACGTTCTGTTTGACGGACCAAACTAACACGGAGCGAGTTTATTTAACCGTTACTTTGCTTTTTTTGGCACTGGGACGGGGGTGTTAAAAATCCAAACTTCTTGTTGTGCGGGGATTTGGTCCCTATGAACTTTTAAGACGTTATTGGTGGATCGAACCACTTTTTTGCCTTCGATAAACTCGTCGAGTGGATAATAAGAAGCTGAGGTATAGGGAGTTTTGTAGTGGATAGGAATAATGATTCTGGGTTTTAGTTGAGCCACCACTTTCTTGAAGTCGCCTAAACCCACTGGCACAAAGACCACATCCACTTTGCCAATTTGTTCAAGCTGCGAAGATGACAATTTAGTTTGCCCTAACGCTCCGAGATGCACAAACCGGAGGTCGTCGAGGTCAAAGGCGAAAACAGTGGTTCTTCCTTTAAAACGCCCGTTCTCATCATCTTGAAATGCGGATACACCGCGGAAAAGGATGCCATTCCCACGGTTAGTCCCTTCGCCAGTGCCGCTCCTAAAAATCAGGGGGCTCCCAGAGAAAATATCGGTATTGTTATGGTCACTTCCTTCGTTGCTGACCAAAAGCACATCAACAGGTTCGCCTTCAGGGAGGGTGTAGGAAGATGTTTTATTATCAAAAGGATCTATCGCGATCCGAACCCCTGTCGAAGTGGTCAGGTAGATGAAGGATTGGCCAAACCACTTCACCGTGACCACGGGATCATTTGGGATGTCTATGGTTCTCTTTTCATCAGCCTGAACGAGTGCTGCGAAAAGGATGGAAACTACGAGCGTTAATAAAAGTCGCTTCATAAAGTGTAAGATGTCGATTTCATTGTGTTCAAGCAAGTGTTTTGTCCATTGACGTGTAGAGACTGCTATTATTCAATTGAGAAAGAGTGTTGGTTGTCATTTGCAGAATCCTACCAGCGACTTTTCAATGCATTTTTTGTCAAACTCAGGGCCAATAATGGCCATGCGCAATTGTTTTGGATTCAGTGCAGCTACCCCGGCCCTCACGACCTCATCAGCAGTAATCGCATTTATTCGGGTTGTAATATCAGATGGGTTATAAATTCTTCCGTAAGCGAGGACCTGCTCGCCTACCCACATCATTTGCTCTGATGTGTTTTCTAGGGAAAGATGCATTTGGCCTAACAAGTAATCTTTTGCGCGCTGCAGTTCTTTTGGAGAAAGCGCTGTCTCACTCATTTTACGGCACTCCACAAAAATCAATTTGAGGGCCTTTTCGACTTTATCGGTGGGCACACCGGCAAAAATGCTAAAGAGACCCGTATCAGCTAAAGACGAAGTTCCTGAGCCGATTGAATAGGCGAGCCCGTGCTTTTCGCGGATCACCTGAAACAGACGGGAACTCATATTTTCGCCCAGAACAACACTGAGGACCCTTAATGCGAATCGCGAAGAGTGATTCCGCGAGACACCGGGGAATCCGATGGCGACGTGCATTTGCTCGACTTTTTTCTCGACGATCTGCCATGAAACTTTTTTCGGCAAAGGACGAGCCGGTTCGAACGCCGGTTTTTCCCCTCCTGGCAACCGTTTCATAAACCTGTCGAGGTGCTTTTTGACATCTTCGTGTGGAAGGGGGCCCGCGACTGAAACCACGATATTAGGAGCCACGTAACTTTGTTTTTTAAATCTCACCACGTCAGCCCTTTTCATGGCGCTCATGGTCTCTGTAGTGCCCGTCAATGGTCGCCCAAGGGGGGCATTTGGCCAAACAACGGAATTCAGTACTTCTTGGACATACTGGGAAGGTTGGTCGAGATACATCGCGATTTCTTCCAGAACAACCCCGCGTTCTTTCTCCACTTCGTCAGGATTAAAGGTGGAATTGAGAATCATGTCTGAGAGGACATCCACAACTTCGTCGAAGTGTTTCAAGCTGACTCGTGCGTAGTAGCATGTAGATTCCTCTGAAGTGTACGCATTGATATACCCGCCCACGCCTTCGACAGCTTGCGAAATTTGAAGAGTGGTCCTGGTTTTAGTGCCTTTAAAAAGAAGATGTTCAATGAAATGCGAGACACCGCTTAGGGATTCTTTTTCGCACCGACCACCGACACCTAGAAAAATGCCGACTGCCACACTCTCCTTGCCCGGGAGGGTGGTGGTGACAAGCCGAGCACCGTTGGCGTAAGTCGAGATTTTAGATATTTGGTCCAATGGCGGACCCTTCATTTTGACGTTGGAAAGTATAGACAATTTCAAAAGCTTCTTCGGGTGAGTCAGTGATATGGTATAATAACAGGTCGTCAGGACTGATGTATTTGCCGCCTTTAAGCGTTGTTTTTATCCAGGCATGCAGACCACTCCAGTATTTTTTCCCAAAAAAGATGACCGGAAACTTCGAGATACGCTCAGTCTGAATAAGGGTTAAAAGTTCGAAACACTCGTCCAAAGTCCCGAACCCGCCCGGGAATAAAACAAAAGCCGACGCATATTTTACGAAGCACACTTTGCGGCAGAAAAAGTAATGGAAATTAATAGGATGATTAATGAACTCGTTGCATGATTGTTCCGAGGGAAGTTGGATGTTCAACCCCACGGAAACACCCTTCGCTAAAGCCGCTCCTTTATTGGCAGCTTCCATAATTCCAGGTCCGCCCCCCGTGATGACAGCGAGATTCTTCTGGGCGAGGAGTCGTGAGAGTTTAACGGCCTTCTTATAATAAATATTTGAAGGTTTTGTGCGCGCAGATCCAAAGATCGTTACCGCAGGTCCTATATGAGAGAGCTGTTCGAAGGATACAACGAACTCCGCCATAATGCGGAAAACGCGTGCTGTTTCTTTATCCGGAAAATCAAATGTTACTCTATCCATGTGTGTGCCTTCTTTCTGTCTATTAAATTCATAACGGTGAAACCTCCCAGTTCAATTGGCGGGTGGCCCGTTGACCTGCTGCAAGTTCGATGGACCAAATCGCGGTTATAGAAGAACCTTGGTACTGTTTTTCCAACGTATCTTCCGAAATCGAGGCGGTTTCAACTGGAAACGACCAAAAAGTTGCAGGATCCGACGGCGTCAAATTTTGTCGGATGCCAGTCATTTCGTCAACTATTTCAAATCCCGTCAAATCAGGCTCGCTGAGGAGGTTGCCCAGAAGGACTTTCCGGTTGTTAAACTTAAAGTACCGGTCTGTGGCGTCACCCACAAGCAAGGTGAGGTTGATCTCCGTCCCAAACTGCATCGACAGGTTCTCAGTGGTTTGATTGATCAGTTCATAAATGACCCTGATCACATTTTCTTCGACGATGATCCGTTTAATCAAACGCAGACTGTGTTTTTCCTGGTTCCAGTACAACCCGCCGTCACGTTCCATTTCTACGTAAATGCGGTTATTGTCGGATTGGGCTTGTTTCAGGGTGAATGGCAAATTTACAAAATCACCCCACTCACCGTAATTACAGCGGGAGAACTTTTCCACTGTGGTGTTTGGAGCGAAAAAGTGATCTTGAAAAATCCCGCGCACGTACCAATCGTATCCGATGAAATTTTCTATAAACCCTGACTTACCCTGATCTCCGGCCTTACCGGGGGTGTTGTGGTAGGGTTCTCGGTATCGGGTCAAGGTATTGGATAGGTTGAAGTTCCAATTAAGCAAATGACATTCCGTGATCGAACCGCCGTAAGCCGGATGGATGGTAAGGCTCACATGATTATTTTGAGCCACGACCTCATCTTTGCCGTTGCAGTCGATGTCCGTGACTTCGACTCGGGGCAGGTGTTGAGTGGACAACCAGCATTTTTCGCTTTCGATTAAAGGCGTCCATAAACCGTGACGGAGATGGTTAAGATACAGTCCGCCTTTTGTTCCATGCCAGTACGCTGAGTTGCATTGGGATTTCCATAAAAACTCTTGAGCTTCCGCGCGTGCGCCGTGGTCTTTCATCTCTAGGATTTTGCCGCTCAACCATTGCATCTTTTTGTGAAGGCGATTCGACTCCGCATATTTTGACAGTTGTGATTTCCACATGCCCCCATGAAGGAACGGTTCAAACCGGTCGAAATCGTGTCTAACCTTGAGGTCTCGTACCGCCGCTTCGAATGAAATGCGCGCATCATAAGGAAGCGACCATTCCATCATTTCAGGATACGAAGCCGTAGGCAGGTAAATGAGTTCGCGACCTTGATTTTGATCCATGTAACCTGAAAACGTTTGCGTTTCTATCCAGTCGCTATTCTCAATCAGTTTTTCGCAAAAGGCTTCAAGGTAGCCTTCCGAAAAAACTAAATGATGCGTACGTGGCCACACGCCGAACTTCGCCCCGTCATCCGCATAAGTCAGGGCGAGCTCTTCACCGCGGTTAGCGATGCGCCGGAAATAGGCGAATGTATTATCCAGATTTTCAAATGGGATCAGCTGGCGCAGGCGTTGACTTGCGGGGAAAAGAGCCAAGCGTTTATTTTCGCTTTCGGTCCAGTAATATCCAAAGAGATGCGCCTGTTTAAGACCCGCTGCTAGAAAGTGTGAGTTATCCAGGACGGTGTAGCGAGTGCCTGACCCCGCTAATATAGCAGGAAGATTCGGTTCCCAGACGCGCTCAGCGGGCCATATTCCCGAAGCTCGTTTGCCGAAACGGCGTTCCAACCAAGCGTTCATCTTTTCAACCTGACCGCGCGCATCGTGGATGGGTATAGCCGTGAGGACTGGCTCGTAAAAACCGCTCCCCAATATTTCCACCTGACCTCGACGGATCATTTCCGCTAAAAGCTCAATGAATGCGGGTTCATGGCGATCCATAAACTCCAACAGTGGTCCGGAGTAGTGAAGATTAATTTTAACCTTCGGATAGCGAGCAATCGTTTCAAGAAGGGGTTTATAGGCGTTTGCAATACAATCCCGGACAACATGCTCGAAGTTGCCGACGGGTTGATGATTGTGCAGTGCCCATATAAACTGAATTTTGCCTTGTCCCATGCGTACTGCGCTAGGTATAAGGGGAATCATTTCTTATGGGAAGGACAAAGGGCTTATGAGCGGGGAAAAAACAGGTTAAGCATTAATCGCCGCTGAAGGTTTTGTCCTCTTTATTCTGGTACGTTTTTTTTTGCACCTTAAACTCGCTCCTGATCATGAATGGCGAATTTTCAAATGTGCTGGATAACGACAACACCAGCGACGACTTTTTTATGGGCGAAGCTATGAAGCAAGCTCGCAAAGGTTACCAGGCTGATGAAGTGCCGATCGGAGCTGTGATCGTCCGTTCAGGAAAAATAATCGCTCGCGCGTACAATCAAACGCGGCTTCTCAAAGATGCGACTGCTCATGCCGAGATGTTGGCCATCACTTCTGCTGAGGCTTCTATTGGGGATTGGCGTTTGGAAGATTGTGATTTGTATGTAACGAAGGAACCATGCCCGATGTGCGCGGGTGCGTTGGTTTTGACTCGTGTGAAACGCGTTATTTTTGGAATGTCAGATGACAAAGCAGGAGCTGCGGGTGGGAAAATTAACGTGCTCCAATTGCCAACGCTTAATCATCGTTGCGAAGTGACGCCTGGTGTGCGGGAGGAAGAGTGTCGCACTCTCGTCCAAACTTTTTTCAAAGAAAAACGCATTCAGAGCCGTGAGCGCGGGCCTATTTAACAAGGCGCCTCTGAGGATTTAACAAACGATTATTCGCCTTCTTTATGAATCCACTTTTAAAATTATACCTTTGGCTTTTTCTAGGACTCTACGCCTTCACTTTATTTCTAACGTTCTGCGGAAAGGGTGGAAAACCCGGACATGCGCTGGCTGAATGGATGCGCAAAGCACCTGTCCTTGATTGGGTTGTGGCTATTCTGACATGGGTTCCATGGGTCATCGGGGGTTATCTTTTTGGATGCTTTGGTTTCCTTATCTCGTTGGGTGCTGGCGCGAGCACACTGATCCTTTGGGTTTTTACGCATGAACTTCTAAATGCGGAATGGGTGCGAGGACCGCGTATCGTCAAAACTTTGAACACCATCGTCGGACGTTGGAGGAATCATGTCGCCCTCTGGTTTTCGTTACTCGCGATTCCGGTTTTTTGGTCATTGAGACTAGGTCAAATTCTACTCTATCCGCCCATCTGCTGGATGCTCGGGTTTCCTAAATACAAGTCCAGCGATTGGATTAGTGTAAGTCGTCACAAGTTTGAAGGGCTGATTGGACATGATTTGATCTGGTGCTTGTATTGCGATTGGATGACAGGAGTATTTTCATTTGCCGGGGAATTACTCCGAAATGTGGAATCCTTCTTTTGCCCTATCCGGTTCTATGACGGAAAAAAATGTGAGAATTGCAAATTGGATTTTCCAGATATTGTCAATGGCTGGGTTTCTGAAAAGGGGACAATGAAAGATGCTGTGGACGTCGTTGAGAAGTTTCATTCAAAAGGCAATCGCTCGTGGTTCGGTCATCCCTCTCGGCGTGATGATTGACAGCGGTCTGATGCATCCGTAGTATTCCGGCCACCATGGACATGACGCCCTATTTTTTTGCATCAGGAGGCGTAATATACGCTTTCGAGAACTCGAACTTTGCCGGGAAATTCATTCTTTTGCTTTTGGGTATTGGGTCAATCTTGAGTTGGTCAGTGATCATCACCAAGATGTGGTCGGTTCATAAAGCGCGTAAACAAGCGGACGATTTTCTTAAAAAATTCAGGGCAGATCGAAAACCTTTGAAATTGTTTATGGAGCGTGTCTCGTACGATGCGAATCCGATGTTTGAAATCTATGTCGCAGGTTGTCGTGAGCTTTCTTATCATATGCTCGGGTCAGAAAATTACGACGAAACTTATCGTGCTCGGTTACAACGTGCGGAACGCATTTCTTTGTCCGAGATGACTTCTATACGGGTGGCTATGGAAAAAGCTGTTGGTGAGCAGGGGTTGAAACTGGAATCTCAGATGATTCTCCTTTCTACAACGGTGAGTGGCAGTCCCTTCCTTGGTTTATTAGGTACGGTTTGGGGGGTGATGGACACATTTTCGGATATTGCCAAAGCCGGTAGCGCAAGTCTCTTGGCAATGGCTCCTGGTGTCTCGGGTGCTCTTATTACGACGGTTACTTCGTTGGCGGTCGCGATTCCAGCCATGTTTGGGTACAACTACCTTATTACTTCTATTAGATCACTCACAATTGAAATGGACAATTTCGCGGCTGAACTTGCGGCCTCCATGGAACGCGAATATGTCGACCACAATAAACTCGTCTCGTAGGGGTTAATTTCTAAACCTATTGACGTTTGATCATGCGGGTATACGCATCCATGGCGTAACGGTCAGTCATGCCGGAAAGATAATCGCAAATGGTGCGGTGCAGCCCGAGTTTTTTCTGGCGTTTGGCCCATTTAACCCCGAGGAGGTTGGGCTCGCGTAGGTAAAGCTGGAAAAGGGTTTGGAGTACCTGCGAACAGCGGGTGTTCACTTGTTTGACGGTGGGATGATAGTACAGGTTGGCGTAAAGGTACTTGCGAAGTTCCTGATTTTTCTTTGAAGTTTCGGGGCTGTACCCGATCAGATTTTGCGGGTGTGCACGTCCAGCATCTGCGGTTTTAATGCCTGACTGCGCTAGATTTTTTTCGGAGGTGTGAATGACATCCATCACTTCGGTGTCTATAATTAGCCTGATAATGTTTGCCGTTTCACGCCGGGCTTCGATTTTCTTTTTTTCCTTTTTCGTTTTCGTTTGTGCCTCGGCCCAAACTTCAAGGGATTGAAGATTCTTAACGGTGAGCAATCCGGCTTCGAGTCCGTCTTCAAGGTCGTGACTGTAATAAGTAATTTCATCAGCCACATTTGCCACCTGAGCCTCAAGGGAAAATCTGGGGAAAAGCACCAGCTTCTTAAACTGCTTCCCTTCTTTATCCACCTTTGTCCGGTGTTTTAAAAGAGCTTCGCGCACCTCCCACGTGAGGTTTAATCCATCCCAATCGGGATACTTTTGCTCAAGGAATTCAACGACACGGAGGCTTTGTTGATTATGATCAAACCCGCCATGACCTTCCATCAGCTCATTTAAACTGCGTTCCCCCGCGTGTCCAAAGGGGGAGTGGCCAAGATCATGGGCTAAGGCAATACACTCGGCGAGGTCTTCGTTTAACGATAAGGAGCGAGCAATCGTGCGACTGATACTGGCCACCTCCATGGTGTGTGTCAGGCGGGTGCGCAGGTTATCACCGGTGCCATTAAGGAAAACTTGGGTTTTATATTCCAAACGGCGAAACGCAGAACTGTGAATGATCCGAGCTCGGTCTCTCTGAAACTCGGTGCGCAGGTCGTGCTGGTCCTCTGCGTTATCGCGGCCCCGGCTTTCAACACTCTTTTGCGCGTAGGGAGCGAGCGTTTGTTTTTCGAGCTGTTCTTGGTGTTTGCGGGTATGAAGCATGGTCAAGGTTTGGGTGTGGGGGCAAATTGACCCCAATCAAACGAGGTATCTTTGAAAAATTCAAAAGTTTTATCTGAAATTTTGACACTGGCTCGATCCACTGTGACCACTCCCAACGCGAATGGGTTTCCAAGGATGTCATTACCGCCCGAGTCCGCGACACGGGAGTCGGGGCGTAGATAGCTTTGGATATTCTTCCATTCTATCTGCGTGTTCACGGGGACCTTTTGAGCAATCACAGACTGGACTATTGCGTTGTCTATCATTCGACATTCTGACCGTATCAAGTTTGCCAACGCGGACCCACGACCTTCGGTAAACTTATTTAAGACGACATCTCGGTTCTGTCTTAATGCAGGTATTTGGAATACATTTCCCGTTTCGAGGCTTAACCCTTGGTTATCAAGTTTACGCCCATAATAGGTGTCCGGATAATCTTTCAGAATTGATTCCGCCATTCTAATCCCTTTATTAAAACCTTCGTATGACTGCGAGAAAGCGCTCTCAAAGGATTCAGGGACAAGTTTGTCTTTGGCGGCTGTTTCTGTTTTTAAAATATTGTCCACGAGGTAAACGGCCTGAATGTAAGTCTTTCCAGCTGTCTCGTACATTTCCTGGGCAGCAAGTTCCCTCGTTATAGCTTCATCTGTGACTCCAACCTTAGATTCTGCCGGTTTGGGTTCAGCGCTTTTCTCGAGTCGGGTGACCTTCAAGAAGAGGACTGCAGTGATTCCGATTAGAAGCACGCAAATAATACTTTGAGCGATGACAAGCCCTCGCATGAAGGTCAAAGATAGGTTAAGAAGTTTAAATGTCGAGCCGGGTGTTTTAGGGTTAAACTTGGTTCAACGAAACAAGAAGCCGGTGGACCATGTCGGGTGTGTGACCGGCTGTTAGGGTCACACGCAACCGGGCCTTACCGCGGCCCACAGTGGGATACCGAATTGCGGGTACAAGAAACCCTGATTCATTTAAAGCTGAGGCCGCTTTAAGGGTGATCCCCTCATCATTAAGTATGATCGGGATAATCGGTGATGCGGCATGGCGCCGACCGTCTCCGTTGGATTTCAGGCCGGATTCCAGTTGCTCAATACTCCTAAAAAGGCGCGCCCTCAGTTGATCCCCTTCAGTTGATTGGCAAATCTCAAGAGCCTTCATCGTCGCGTGGGCCAGTGCGGGGGAAGGGGCTGTTGAGAAAATAAAACTCCGGGCTTTGTTGATTAAATATTCTCGCAGACTCTTAGAGCCCACGATGAATCCGCCTGACGTCCCAAGCGCTTTGCCGAGTGTCCCCATCTGAATATCGATTTGTCCGGACAATCCTAATTCCGCCGCGAGCCCGCGCCCGTGGGGTCCGAAGACACCGGTGCCATGAGCCTCATCAACCATCATCCACACGTTGTATTTTGTTTTAAGGGCTACAAGGTCCGCGAGCGGGGATAGATCGCCGTCCATGGAATACACGCTTTCAACGATGAGCAGTATTTTTCCGGTCCCTTTGGTTTGGGATTGAATGATCAACTTTTCAGCGTGGCCAAGATCGTTATGTGGAAAAATTCGTAAAGTTGCCCCGGACAACTTCACCCCATCGATCAAGCTGGCATGGCATAGTTTGTCCATGATGACGGTATCGACTTTAGTTAAAAGCGCTGTGAGCGTACCCAGCGCCGTGGCGTATCCTGTTGAAAATACAAGGGCCGATTCCGCCTGCTTGAACAAGGCAAGCGTCTTTTCCAATGATTCCTGTGGTTCAAAATTACCGCAAATGAGTCTGGACGCCCCTGATCCCACCCCATACGAAGCCAGGCCATCCGCATAAGCTTGATGGACGGCGGGATGGTTCGCCAACCCTAGATAATCGTTGGACGAAAAATTAATATACGTCTTTCCATCAAGAGCTACTTCCGGGCCTTGTGGTGAATGAATGGTCTTAAGCGTTCGATAAAGGTTCTCTTCCTTTATCGTTTGAAGCGATGATTGCAGGAACTCGTCGAAAGATGGGTTCATGTCCAGGGTGCGATACGGCTATCGAGTTGAAATGTTTGACCGGAACAATGATCGAGGTTTGCAACGAAGGCAATGAACTTTGCTGCGTTCTCTGGGGTGTTAAATCTTTCTAAAGTGTGCATCGTGCGAACATGTTCCTCAACATCGGCGGGTACGCTTGAGGTGATCTTGCTTTGAAAGTACCCTGGTAACACCACGTTGGCTTGTACGTTTCTTTTCCCGTATTCCTTTGCCATTGATTGGCATAACCCAATTAACCCCGCCTTTGACGCGGCGTAATTTGACTGCCCAAAGTTTCCGTTTTTGGCGGCCCACGAACTGATATAAATGATGTGGCCCTTGCGCTGTTTCGCCATGAGCCGTGCGGCCGCTCGGGAACATAAAAAGGCCCCCTTGAGATTAACCTTCATCACGGTGTCCCATTCTTCATGGGTCATTTTTGCCAACGTCCTATCGCGAACCACCCCAGCGTTCACAATGAGTACGTCCAGTCGTGGGAGTTCGGAAAAAAAATGGGATACGGAGGAGGCGGAAGTGACGTCTAATTCGGTGGACGATGGAGCATAGACTTCAAAACCATTTTGGTTAAATGCGTTTTCCAGCGCTTTTCCAAGGGTTCCATGGCCACCTGTGATCACGCACACTGGGGATTGGTTTTTGTCCGTCACACAAGGAGTGGTGCTGGTTTTACAACGAAATGTCTAGCTGAAACTCCAAGAGCTTTTGTCCCTTTGGGTCTTCGCGTAGATCGTTTATAGGTTTGTTTTTTCACACGCTGCCAAGGACCGTTTTGATTTCTTGGCCACCAATCCATGTCAGGAGTGGAAAACCACTGTAGTCAACAATCGAGGCCACCGCTTTTTCTGCGGTCACGTTTAAATCCAAGGCGATCATATCCGCAAAGGCCCCCTTTTTAAGCACACCTAATTGCCCAGGTTTATTCAATGCGATGGCAGCGTTGTGTGTGGTCATGGCGAGAATCTCGTCGGCGGCGAGCCGTGGGTGGGTTCTCGCAAATGTTTGCATTTCTTCAAACATGTTCAAGGAATCGTTGCTCGCAAGGCTATCGGTTCCCAAACACACATTGATTCCGGCTTCTTTAAATTTTGCATATGGAAACTTGGAGCGATTAAAGTAGGCGTGGCAACGTGGGCAATGCACAATCGAGTGGCGTGCCTTTTGCATGATTCTGACATCCTGTTTTGTAGTAAAGTTCATGTGTGCCAATAAAGCCCGCCTTGGGAGCATCTTATCCTTGGACAAGGTCTCCAAGGGATACCGCCCCTTTAAATTGACACTGTTGCCTCCTTGGTCAGTGGTGATTCCATAAAAAAATCCGGTCTGATAAAGGAACATTTCCAGTTCCTCTTTCGATTCCGCAAGGTGTGTGGTGAAAAGTAGGCCTTTTTTTAAGGAGAGTTCAGCGCACATTCTGAACATTTTTGCGGTGGCGGTATAGGGCGCGTGGGGAGAAAGAGCTAGTGTCCATAATGGGTTTTTGGTTTTGGAATAAACTTTGATTACCTCCTGCAACAGTGTGCGGTCGTTACCAACGTTGCGATCAATGAGCTCCAAAGCCCACCACATCCGGATCTGCGGGAGTTTAACTCGGGGTATCAGCTCGGGGAAACTTTCTATGTTTACCATGGACGTCGTGCCCGTCCGCAGCGCTTGGAATGCCCCGGTCTGTATAGATTTTATGTATTGAGCGGGTGTGACTCGCTTTTTGAGTCGCACGATCTCCAAGATCCACTCTGAAAAGGGAACGTCCTTAGGCAACTTTCGGTGGAAAAGCGTGTAATCAAGGTGACAATGCGCGTTGACCAATCCGGGCATCAAAACGACGTTGCCTAAGTCATGAATCTCAGATTGATTATATTTTCTCTTGAGATGCCGCGCGGAACCTACGTCAATGATTCTTCCGTCACCAACGACGACCCCGCCATTATTAATGGGTGGGCGGTAGACAGGGACCACCGAGCGCGCGGTGATGAGCATCACTGGGGTTGACCGGCGCACGGGTAAAAAGAGGATTAAGTTAAAGTTTCTTGAAAATCGTGGAAGGGCAGTTGTTTACCTTCCAAATTTGAGAGCATTTTTCCGTGCGCTTTGAACAGTGTCAGGGCATCTTTCGCGAAGCGATCTTGGAACACCTGCATTTTTTGGTAAACCGCAACATTTTTAGCCTTTGGCTTTGCGAGAGTTTTGCGATTGGTTTTAACAAACTTGGAACAAATTTCGCGAATGCAAGAGGCTTTGCTATTCATAAGTTCAAAACACCAGAGCGCTTGAAGTGCTCCGCCATAGGCAGCTCCTTCAGTGGTCTCCATCCCTACTACGGGACAGTTAAAAATATCTGCCATAATCTGGCGCCACACTTTGGAGTTCGATCCTCCACCGGTCACCCGGATTTCAGTGGGTTGGATTCCGAGCGTGCGAAGTCTGTTTAACCCGTAGTTCATTCCGAGTGTGACTCCCTCCATGGCAGCCCTGGCAAAATGCCCCGGCGTGTGGGTTTTGGAGTTAATGCCAAAATAAATTCCAGTGCCCTCGGGTACGTTCGGGGTGCGTTCGCCTTCAAGATAGGGTATCAAAACGAGGCCATCCGAACCTGGAGGAATCTTGTCCGCGATGGTCGCTAACTTTTCATGGGTCAGGCTAAAACTTTGACGGACCATTTCTGTGGCCACTGTCACATTCATCGTACAGAGGAGTGGGAGCCAATGACCTGTGCTATCACAGAAAGCGGCAATTTCGCCATGTGGATCGATGATTGGTTTTTCTGAAAAGGCATAGATGGTTCCTGAAGTCCCAAAACTTGCCGTGACGCAACCGGGAGTCACATTTCCAGTGCCAATCGCGCCCATCATATTGTCGCCTCCACCCGCGCTCACAATGACGTCGGGTCCAAACCCAAAGAGTTTTGAGATTTCAGCGCGCACTTTTCCGGCGGGTTTATCGGAGCTTTGCAACTTGGGAAGTTTCTTTTCAAGTCCGGGGTCAATCACCTTAAGCACATCCTCTGACCATGTGCGATTAGTGATGTCCATCAAAGCTGTGCCGGAGGCATCCCCATATTCCATTGTGGCTTCCCCTGTGAGCCAAAAATTAATGTAATCATGGGGCAGCATTATCTTATCTAATCGGGCATAGTTCTTTGGTTCGTTTTGTTTGAGCCACAAGATTTTTGATGCCGTAAAACCTGCGGGGATCCCGTTGCCGATCAGTGCGATTGTGCGATCAAGGCCCCCGAGTTCGTTAATAATTTCTTCGCATTGAGCAATCGTGGACGTATCGCACCACAACTTAGCCGGACGAATGACAGCCCCTGACGCGTCAAGCGCCACAAACCCGTGCTGCTGCCCTGAAACACCAATTCCAGCAACGTCCTTGGCTTTGACCTTGGCTTTTTTTAATGCCGCTGGAATGGTCTTTTTAATGGCATCAATCCACACTTTGGGATGCTGTTCTTTATGACCTGTAGGAAGTTTGCTGATCAGGTCGTAGGGCTGGGATGCAGATCCTAAGACCTTCCCGCTTTTTCCATCTACAACTATGGTTTTGGTGCTTTGTGTGCCGCTATCTATACCTATAAAATATTGAGCCATAGTAATGTGTGGGTTTTGGTTGAGACTATAGAAGGCCCAACCCAATTTGGAAACTAAAAATCTGCTGCCTTAAAATCTCTCATGGCCCGTTCACGAAGATATACGTCTTCGCCGCTAAATGACGGACCAGGAAAATGGCCGCGAAAGATGCTACGCTGGGGGTGCGCCCCTGAGGGGGCGAGGGTAGGACAGACAATCTTGTCTGTTCTCTTTTCCGGTCACTAGTGTAGGCCGTCATAAATCTAGTAACTTATATGGAATCGGCTGCAAAGTTTGACCGTCTACATTGGGGTAGCTCGGCAACTCTAAGATTGGGGAGGAATCCCTCTGG
>JAWXCD010000057.1:0-3636 GCA_034440535.1 Verrucomicrobiota bacterium | reverse complement strand
CCCCAAAGGGGTTGCGCCATAGGATTGCACCTGCAATTGACATCATCGAACACGCGGTCCGTGCAAACTTTGATAAGTTACGTTCTGTTTGACGGACCACACTAGACGGTTACTCCTTACCAAGGGTTTCAATTTTGTCGTGGATGGCTTTCAACGCCTCGGGTGCCGTGGTGGTTTTATTAAAAAACCGGGCTGTTTCGGCGTTTGCGGCTGCTTCAATTTGGGGCCAACGCACGATCGAAGGGACAACGGTGCCTTCACTGAGGAGTTGCTCGTATACTGGAAAAACAAGGGCCCGATCGATCTCGGCATTTTCGTTTAGAAAGATTTCTGCTTCTCGGGTGGTTGCTGGAAAATAGAAAGTGTGACGCGCCAAATACTCCCGCGATTCAGGTCGAGACAAGAAGGCGATGAGCCCTGCTGACTGCGACGGATATTTTGATTGGGCGGCGAGCCCGATAGAGATTACTCTAATAAAACTCACATTTCTTTTTCCTTTTGGGGTTATGGACATCCCCCATTTAAGGTCCTTTTGTTTTACGAGGGTTTCGAGCCAGACGGTAGAACCAAGGGACATCGAGGTTTTGCCTACGGTAAAGAGACTGCCGACCTTTGGATCAGGTTGTGGAGCCACTTTATATTGCCAAGCGAGGTCTCCGTAAAATTGAAGGGCCTCTGATTGCTCAATCAACACTTCAGGACCACCCAGATTGATCATTTTACCCTCCGCGCGGGTTTCTGACTCAAAGCTCATGACAAATGGCGCCCATTCATAAAAGGTGGTCCCGATCTCGAATCCGTATAGGTCCGGGGTGCCATCATAATCGACGTCCCATGTTGTGGCATGGGAAGCTTCCGTGAAATCTTCCCAATTCCAAAATGAGTTGGGGTACGACGTTTTGGCTTTATCGAAATGTTTTTTATTAAAGAAAAGGACCGTACCGGACCACGCCAACGGAATCCCATAAATCTGGCCTTTGTATTTGGCTGCCATCTGAAACTTTAAAGGAATACCGCCCATATCTTTCAGTACATCGGTTGCCGCTTTATCGAGGGGTAACAACTTGCCCTCCCATGCCAGTTGGGATGTGAGCATGTGATCAAAAATAACGATATCTGCGGACGCTGGATTATTCTCTAAATAACGGACGAGTTCGTTTGTCGGGACTGTTACGATTTCGATATCAAGTTGGGGATTATATTTTCTGTATAGAGTGATCTGTGTGGAAAACGATTGAGCGAAGGAATCGTCCACGCCGCAAATAATCCTGATTTTCCCTTGGGTTTCGATGGGTTTAGAACAGGAGCTTACCAAGGCTAGGAGCAGGAGCATGAAGATACCGCACGCTGTTTTGCCTTTGAACCAGGAGAGGAGACTAGGCCCCGGCGCAAGCGGAACACCTTTTGATTTGCTCCAGATAATCCAGGGTAGGTGATAAAACCCGAAACTTAATAGGGCGAAAATTTCTAAAGCGAACAAGTAATATGGATGCGGGCCAAGTGAGTCCAACAAAGAGGGGCCGAGCGGCTTCCAGCATAGGTATCCGTAGTTCCAACCAAAGAGTGCGTCTAAAACGCCCACGCTCGCGACGTACACTTGAATCCAGAGAAAAAGTCTGAGCACACTCCCTTTGCGTGGGCGCATGCCCATCGGGCCGATAAGATAAAAAATCGAAATGATAATCCCGGCGTGCAGCCACCAGAATTGAAACCAAGGCCAAGTGGGAAATCCTTGGTGCAAGTCCGGTGTGAACAATGCGTGGAGCGTCCCGGCTAGGCCCCAATAATAGGTCATCTCAAAGGCCAGTTGCTTTCGGAAGATAAGTGCAACGGTCGTGGTTACGAGAATGACGTAACACAAATGCAGGGGCATGCTGTCTTGGGGATTGAAGGTGCCACTCCAAAATTTGTATCCGTAACTTGCAATCGCCCATCCAAAAACCAAAACCGCTAGTACGACTCCGCCTATTCGTGCATGACGAATTGAGCATCGGTGACCCAGTACCATAAACAAAACGCTGCAACATAAAACGAACCCGAGCACGGCAAGGTGATCGGGTCCAAATGGCAGGAACTTTGGGGAGTCAGGGTGCATGGACGCTATATCGTGTGACAAAACATGGCATCGCGCAACTTCGGCTCAAACCATGTGCTTTTTGGAGGCATGATCCCGCCTTCATCAGCAATTTCCATCAAATCTACGATGCTTGTTGGGAACATAGAAAACGCAATGGCGTAGGTGCCCGATTTCACTAACTTTTCAAGTTCAGCTGTTCCCCGGATTCCCCCGACGAAATTGATTCGTTTGTCGCGGCGTGGATCATCTATGCCAAGGATAGGAGAGAGCACGAAATTTTGAAGAAGGGAAACGTCGAGTTGCCCAATTTTATCCTCCTTTTGAAGAACCTGGGGCCACCACTCAAGGGTATGCCATTTGCCGTCTAGGAACATGGAAACATTGTGTTTTTTAGAAGGTTTAGCGGTTAAGTTTGGCTTAACTTGGGCGACGTCCCCAATGCGTTTAAGAACCTCCAGTGCGGATAACCCAGCGAGGTCCTTCACCACTCGATTGTAGGGGAGGATCTGCATCTCATCGTGAGGGAAGATGACCGCCAGAAACTGCGACGAATGCCCCGCACTCCTTCGCGTCTGATCGACACGTGATGCCGCCGCACTACGATGGTGCCCGTCAGCTATGTAGAGGTTCTTGATGGATGCAAACGCTGCGGTAATTTTGCGAATAACCTCAGCGTCCTTAACAGCCCACGACGTGTGTTGGATGCCATCTTTTGCTGTGAAATCAATGTCCGGTTCCTGGGCGGAAATAGAGGTGAAGATGGATTTAAGATCCGACTGGGATTTGTACGTTAGGAAAACGGGGCCGGTTTGAGAATTCAGACCTTCAATGTGGCGGACACGATCGTCCTCTTTGTCCGGTCGCGTAAACTCATGTTTCCGGATGACATTCAAACGGTATTCCTCACAACTGACAGCAGCGACTAATCCAAGCTGGGTGTGTTCGCCCATGATTTGTCGGTACAGGTAGAAATAAGGTTGTGGGTCTTGGACAAGAGAGCCATTGGTTATGAGTTTTGCAAAGTTCTCCGCACCTTTGGCGTAGACCTTGGGATCATAAATGTCCACTGAAGGGTCCAAGTCTATTTCAGGTTTGGACACGTGTAGAAAGCTCAATGGGTTGCCCTGAGCCATTTCACGAGCTTCATCTGATGACATCACGTCATAGGGGAGCTCACAAATTTGCGAGGCCAGTTCAGGTTTAGGTCTTAATGCAGGGAAAGGAAGTACGGTTGCCATAGGGCAGGCAACTTAAGCAAAATCAGGAAATGATAAATAATAATTTAATTCTCATTCCTATGACGTTGCAGCTTCGGCGACTTCCTTTTTGAGGGGCGGTTCGATCCATTTGTTGTGCTCTTTAATGAGATCGATAAGGCGTTCGACGGCTTCGTCTTCGGGGATATTAAATTTGACCGGCGTTTTGCCGACATAGAGGTTCACTTTTTTCGGAGCGCCCCCCACATAACCGAAATCCGCATCGGCCATTTCGCCAGGGCCATTGACAATGCACCCCATGATGGCGATTTTGACGCCTTTAAGATGTAATGTTGCCTCTTT
>JAWXCD010000056.1:0-24842 GCA_034440535.1 Verrucomicrobiota bacterium | reverse complement strand
TGAGCGCGGAAAAAGCGTTCGAAAGGGTGGCGGGCGACAAAAACCGTCCTCTTCTCCAGACCAGCAATCCAATGCAAAAAATCGTTGAATTACTTAATCAACGCGAAGCTCACTATCGGAAAGCTGATTTTATTAGGGATACTTCCACATCATCCATCGAAGAGGTTGTCCGGGACATTCTCAGGAACTTTCCTCAGGACTAGTTTTGATAATGAAGCCTGCCGTCATTCAACCAGATATCAAAAAGCGCATCATCGCAAAGGCAAAGCAACTCGGTTTTGATATGATCGGGTTTGCGCCAGCGGAACCGGGGAAATATGCCGAATTTTTAAATGGTTGGTTACAAGATGGACGCCACGGAGAGATGACTTGGATGGGAAAGGAACCCGAAAAACGCTCTGACCCAAGGCGCATTGTGGAAGGAGCGAGAACTGTCATTGTACTCGGATCAAATTATTTCTTGGGTTTCGATAGAACCAAACCTCAAAGGACGCATGTGGGGCGAGTCGCCATGTATGCCCGAGGTGATGACTACCATGAAGTGATTACTCCCCGTGTGCGTCAACTTGAAGATTGGATAAAGGATCAATTCGGCGGCGTGACACGCGGGTACGTCGATACCGGCCCTGTCTTAGAGCGTCCGGTGGCAGCGCAATCTGGTGTCGGTTGGCAGGGGAAAAGCACGATGCTGATTTCAAAGGACCATGGGACCTATTTTTTCCTCTCTGAAATCCTGACCACTCTCGATATTCAGCCTGATGCCCCCGCCAAAGATAGATGTGGATCCTGCGAAAAATGTATAACGGCCTGTCCCACAGGTGCTATTACGGCACCTTATCAGATGGATGCTCGCCTCTGTATTGCTTACCTGACGATTGAACTTAAAGGGTCGATACCTGAGGAACTGCGGCCATTGATCGGCGACCGTGTTTACGGATGTGACGATTGTTTGCAGGCGTGTCCATGGAACAAATTTGCGCAAATGGCCCATGAAGTCCGATTCAAACCTAGGCCTTTTTTGGATCAACTTGACTTACTAGCGCTGTTAAAAATAACCAACGAAGAGTTCTCCAAAATGTTTAAGAGTTCTCCCATTAAACGAATCAAACGCCGGGGACTCCTGCGTAATGTCTGCGTTGTTCTGGGAAATGTAGGTGATTCCACCTCCCTCCCTGCACTCCAACAAGCGAGCGCAGACACCGATCCCCTCGTTGTCGAACACGCGTTATGGGCAATACAGAGGATCAAACAAAGAACTGAAGCCCAACCCAACATGGCGTAGCCCAAACTCGCTCCAAGACCCTCCGGGGCAATATGACATAGACAATCTTGTCTGTGCTCTTTTGGGGAACAGACAGGGTTGTCTATTCTACGCTTTATTCCGGACACCTCCGGGTACTGAACATAAAGCAGCATCCCTCACACGGAATTTTTCGTGCGCTTACTGGCTGGCAGGCATTCCACCAAGGGAGCCTGTGCCTTCCCATTTTTGGGGGCGATTCCAAGGAATGGTCGTTACTTCGCGCTGGCGTTCAGGGGCGGATTCGCATCCCGAAAAAATCACGGAGAAGAGACCTAAGGCGAGGAGAAACAAACGTCGATTCATATAATTAAAATAAAACTTCATCACCGGGTTGAATGATAACGCGGCCTTCTTTAGTTTTTGCTGCGTCCGTAATCGCAATAATATCGGCAATGCTGGATTTTTTTTCAACACTTCTAATTTTAACTTTTCCCAATAAAGTTGCACCGCGATAAATGAGCATTTGCGCGCCCTCCACCAATTGATCCGCTTCTCCTATATTAAGCACAACAAAGTTCCACTGTAAGTTGACCTGTTCAATCTTCCCGCGGGTCCCAATGGGAAGCACCCCCGCAAGGCGACGGCGTTCTTTATCCTGAAGAATTTCCAATTCTTTTTGGGTCTTCATAAGACCATCAGTGACCAACTGTTTCTCTTCTGCAAGTAGTTTGATCTGAATTTCTTTCTCAGCAATCTGAGTTTCAAGGCCGGGCACTTTTTCTGCATCGGCGCGCAATTTTTCAAGCTCAGCTTGTTTCTCTTTAATATCGGCTTCAATTTTTGATTTATCCGCTTGGAGCGCTGTCAGCTTGCCTTCGGTTTCTTCTTTAGCCTTTTTAAGCGCTGCTGCCTGAGCCGTAGCTTCTTCAATTTCTTTGGATTTTTGTTCCACTAAAGTTTGTGTGTCGGCCGCCAGTTTTTCCGCTTTTGTTTTTTCCTCTTCCGTATTGGAAAGCTTTGTCGTTGTCTCAACGTATTTCGCTTTATCTTGTTTCCGAGTAGAACTCAGCTGGAACCCTAACCAAAGACAGGCCACGCTTGTAAGAAGTGCAATGACGGTGAAAATTTTCCCAAATAGCGACATATTAAGGCTCAATAAAAGATATTACACCATTTCTTTAGTAGAACGAGGGGTCCTTGTCAACATTTTCTAAGTTTTATAACCAAATTCAAAATCAGTAATCTACCCATTTTCTATCCTAAATTTCAAAAGTATAATGAAACTTTGAAATCACTTTTGCCCCTTTTCCGGTCACAACCGCCACATCTTCCACCCGGATTCCACCTAAACCACAATAATACAGCCCCGGCTCGACTGTGATCACTTGGCCTTTCTTAAATTGTGTTTTCCCAAATCGGGGTTCCTCATGAATGTCCAGCCCCAGCCCGTGCCCTGTCCCATGGAAGAACCCAGATTGCCGTCCTTGTACTCTCTCCGTAGGAAATCCTTGTTCCGCAAAATAGGCTTTTATACTTTCGTGGACCAACGCTCCGTCCTGTCCGGGGCGCATCCCTTTATATGCTATTTGCTGACCTTGGCGAACGACTTTATACATTTTTTTAAGTTTTGAGGAAGCCTTCCCGCGCACCCATGTTCGGGTCATGTCCCCATAATAGCCTGATCCCTGATGGCGCGGAAATATATCAACGATGATTGTTTCCCCCGCATAGAGCGATCCATGGCCCCGCTCATGAGGATCGCAGGCCTGGTTTCCGCAAGCGACAATGGTGTTAGATGCCAAGCCACCGCGACGCGCAATGGTGGTGTCGATTTCAGCCCGGACCATTTCGGATGTCACTTTTTCGCCTTTATATTCTAAAAAGCGCCCTTTAATGGATGAGTTTTTGATGAGGTTATACGCGGCCAACATCCCGGCCTCGGTCAAGCGCAACGAGTCACCAATGAGTTTGATTTCATTTTCAGTCTTAAATTCACGCTTTGGGAAAATGGCATCGACAGGAACCGTGACAATACCCTGTTTCCTGAGATCCAACGCCATCTTATAAGGGAATGTCGGCGGGACAAAAAACCGCTTCGCTTTAAAATATTTTAACGACGCAGCAACCACTTCACAATAGGAAGGTCGCTTCTTTTTCTGACCTGTCTTGAAAGAAAATTCTAAGTCCGAATATGAAAGAACAAGATCCACTCGGGCGTCTCGGCGAGCTCGATCAATTTCTAAGTCATTCACGATGATCACTGTCTTTCCCTTGACCCGAAAAAAAGTAAAGGCGTCCGGAATAAAAATCCCACTGGCATAGAGCATGTCGGCGTTACGGTCGCTATCAGCAATGATGAGAATGTCGGTTTCACTTGAGTTCATAATCTACTTGGTCTCCACTTTTCCTTGTCGTAGATTCTGGCTTTTGCCACCCGGTCTTCCGAGTTCGTGAGAGATGTATTTAAACTTTAAATCCCCCAAAACGAGCATGGTTTTAGCAAGCCCTTTGGGACCCGAGTCGATCCGAAAATGTCCACCATCCACAGGGACTTGATCAAACGTTGCGTCCGCCGAAACCCATTGGTTATTTAACGCTACTTCCGCCCACGCATGACCACCAAACCGACGGGTGGAATCACCCATGTACACAAGCCCTGTTACTTCACGGGCCGGAATTCCTGCCGCACGGGCAAGTGTCACAAAAAGGAGCGTGTGTTCTGTGCAATCACCTTCTTTACTTTGAACAACTTCGAGCGCTGTGACTTTCTTGGTCACAATGGTGTCCTTGATATATTCAGAAACGAAATGCGTCAGATTCTTCACCTTTTCTGCGGTCGTCGTTGCGGTCCCTATTCCCTGTGCAGCCATCTCTTTTATGATGGGATCCTCGATAGGATACTCCGGGGTTTCCTCTAAGTTTTTTTCAATTTCACCTGACTCCACGGGAACAGTGTGAGGGTCAACTCCTGTCATTTGAACATGGGCCGTGCCATTTGGTAGATGGGTCACTCTTTGACCGCTGCCTGATAATAAATGTTTTACCCCCGCCCCGGATACTTCAATCGTCAACCGAGCCAGCTCGCTTGATGGTCCGCCAAGTGGCTTATTAATTTCAACCGAACCGCCTAAAAATAAATCGGCACTGTATTCAATCTGTTTTGCTGTCACTTCCTGCTCCAACCGCAATTCAAACTGGGGCCCCATTTTCATTGTTAACGGAATCCCTTCCCCATCAAATACGGCATCTCCCAACTCACCTTCCACTGACGAATTAATTCCTGCCTCAAGTATCCGGGTTTTTACACCTTGCAGTATTTCTTCCCTCACGTCTTTGACTGTGTAGGTGTGAATGCGGCTTTTTAGGTCATCGATTTCAAACATCCGAATCTCTATCGAATCTCCTTTGGCAGGTTTTTTTTGACACCAGATTTCTGGGGTTATCAAATCTTCGACTGTAAGATCCACTTTACCCACGAAAAGTTTGCGCGTTTTATTTCCTTCGGTGACCTCCGCTTTATAGCCGGAGGTGGTTCCTGTCAAAGTCGTTTTTGTCGTAACGCCCTCTTGGGTCAGCACGCTCTCGGCATAAACAAGCTCATAAGGCGCTTTCCCGTTGAATCGATATAACTCGCGTGACTCAGCCTTGCTCCTCTGTCCCAAAGAAGTCAGTTGCATCACAAATTTGGTGTCCATTTCATAATAGGGCGTGGTTTCGGTGGGCACCCTAAACTCACCAGCCGCATAACCGCACTTTGTGCCTTTTATATATAGCCCATACCAGTCAGTCCGGGTCTTGAGTGACTTATGTTCAGTGATCGTCAACCGCGTGGGAGCCGCCCATATTTGACAGGGATCACCTATCAAGAGGAAGGCCAAAAGGAGGATACAAAGTAGTCGTTTTCCAAGTGTCATGTTTATGGCATCATGCTTTCGACTAAAGGAGTGTCCATGTTTTTGCTTAAGAAAATTATAACCCAATTCATTTATCCTGTGCCGTTCCTGTTCCTATTGTTTATTCCCGGGTATATTTTTATTTATCGTAAAACGCCCCATTTACGAAGAGCCCGACTGTTTTTCACTTTAGCAGGTTTCTGGTTGCTCATCCTTGCTTACGGCTGGTTTCCCCGGTTTTTAATGGCCTCACTTGAAAACCAATATCAGCCATTGCTCCATGATAACCAAGTAGAAATTGAAAAGTTGCGGAATGTGAAATGGATTGTCGTCATGGGTGGCGGCCACAGTTCTGACCCACGTCTTCCTGCCACCTCCCAACTTTCGATGGAGTCGATGGGGCGCGTTTCCGAGGCAATCCGGCTTCATCGTTTGCTCCCTCACACCCGGATTCTCATGAGCGGCAGTGGTGTTTACGATCCCCAATCCAACGCTCTCACCATGAGCCGAGCCGCCCAAAGTCTCGGTGTTGCAGCCAACAATATCGAACTTCAGGAGACCTCCATGGATACCGCAGAAGAGTCCGTTGCGTTGGCAAAAATCATCGGCAAGGATGATGCGATCGTGGTTACAAGTGCGAGTCACATGCGAAGGTCTCTCGGGCATTTGCGCGCTCAAGGGGTCTTGGGAATTCCCGCCCCTGCCGTGTATTATACGAAAAAGAATACTACTGATTGGAACGTTACAAGCCTATTTCCGGGATTAGTTGGTTTCGTGTTGATGGAACGATACGTCCACGAGGTGGTAGGTTACTGGTGGGGTAAAAGTCAGGGCACTATCAAATGAATCGATTGTCATTTCCGCAGTGCGACATCAGGCCTTTTGGAGCTTGGGCGACGGGTCAATTCGTGCCCAGACCCATGAAGTTGAATCATCAATCGGCTTAATTAACGGTGCAAGGCCCTGTGAAATCTTTCAAGAGCATTATTTCGTTCAATCTTAAGATCGACAATCGGCACCGGGTAATTCTTGCCGATTTTGCACTGTGCCGTCTCTTGGGCGACCAATGAACTCATCCAGGGACTGTGAATGTCTTTTTCTCGAAACTTTTTGAGCTCGGGGCAGAACCGTCTAATATAGTCGCCCGCAGGGTCAAACGTTTCACTTTGGGTCACTGGATTAAATATCCTGAAAAAAGGTTGGGCATCAGCTCCGATTCCGGCGGCCCACTGCCATCCTCCGATATTTTGGCTCAGATCATAATCGAGTAGATGCTTCGCAAAATATCTTTCACCGGCTTTCCAATGTATGTGGAGGTGTTTTGTTAGGAAACTGGCCGTGATCATACGCACACGATTGTGCATAAACCCTGTGCTATTCAACTCCCGCATTCCGGCGTCAACTATGGGAAACCCCGTTTGCCCTTGAGCCCATGCCTCAAAGAGCGCCGCTGTGTGTTCGTCCGTACGCGGATTGTCCCACTTCATCTTGTTGAACTTTTCTTGGAACGGTTCGAGTTGCGTGTGCGGGAACCAATAGAGAATCATGTTAAAAAAATCACGCCATACAAGTTCATCAACCCATTTGGCAGCTCCAGGAGTCCCGTTCTTTCGGGCCGCAACTATCACTTCCCGGACTGAAACTGTCCCAAACCTAAGATGCACAGAAAGTCGGCTTGTTCCTTCTATACCGGGCAGGTTCCGCTTGTGTGAGTACTCTTTAAACGATGGTTCAAATGATTTCAGCCTTTCCAGCCCTGCTTTTCTTCCAGGGGCAATGGGGTGTTCGCTTTCCAGAAAACCGATGTCCTTCAGTTCTTTCCATGGGGCACTGACAGGCACTTGGTCCTTTGATAAAAGAAACGGATACTGCTCTGGGCCGGGGTATTCGTGCAGGTGAAATGATTCATTATCGAGTAGCTCCTTGTGCCACACTTTATTATAAGCCGTAAATACCCGGTGCGGTTTGCCTTGCGATGTCAGTATTTCAGATTTCTCGAAAACGACATGGTCCTTAAATGTCTGGAACCTGACCTTCCTCTGCGCGCAATAATCCCCCACTTCTTTATCGCGCTTCATCCGCCGCGGCTCAAAATCGTGGTTCGCATAAACGGAATCAAGTCCCAGTGGAATTAGTTCATCAATGAGCTTTGGGAGCTCCTCGGATGCCGGCCCGATTCTGACAATCAAACCGCTGTTTCTTTTTGCTAGTTCCGCCTCGAGCTCTAGGAGTGATGCATGAATAAACGCGACGCGACGGTCTGCTTTGTTTTCCAGCTTTGAAAGAATTTCTGTATCAAAACAAAATGCGGCCACGCACTTCCCCTTAATTTCTCCCGCTCGGCGAAGGGCATCGAAGAAAGCGGCGTTATCATCGAGTCGCAAATCTCTTCGGAACCACATGAGAATCAGTTTGGCTGTCACTTGTTGCCCTGATTCCGAGTAAATTCATTTAACAATTCGGTAACCGGATCATCCTCAGGCTTGTTGATCGAGCTCTGAGTGAGTTCGAATAATTGCTCTAATGATAGGGAATTGTCTGATTTTGGTTGTTGGCTCAACATCACTTCGTAAAGCTTGTCGGTCGTCTTGCGGAGACGGCGCGAAAGCGACAAAACAAGGAAAAGCGCCCAGCTTGGTAAACGCGCCAAAGCAGCTTCGAACTCCTCGGTACTATAAAAAATAATTGTCGAAGCTTGAGTCGATTGTGCTGAAGCGCTGCGCTTCATTTTATCGATGGGCGCAACTTCTCCGAACATGCCCCCAGGTCCGACCATCGCAATCGTGATCGGCTTTTTGGTTTTCAGGCTATTTCGGAAAATTTCGATTTGCCCACTTTGCACAACATAGACTCCGTCAGCTTCGTCTCCATCGCAAAAAATAAGGGATTGAGGTGGCAATTGAATTTCCCGGCTCATTTGACCTTCTCCAGATAATTTTTCAATTTTGAGGCAATTTCTTGAGAGGTATGTTTGATATCACTGTTTAGAGTAACCGCAGCATTTTGCGATGATTGGTGGGTGTCGAAAGAGAAAAGCGGCTCATCCGCCAGTACATTGAGGTTATAAACCCGAACCAAAGTGCGCACAGAACTTTCCCCGGCATTTCCCATTGAAACAGCGCGCAACGCCCTATTTCCACTTCGGACACTGGTAAACACCCCTGTCACAACCCAACCTTCTTTAGGCCTTAACCCGGGGTATTGCGCCGTAGAAACCGATTTTCCAAGGGTGTCTGTGAGATAATGACTAAGTGCTTTTTGGTGGACCTTTTTGTATTCGGCAAGCTTCTGACCGGATAACCCCACCTCCCAGGGCCATTCTGATGTATTAAAATCTTTGATATAAATGACACGGGGCCTCGAAGATTCGGCGGTCCGTTGTTCTTGACTAGCGCAACCGAAGGCGGCTAGGCAGGCAGCGAGTAGAAAAAGGAAGCGAAGAGTCATAGCGGGGCCTTTATACATGCCTTTAATTTTAAGAGCCAGTTAGTTTTTTTATGTTCGCTTTTTCAATAAATTGTTCTTACCATGAAACCCGACGTTGTGAATTCCTATTGGACACAACCTGTCTGACTGGTCGTCGTCCATCGCATAATGCGTTTGACCCATCGGAAAGGTATTCATGAAAATCACGTTAACGTCTACTCACTGGAAAGGCATCATTATTGGCTTTTTTGCTGTCGCTTGGCCCGTGTATTTTCATACGATCTCCAACGTCGGCCCAGACCTTCATGGGAAAGAACTCCTTTTCCCGTATTTATTTGCATCCCTTATCGGGGGGATTCTGTGTCCCTTATTTGGTATGGCGGCACACTCTTACTCGCAAGCTTGTGAGTCGCTGAAACGTAAAGAGTTGCCTCTTTCCTTGTTTGCTTCCATGCACTTAGTCTTCCTCGGTTTGTTTTTGGGTGCCTCTTTCGTGGCCAATGAGGAATTTTTATACTTCGAAACTTTCCTCACGAATGTTCTGATTTTCCTTAATTTTGAAGCGCTTGCCTTTGGTGCTATCCTTCATCTCGCGGTCAATATGGCGGCTCCGAAAACTGAGGATGCCTTGAATTTTAAACAAACCGTATCCCCTCGATATCAAACCACGGTTTCACCAGTTATCAAAAAAGAACAACGTACCGCCCGCGCTTAACAAATCTTGCTGGAACCCCATTGGTTCTCTTTGTAGGGGACGCGGCGTTCCATGATTACATGGCTCGTCGGTGGGTCATAGTCTCTCGTAGACACCTTTGTCGCGCTTTTTGAGGACGGTAAATCCAGCCTTTTTTGCGTCGGAATATGAACCGGAATCCCGAGTCGTTCCAATACCGATTGTTGAAATTAATCGGTGAACAGGCTCCCCACATTTGGGACATGCGGTAAGATGTGAGTCACTCATCCGCTGCATCACTTCAAAGCGTGGCGTGCAGTATTCGCATCCCTTTTCAAGGCACTGATATTCATAAATGGGCATAATAATTTTCCTCTATAAGATACCCCCGTCATCAAAAAACTCAAGCCTACTTACCTCCCTTGTAAATCAGCACAAAGATGTCTGAACCCTTCCTTTACTCTTTTAAACTCCTGTTTCATTACTCCGTATACAAGGGCCGCTGAGCCATCATCCTTATTATGCCCACATGTTTCAATTTTACCGAATAATGCTGATAACCTCATCACACCAAAAGCACTACTTGATCCTATCCCTCGGTGTCCGAGACTTAGCATGTTTTTCCAGTCTCGGTTTTTTATAGCCTCTTCGAGTTCATTTAACGTGAGTGTGATTTGCTCAATAAACAAATCTGTCATCTCTCGAACGGTTTCTGCGTTATCACCAATGAGTCGTCGAATTTGGTATTCATCCACGGGCGGCTCTTCTGAATTTACAGTGGGAGCTTTCCCCTGCCCAATTTGTTCCAAGGCCGCGCCTGTCCACTTTGATATCACATGAGCCAGGTCACTTAATGTCACGGGTTTGGGGAGATAGTCATCCATTCCTGCTGACAGACATTTGTCGCGGTCGCCACTCATGGCATGAGCCGTAAGCGCAATGATGGGAGTGCGTTTTAATCGTTCTTCATGTTCGCGTATGAGCCGGGTGGCTTCGTACCCATCAAGTATGGGCATCTGACAATCCATCAGGATGAGATCATAATCCTGGGTTTTAGCCATAGAGACCGCTTCTTTACCATTAGTAGCGAGGTGCGCGTTAATTCCAATTTTTCGCAAAAGTTGAACTGTCACCTTTTGGTTTACAGGGTTATCCTCAGCAAGAAGTAATCGCACAGACGCCGCTGTGGATAGTGGGGCAGCGGTGAGTTTTGAGTTTTTCCGCTTTTCCGTTAACCCTTCCAATTGTTGGTTGAGTCGTTCGAACAAGGTCTTGTAATGAATGGGCTTTACTAAAAGACCGGCAAACGGTTTTGAGAGCATATGATCAAAGCCTCTTTGGCCGACGGAGGTCATTAATAGAATCTTAAATTGTTTTAAATCATTGTCGCTCGAAACCTGATGTGCAAAAGCTAATCCAGTCATTTGTGGCATGTTTAGATCCACTAGGACCAGATCAAAAGAGCGCTCCTCTTTCTTGCACTGACGCAATGCCTCCAAACCTTCCCCGCCACTTGATGTCATGATTACTTCGCCCCCGAAGGATTCGATATACTTCAATAACATCTGACGGCTGGCACTATTATCGTCAACTACGAGGATACGCGGGTTTCCTTGAAGTTTGAACAAAGGAGGGCTAGAGGAAATTCCTTTTTTTAGTCGAGCTGTAAACCAGAACACGCTTCCTTTTCCTGGTACACTTTCGACCCCAATTTCCCCGCCCATGAGGTGGACGAGCTTGCGACTAATGGCTAACCCTAAACCTGTCCCACCATACCGTCGGGTGCTCGAATTATCCGCTTGCGAGAAGGCTTGAAACAATTTGCTCTGATAATCGGGTTCAATTCCTATTCCTGTATCGACCACGTCAAACCGCACGACAATATGGGCTTCCTCTTCACTCACCCCCCGCATATTGAGTACGACTTGCCCTTCGTCGGTAAACTTCACCGCATTCCCTACTAAGTTTATAATCACTTGCTTAAGACGTCCGGCGTCTCCCATAACCTTTCGAGGGAGCTCTGGCTCAATACACGTAAAAAGCTCAAGCTTTTTAGTGGCGGCTGTTTCTGCCAAAAGATCAACGCCTTGTTCAATGGCCTGTCGCAAATCAAAATCACTTTCGATAAAGGTCATTTTGCCTGCTTCTATTTTCGAGAAATCCAATATGTCATTCACTAACGCGAGGAGTGATTGCGAACACGTCCGTAGGGTGTTGGTATAATCCTGCTGCTCTTCCGTTAAGGGCGTTTCCATCAGTAACCCGGTCATTCCAATGATGCCGTTCATCGGCGTCCGAATTTCGTGACTCATGTTTGCCAAAAATTCGGCCTTGGAGCGGGCGGCATCTTCGGCTGCTTCCTTAGCGTGTTTTAATGTGTCCTGCGCCCTTTTTCTGTCTGTAATATCTGCAATGGTACCAGAAACACCGATGGGGTTTTTTACTGCATCACACAACGCCTGCAACGCCACTTCTACCCAACGATATTCACCGGACTTGGTTTGCACGCGCACCTCTAATCTGATGAGAGATTTGACGTTGCCTAGTGAATCACGCATGGCCTCATTTAAAGCTCCTCTGGCTTCAGGATGGAAAAAGTCCAAAAAATTTCTCCCCAAGCTTTCTAGCATCAAAAACCCTGTAATTTCCGTCCACGCTTTGTTCAGAAACATCCATGCCCCAGTCCTATCGGTCTGAAACACGATTTCTTTGACGTTATCCACAACAGAGCGATATTTACGTTCACTTTCACCAAGTGCCTTTTCAGTGCGGATTCGTTCTGAGACGTCATTCACGATCCCTACAAAATGCGTAATGTTTTCACGTCGATCACGGACGGGGGAAATCACAAGGTCATTCCAGAAAAGGGTTCCGTCCTTACGATAGTTGCGAAGGAGCACACGACATTCTTGGCCTTTTAAGAGGGCTTCACGAACGGATTCAATGCCTTTTTGTGTAAGGTCGTCTCTTTGGAGAAATCGACAGTTTTTTCCGAGCACTTCTCTTGCATCGTATCCGGTCATGTTTTCAAAAGCTTTGTTTACGTAAACCACCGGATTATCAGGCAGGGTGGGATCAGTAATCACTATCCCACTTGTAATACTGGCTATCGCTCGCACTTTTAACCGAAGTTCGTCCGTCATTTCCTTTGCCAACACGTAAGCCCTATTCCGCACGTTTCCAAAAGTCCGACTGAGAATAAAAATAAGCGCGCTTGCAATCAACCCAATCCCAAATACAAGCCAAGGTTTGTACAGTAAATGAGGCGGAAGTTTGTCTGTGTGTACGGTCATCAACGCATAGATCGACTGTTGGTAAAAACGGGTGCGCTGCACGGTTTTATTCTCTGGGCTTGGATTTTCCAGCTGCATGCCCACGGACAAAAACGGTTGAGCTTTTTCAGCAGCCTTTTCAATTTTGGCTGGATCCAAAATGACAATAATGAACCGTGCTGGGTCTCCTGCAGGTACAGACATATGCCAGCGCCTCACGCCATCTGAGGACTGATTAATAAGTCGGGGCACATTCAGCCGTCCCGAGTGTTGAATTGAGGTCAGAATTGATTTTTGTAATAATTCTTTGGAAGCGGCTTCATATTCCGGACGGCTGGGATAAACCTGAAGAACGGGCTCTTCCTGATCTCTCAGAGTGACGAAAGCTAAGGCATAGAGAGTCGAGGCTGTATCGGGATGGTATATTTGCTGGAGAATAGGACTCCAGTTCTGTGGTTCGTATTGCTCTCGCTGCCAAAGCACTGCAAGTCCCCTGGCCATTTTCTCGTGAGCGTGAATGTGACGTAATAGGCTCTCACTAGCTACTTTATATTCTTTCTGAAGGAAATCCCTCTCCTGCTTGTTTGCGTAGTAAACGGATCCTGCCCACGCCAAAAGCGAAAGCGTCAAGCCTACCCATAAAAACAACCAAGATTTGTTTTTACCTCTAATAGGATTAGCATTTTGAAACGTATTTAAATAACTGCCTGGTGACGCTTGATTTTCGCGCACATTCCCCCCTCTCACATTTTTCCCATTAATACGCAGGATCCGCGCCTAATAGGCTTTATCGCAACTTATGACACCATTGTTTTTTATCGTGATTAGCTCGCCCTTCCTGCATATCCATTTTCATTTTAATTGCCTTTAATTTCCCCTTGTTGTAGATTTTTTCTTAGTCTTCGTGAGAAAATTTCCTAGTTATGGATGACATCGCACAAATTGATCGGGTTTTGGAAGAAATTACTATTGAGCGAGAAAAAATCGGTCTCCTCGCTAATGACTTAAATAATGTGCTCCAGGAAATCTCCGGATATCTTGAACTTATCAAATCCAGTTCACACAACCCTGACCGGGTGAAAGCTTTTTCCGATACCGCAACGATGTCCACTCACCGTGCCAATTTGATCAGTAAAAAACTGGCCAGTATCTCAGGCCAGGTCTCTCACCAAAATAGCAGAATAGCCTTTGCCCCCAACGTACCCGGATATACAGAACCCGAAACTTCGGCACCCCCCGTCATCAGGTTACCTCACATGGACGGCGTGTTTACTGACGATGAGATGCGTCTCCGCGATTCCCGACCGATAGCCAATCCAACGGGCAAAAATCCACTTATCATGGTCGTTGACGACGAAATAGATAATTGTCATGTGCTAGAACAGGTTTTGTGCAGTCACGATTACCGTGTTATTTCTGCTTACGATGGCTTCGAAGCGTTCTCCTTGTACCGACTGTACCCAGGCCAAATAGCCCTTATCTTGCTAGATCAAATTATGCCCGAAATGACTGGGGCCGATACCTTTAAACTCCTCAAAGTAGTAGATCCGGGAGTAAAAGCATTTTTGTTCAGTGGCTCGCAAGAGGGAGAGTTGGATCATGGCTTAGTTGATGACGGTCTGCTCGGTTTCGTACAAAAACCCTTCACCTCCCCAGACCTCGTCGCTCGCATCGGCTTAGCCCTCGTCTAATGAGCCCAAGGTTCAATGCCTAAAAAAAAACCTCGATCCCTGTGGACCGAGGTTCGTATGTGTAACGAATCAACTCACTCGAGATGACTCTCAAATTATTAATGATGGCGGCGACGTTTAACTTGAAGTTGGGCAGTTGACCGGAGAAGGGCGGATCGCAGAGCCGCTTCAGCATCGGGTCCGAGGTCTTTTTGTTTAAGTGCTTCCTCTGCGCGGCGCAAAGCTTCTTCGGCTTTACCTATATCAATGTCGGTTTCTTTCACGGCCATATCCGTCAAGACTGCAACCTTGTTGCCAGTGATTTGAACAAAACCTTCCCCTACAGCAAGGAAAAGGTCCTGACCGTTTTTCTTGGCATGTAATTCCCCTGGAACGATTTGCGTCATCAGCGGAATGTGCATGGGAAACACGCCTATCTCCCCTTCTACGGCAGGTAGTACAACACTATCGACGTCGTCGCTATAAACCTTGGCTTCTGGTGTTATTATTTCCAAACGGAGAGTAGACATGTTTTTCCTTTATGCGGACCGGACAATGATCCAGCAGCTGCGTTTTAATTAGCTGCGGATATCGTCAATACCGCCCTTCATGTAAAAATTGGCTTCAGGAACGTCATCATGTTTGCCTTCAAGAATTTCTTTGAACCCACGAACCGTTTCACTGACAGAAACTTTTTTGCCAGATTGACCTGTAAATACTTCTGCCACATGGAACGGCTGGGACAAGAATCGTTGAATTTTACGAGCACGGAAAACCATTAACTTATCTTCTGGGGACAGTTCGTCCATACCAAGAATAGCGATAATATCCTGAAGCTCTTTATAACGCTGAAGAACTTTCTGCACACCACGTGCTACCTGATAATGTTCTTCGCCCACAATTTCTGGCGCAAGTGCTTTTGATGTTGAAGACAAAGGATCAACCGCTGGGTAAATGCCCAACTCCGCAATCGAACGTTCAAGAACGATTGTGGAATCTAAATGCGCAAACGTATTTGCAGGAGCTGGATCAGTCAAATCATCCGCAGGGACGTACACCGCTTGGAACGAGGTAATAGACCCATTCTTCGTGGATGTAATACGTTCCTGCAAGTTCCCCATCTCGGCTGACAAAGTAGGCTGATATCCGACAGCAGAAGGAGTACGACCCAAGAGGGCTGATACTTCTGAACCCGCTTGTGAGAAACGGAAAATGTTGTCAATAAAGAGGAGCACGTCCTGGTTCTTTTCGTCACGGAAATATTCAGTCATTGCAAGACCAGAAAGGGCTACACGGAGACGGGCTCCCGGAGGTTCATTCATTTGACCGTACACAAGAGCCACTTTGGATTCGCTGAGGTTCTTTTGATTAATAACCCCGGCCTCGCTCATTTCTGCGTACAAATCATTTCCTTCGCGGGTACGTTCTCCCACTCCGGCAAACACGGAATAACCGCCGTGCCCTTTGGCGATGTTGTTAATCAACTCCATGATAACAACTGTCTTACCGACACCTGCACCACCGAAGGCGCCCACTTTACCACCCTTGGTAAACGGACAAATCAAGTCGATAACCTTAATCCCTGTTTCGAGCACATTCGCTTTGACATCCTGATCAACCAAAGGAGGAGCCGTACGGTGAATAGGATACCGCTTTTCAAATTTTACAGGTCCACGCTCGTCCACCGGTTCGCCCAGCACATTGAATACGCGACCCAAGACGCCTTCGCCTACGGGGACAGAGATCGGAGCGCCCGTACCAATAACAACAGCTCCGCGTTTTAATCCTTCTGTGGACGACATAGCAATCGCACGCACCCAGTTATCGCCCAAGTGTTGCTGCACTTCTAAGGTTAGTTTGACTGGTTTACCTTCGAGATCGTAGTTGACCTCAAGAGCGTCGAACAGGTTTGGCAGTGTGCCTTCGAACTCGGCATCAATAACCGGTCCCATGACTTGAACAATCTTGCCTGTATTACTCATAATTTTCCTTTTTGTTTTAAATTGGGGTTTAGCTCATTGCGGCCTGGGCACTGGCGATTTCGAGAATTTCGGTCGTGATACTTGCTTGGCGCACTTTATTATATTCGAGTGTCAGGTCTTTGATGAGTTGCTTAGCGTTATCCGTCGCGTTTTTCATGGCAACCATACGAGCGCTATGTTCCGAGGCCCGTGCATCCAGAATAAGTTGGTAAACCTGAAAATGAACGTAATACGGCAGGATGCTATCAAGGACAGACCGGGGATCCGGCTCAAACAAATATTCGGTTGCCCCAGAGGTAAAGGTATGGTCCTGGTCCGATTCAGTCACTCCCGCTTGCATCGCTTCCAACTTCACGATCGGCAGGATTTGTTTCACCTTCGCGACCTGGTTGAGTGTGTTGACGAAGTCTGTGTACAGCACGCTTACTTTATCAACTTCACCAGCTAAAAATTTTTCGATCAGAAACTTTGAAATGCTTTTCGTTTCAAGGAACGAGGGCCGGTCTTTCAGCGGAAAATCAGCAAGTAACTTACGTTTCGTGCGCGCCAGAAACTGTGTGCCCTTGCGCCCGGCACTCACATACTGGGTGTCGTTAACCAATAGCGAAGCTTCACGAGCCAAGTTTGTATTTAACCCGCCGCACAAACCTTTATCAGTACTAACGTAAAGGACCAAATGCCGGTTCCCTTCACGAACCGCCAGCAATGGATGCGACGCTTCATCAACCCGACCTTGCAACGAGCTGATGACTTCGTTCATCAATAAGGCATAGGGTTTCCCTGCCAAAGCCTGCTGCTGGGCTTTACGCATTTTAGACGCCGCCACCATTTGCATGGCTTTGGTAATCTGAGCCGTGTTTTTTACCGACTTAATGCGTCGGCGGATGTCACGTGTTGAAGCCATGGTCGTTTATTTGTAAGTTTGTTTGAATTCTGTGATCGCCGCAAGCAGGTCCGCGTTGACGGAATCAGTCACTGCTTTTTCTTTGCGAATAGCTTCAAGAATTGATTCTTTTCGGGTGCTCACGTAATCACTAAATTTGCTCTGAAAATCCTTCACTTTTTCAACAGCCACATCGTCAAAATGACCGTTCTGCATGGCCCACATAATCACAACCTGACTTTCAACGGCAATTGGGCTGTACTGTTGCTGTTTGAAAAGCTCAACAATACGTGCCCCACGATCAAGCTTCTGTTTTGTGCCCGCATCAAGATCAGAACCGAACTGTGCAAATGCCGCAAGTTCGCGGTACTGCGCCAAATCAAGCTTCGTTTTACCGGCCACTTGTTTAATCGCCTTAATCTGAGCCGCAGAACCGACGCGCGACACAGACAAACCGACTGAAATTGCGGGACGAATGCCTTGATAAAACAAATCAGTTTCCAGATAAATCTGACCGTCCGTAATAGAAATAACATTCGTAGGAATGTAGGCAGAAACGTCACCGGCTTGTGTTTCGATAATCGGTAAAGCCGTTAACGAACCGTTTCCACTTGTTTCATTCAAGCGAGCTGACCGCTCAAGAAGACGGCTGTGAAGATAAAAGACATCGCCCGGATACGCTTCACGGCCTGATGGGCGCTTCAGAAGAAGCGATATCTGACGGAACGCTACAGCGTGTTTGGAAAGATCGTCAAAAATGATCAATGCATCCATGCCATTGTCCATGAACCATTCGCCCATCGCTGCGCCTGCGAAAGGTGCAAGGTATTGGTTGGCCGCCGATTCAGAAGCTGAAGCCACTACAATAATCGTATTCTCGAGGGCGTCGGCTTCCTGAAGCACGTTCACCACACGCGCGACGTTTGATGATTTTTGGCCAATCGCCACGTAAATATTGTACAGCGGACGATAATCGGCGTTGTCCTTGTTCGCTTTGTTCATCCGAGCTTGATTGATCATGGTATCAATCGCGATAGTGCTCTTGCCCGTGGCACGGTCGCCAATGATCAATTCCCGTTGTCCACGGCCAATAGGAATCATGGCGTCAATGGCCATAATACCGGACTGAACAGGTTGGTTCACTGATTTACGTTTGATGATGCCCGGTGCAATTTTTTCAACTGGATAAGAAACAGTAGAGGCAATCGGACCCTTGCCATCGACAGGGCGACCCAACGTATCGACCACGCGACCGAGCAATCCTTTGCCCACGGGAACCTGGAGGAGTTTACCGGTGGTTTTGACTTCGTCGCCTTCCTTAATGGCGGAGTACTCACCAATAATAACCACACCCACCTGCGTTTCTTCTAGGTTCAATGCAAGACCTGTTTCGCCATTAGGGAAATGAACCATTTCATTGAGCATTACTCCGCTCAAACCTTCGACCTTCGCGACCCCGTCGCTGATTTCGCGGACCACGCCTGTGTTCTGGCGTGTGACCGATGTTTTAAGACCAGATATTTGGGCTTCGATTTCTTGAAGTAAATGACTCATTTTCGTGCTCCGTTTGGTTTAACTCAATTAAAGTGATTCTTTTAAAATATTTAGGCGATTCGCAATTGACCCATCAAAAACATCGCTTCCGACTCGTACCCGAACTCCGCCTAGGAGTTCCGTATTAACCTTCTTAATCGTGGTGAGTCCCTCGCCATACTCACGAACTAACGCTTGTGTGATCCTATTGACCGAGGCGTCGTCCAAGGGCGTCGCGCTCTCGATTGTGACTGTCCGTTTTTCAATCTCTAGGCGTACGAAACGAGAAAACAAAGTGAGCACGCCAAGATAATTTCGGGGCTTCTGTTCGCTCACTTTCTTCACAACCTCGCGTACACGTGTCTCATCAAGGCGACCGTCCACCATGCAAACGCGAAGGAGGCTCTTGGCTTGTTGTGTTGTTTCTTTGGAAAGTTTCATAAACTGGAGAGACCTACGTTATTTAACCACTGACATTTCCTTGAGCGTTTCTTCGGTCAACCGTTTTTGGTCTTCAGGTGTCAGAACCTTTCCAATCACTTTAGTGGTCGTATCCACAACCAATCGCCCAATTTCCTTACGCAAATCAGCCTTCATCCGTTCAGCGTTTAGCGTAGCCACTTCCCGGGCTTGACTAATAATAGATTCAGCTTGGTTAACCGCCTCTTGAGCCTTTTGGACTTGAACACGCCCCGCCGCTTCCTTGGCTTCGTCGAGAAGACGCTGTGCCTGCGCCGCTGCGTCTGACAAAATTTGCTGCGCTTTTACTTGAGCGGACGTAAGTTCCTTTTTGATTTGTTCCGCATTCTCGAGACTTTCTTTGATCGTACGACGACGCTCATCAAGCAGGGCTAAAACAGGAGCGTAAGCGAATTTCCTCAAAACGAGGGCAACAATTACAAAACACACCATTTGTGATGTTAAAAGCGCCCAATTGACCCCAAAACGATCAGCGATTTGTTGAATCGGCCCGTCAGTCGCCGCTGCTAAAATAAGTTGAAAGTTCATAGAGTGTTTTAAGATTGAAAAAGTTCCCCGCCGGCGAACCAGCGGGAATATATTTACTTCACGAGGAAGATTGCAAAGAAGGTGATACCTTCCGCCAACGCCATCGCGATAATTGATTGCACGAGGACTTTGGTGGCAGCACCAGGGTTGCGACCTACTGCTTCACAAGCTTTCGCGCCGATGATGCCCACGCCTATGGCAGAGCCAAAAGCAGCGACAGCAACGTGAAAGCTACCTGTCAAACCGGTAGTTGAAGCTTGAGCAATGATGTCTAATAACATATGTTTTTTTCAGTTATGTTTGTTTGTTTTGTCAAACCCCCGCAGTCTTTGCCACGGTCAGGTTCGTCAAAGTATTTTGTTTAAAAATTAATGATTCTCCGCATGTTCTTCGTCGTGCGTGCAAATCAATAGGGTGAATATCGAAGTAAGGAGACAGAACACAAGAGCCTGAACAAAGCCAACGAGCAATTCTAAGAAATAAAAGGGCAGTGGCAGAATCCAATTCAGGAAAGGTGAATGAACGAGATGAGACATCGCTTCTAACAAGTTTTCACCCGCAAAAATGTTTCCGTAAAGGCGAAAACTTAAGGATACAGGACGGAAAAGAATGGAAACCACTTCAATGAGACCTACAACCAAAAAGATAGCGGCAACCACCAAACCCATGAACCCTTTTAAGCCGCCTTTAGATCCAAAAATATGTTTGGCAAAACCAAAAACGCCATTGAATTGAATAGCCAAAATGATCCATAGGGCGAAAAAGACCAGCGACATAGCAAGGGTCATGTTTAAATCTGCATTACCTCCACGGATCAGGGGTATGGCCACATGAAAACCCCCTGCCACTTCATGGCCCCAACCGATCGTTCCAACGCCGGGAATAAGGCTGAACCAATTTGTTGCGAGAATGAAGATGAAAATCGTGGCAAAAAACCAGAACGATTTTTTGAGGATTTGGTAGCCTATAATACCTTCGAGGAAGGTGAAAAGGGATTCGACGATCCATTCCCAGAAGTTTTGTAAACCTGAGGGTATCCGTTGAGCATTGCGGGTTGCCAGTTGTGAAAATACAATCAGAATTATGGCAACGCCCCACGTGATCACCATGGAATTAGTAACGGGAAGCACTCCAAACAGCTTGAAGGGCAATACCATCGCATCAGGTGTTAACCCATGGGCCGCTTCCGCTGTCGCTGTATGTTCTGCTACTGCTAAAATCATGGTCTTGGAGGTTTGAAATTTGAAAGAGAACCATCGTTTCTTTTCCAAAGCAGAAACGGACCGGAAAAATATCGGGGCGCGGTAAGACCGTCAATCCCAATTTGTGAAAAGTTTCACATACTTTCTTTTTATGGCTTTTTAGGGGGCGATTTCGACCGTTGGTTTAGCCAAAAGAAATATCATGTAAAGTTAAGTTTCAAGGGTGAACTACTGCTTTTCCTTCGAAAATACGAAATGGATTGGGCCCTTGTGTGGCATTCCATTTCGCCTGATCTTCCTTCGCTTTTGCGCAAAGCTCGGGCCATTTTACGCTTAAAGTTGACGCACAATAGAAGATCCCGTTTCTTTTTACGGGAATGAGACAGACACGACGCAGAAATGACACCATCTGGATTAATCCAAGTAAAAGTCGCGCAGTCGTGTTTATCGATAAGGGACCCCTCCTTAAAAAAGCGCGTAAAGAATATGCATCGGCAAACAAATCACTCCAATTTTTAGAAAGTCAGTTGGAGGCGCCGTCTCCAATGCCTTTCGGCAAAACGTCCGGTCAGGACTCCGGCTCTTGGCGGAATCCTAAATTCGCGGGAATGAGTCTCCAATGCCTTTCGGCAAAACGTCCGGTCAGGACGGCCCAAGCAGCAAGAGAAGAGCTCATTGACGCCGCGAGTCTCCAATGCCTTTCGGCAAAACGTCCGGTCAGGACAGTGGTGCGGAATGTTGCGCTACTAGCGACAACCGCAGTCTCCAATGCCTTTCGGCAAAACGTCCGGTCAGGACACAGAGTGCGGGATTAACGTCCTTGCACATGAAGTTGTCTCCAATGCCTTTCGGCAAAACGTCCGGTCAGGACTTACGACCAATGGCATATCAGTAGTTCAAATTCCAGGTCTCCAATGCCTTTCGGCAAAACGTCCGGTCAGGAGCCGGGATGCGCTTACGACCAATGGAATCTCAGTAGTGTCTCCAATGCCTTTCGGCAAAACGTCCGGTCAGGACACGAGCTTAAAGAGGTAGGGGAGGAACTAGCTACCCAGTCTCCAATGCCTTTCGGCAAAACGTCCGGTCAGGACATCGTCACCATGCTGGCTCCGCTGCCGAATGGCACGTCTCCAATGCCTTTCGGCAAAACGTCCGGTCAGGACCGGCGCAAGCGGTTCGGGAAGAGATTATTGACGCTGCGTCTCCAATGCCTTTCGGCAAAACGTCCGGTCAGGACCGCGCTTGAAAATGAATAAGCGAGGCGGCAAACGCAGTCTCCAATGCCTTTCGGCAAAACGTCCGGTCAGGACAGCTTTAGAATTCCTCAGACCCTGCCCCATGCAGTGTCTCCAATGCCTTTCGGCAAAACGTCCGGTCAGGACTCGTCGCGGATAGCTATGGACGCGAAAAGCAGCAGCAGTCTCCAATGCCTTTCGGCAAAACGTCCGGTCAGGACGGAAAAATGCGCATTAAAGGCAGAAATCTTTATGGTCTCCAATGCCTTTCGGCAAAACGTCCGGTCAGGAACACCGCTGGACGATGACGGGAATGAAATCAAGGACGTCTCCAATGCCTTTCGGCAAAACGTCCGGTCAGGAGAAAAGCATACGGCCACGTCCCCGGCCACCAGTATCAGTCTCCAATGCCTTTCGGCAAAACGTCCGGTCAGGACCTACCTGTGGCTCCAAGACGATGCGGGCGACTGCATGTCTCCAATGCCTTTCGGCAAAACGTCCGGTCAGGACGCCCCGACTACGTGGAGGAAGCCCTCTCCGAGGGCGTCTCCAATGCCTTTCGGCAAAACGTCCGGTCAGGACCCCGAGAATATGTGGAAGGTGGCGACTGGGGCGACGTCTCCAATGCCTTTCGGCAAAACGTCCGGTCAGGAAAAGAATTCACTTGTGACTGGGTGATTAAAGACGGCGTCTCCAATGCCTTTCGGCAAAACGTCCGGTCAGGATTAACCGTTTTATCTCATCTCCCGGGGTCCGCCAAGAAGTCTCCAATGCCTTTCGGCAAAACGTCCGGTCAGGACAATGTCTGTTGTCGCAATGGGGACATTCATGAAGGGGTCTCCAATGCCTTTCGGCAAAACGTCCGGTCAGGATCGAGCATATAAGAGAGATCGCCGAACTCGAATCCGAGTCTCCAATGCCTTTCGGCAAAACGTCCGGTCAGGACACTTTCAGCATACCGAAGACCCTTACACACGCATTCGTCTCCAATGCCTTTCGGCAAAACGTCCGGTCAGGACGAATTAGCAACAACTCCGATGAGCCTGCGTGGTTCCGTCTCCAATGCCTTTCGGCAAAACGTCCGGTCAGGACTCAAAACCAGCACCGAGCCCTCGTTCTACGGTAGCCGTCTCCAATGCCTTTCGGCAAAACGTCCGGTCAGGACCTAATATAAACGTAAGAGAAGTACGTATTGCCCTGTCTCCAATGCCTTTCGGCAAAACGTCCGGTCAGGACGGCGATTATCAGCGGACTGTCATCACATTCGAGGTTGTGTCTCCAATGCCTTTCGGCAAAACGTCCGGTCAGGACCTCATCTTTTAATATTAAGGCTGAGCGGGAGATTGTGTCTCCAATGCCTTTCGGCAAAACGTCCGGTCAGGATGGACGCCGACCCTAAATCCCCGCTCTCAGATGGCGCGTCTCCAATGCCTTTCGGCAAAACGTCCGGTCAGGACCTGAACTCTGTTGCGGGGGTCAAGTTCGGAAAATCCGTCTCCAATGCCTTTCGGCAAAACGTCCGGTCAGGATCAGATATCTTCTGTGACAGCATTGAGGTAGTAGGGGGTCTCCAATGCCTTTCGGCAAAACGTCCGGTCAGGACCTCAGATATTTTCGGCGACAGTGTCAGTGTAGAGGGGAGTCTCCAATGCCTTTCGGCAAAACGTCCGGTCAGGACCTGGTCCTTAGTTCAAGATGCGGAGTTACGACCTTCGTCTCCAATGCCTTTCGGCAAAACGTCCGGTCAGGACCCGTAGCATAGCGGACAAAGGCTGATACTAGAGCGGTCTCCAATGCCTTTCGGCAAAACGTCCGGTCAGGACTCTGGCCGAAAGCAAGGTTACTCTTTTGGCAGTCCAGTCTCCAATGCCTTTCGGCAAAACGTCCGGTCAGGATCATCTTTTAACATTAAGGCTGAGCGGGAGATTGTAGAGTCTCCAATGCCTTTCGGCAAAACGTCCGGTCAGGACTCATTGACGCCGCGAAAGAAAGGCGTACTTGTTACGTGTCTCCAATGCCTTTCGGCAAAACGTCCGGTCAGGACTTTATCATCACCAAGACCCTGCACCATGGATTCGACGTCTCCAATGCCTTTCGGCAAAACGTCCGGTCAGGACCCTCATACTGAGGTCTAACTGTGGCACCACGACCTTCCGGTCTCCAATGCCTTTCGGCAAAACGTCCGGTCAGGAGCCGATAACTACATGCGCCTTGGGATCAACCCAGGAGTCTCCAATGCCTTTCGGCAAAACGTCCGGTCAGGACCAAAAGACCAAGCAATGGAGGAAGTTTGCCATGAAGGTCTCCAATGCCTTTCGGCAAAACGTCCGGTCAGGACCCTGCCCCATGCAGTTGACCCGTCAGACCCAGACTCAGAGTCTCCAATGCCTTTCGGCAAAACGTCCGGTCAGGACGCGCGGTGCTAGGATGGTATCCTCGGCGGCTATTGGGTCTCCAATGCCTTTCGGCAAAACGTCCGGTCAGGAAAAATAATCCAAAATAAGTCTTGCTAAAACGGCCAGGTCTCCAATGCCTTTCGGCAAAACGTCCGGTCAGGACAACTTACAGACCTCCTTGATAGAGCATCTACTTCTCGTCTCCAATGCCTTTCGGCAAAACGTCCGGTCAGGACCCGCTCAGGGCAAGGATGGGAACGCCAACGAGAGCGAGTCTCCAATGCCTTTCGGCAAAACGTCCGGTCAGGAAATGCCCGGTGCAATTGCTGGCGAGCCACCCCGGACGTCTCCAATGCCTTTCGGCAAAACGTCCGGTCAGGAGAGGAATTTGAAGCTGAAAGCGCAACCGACGCAGCTGTCTCCAAT
>JAWXCD010000055.1:0-6524 GCA_034440535.1 Verrucomicrobiota bacterium | reverse complement strand
CTTTGGGATTCGTTCGCGAGGGTTCGCGAACAACCCACACATTTATTATGAGTGGGTTAATTAATTCGCAAACGTGGCGTTTAAAGGTATTGGCATTACCATTACCAGAAAATACTCCCAAAGCGATTTTGTCGCAGAACCCAGGGCTCTGAAAAAGAACCCCGAAGGGACTTGCTGCAGAGCTCAAGCTCTGAAAAAGAACCCCGAAGGGAGTTGCTTCAGAGCTCAAGCTCTAAAAAAAGAATCCCAAAGGGATTCCGTCACACAGCCCAGGGTTGCTCATCCGCGAGAAACCCTGGGTAAAACCGGGCTCACGCACAACCCCAAAGGGGTTGCGCCATAGGATTGCACCTGCAATTGACATCATCGAACACGCGGTCCGTGCGAACTTTGATAAGTTAAGTCACTTATGACGGACTACAATAGCTTCCATAGGGTTGATCAATACAAGAAACGTAGGAAATGGCTTTTAAAGGACAAATAGTTTGTCCGTCCCCATTAACTTCACTGATAATAACTGTCTCCACCAACCTTAATACGCGCACCTCTCATATATGCGTATGATAAAAACATCAACACTTTGATTTGTCAATAATAGTTTGTCTGTCCCTTAGGACTCTCGAAAATCATCGGGATTCTGCCTGGCCTTGAGGATCATTTCCTTCCACATCAACAAATGTCGGCGACCATCATTGCTCAGGGCCGTCCACCTCTCAATATTATCCAATGGAATCTGGAGAAGATCCGGATTCTTTTCCAGCTTCGCCGCAATGGCTTTATGCATCTCATGGCTGAGCATGGGGATAACCTACCCTCCCATGTTCCGGAGGTAAAAGGAATTTTAGGTTTAAAACATATAGTCACTATTTGTGAAGGTCATCGATATTCGACTCAAAAAAAACCAATTCGACATTTCGCCAAGCCACGTGTTGATTGGGAGCATGGGTTTCATTCAAAAGCTCAAAGAGCGGGTAAAGGTCAAACGTTTGTTGGTACTCTTTATTTTTTGCTACATCGGACTTGTTATATTTGGCTGGTTCGCCGCGGATAAAATGATCTTTGTGCCCTCGGAAAAGTACGGCCCGCTTTCCGGAGAAGTCACCCTCAACTCCGAGCAGGAAAAACTCACGGCTGTCTGGCTCGAAAATCCCAAGGCGCAGCACGTCATCCTTTTCAGTCACGGCAACGCGGAAAATCTGGAACAAAACATGTTCTATTTCAAGTTGATGCGCCGAGAGGGCTTCAGTGTCTTCGCCTACGACTACCGCGGGTATGGGCGCAGTACGGGGAAACCAACGGAACAGGGAACTTATCGTGACATCGAAGCGGCCTACCGTTATCTGACAAAAACTCTGAAAATCGACCCTAAGCGCATTATTATTCACGGGCGCAGTGTTGGAACCGGTCCTTCCACATGGCTGGCTTCAAAACATCCCGTCGGGGGATTGATTCTCGAAAGTCCTTTTACGAGTTCTTTCCGCGTAGTGATCCCCGTTATTCCCGTGATCGGCGACAAATTCCCGAACCTGCGCCGGATTAGAAAAGTGTCCTGCCCTCTTCTCGTGATTCATGGAGAAGTTGATGACGCCATTCCCATCGCCCACGGACGCAAAGTCTTTGCCCGACATCCCGGCCCTAAAATGTCTTACTGGGTACCCCGGGCCGGACACAATGACATCCTCCAATGGTCCGGCGAGGCATATTGGAACACCATGCATAAGTTCGAGAAATTGGTGGATGAAAGCCAGTCACGCCCGCGCTAGACCCTGTTCATTCATGCCGTTGCTCGGGTTCTGTGACTTGCCCCGTGGATGGATGGCGGTTCTGACCTCGATGGAAAAGATCTCTGAGAACTTCGCCATATTTTAAAACTCAAGAAACCAACCACCCTTGCAAGCGAAAATAAGGTCATTTATGAAAGTAATAGACCCCTGAATGCCAGAGTGCTCGCGTTATCCCCTTCCGATGCTGCTTCTATCGCGTGCATTCATCAAATTAGAGACATATCCTTGAGTCAATTCTCCAAGCGCATGCCCAATATTGCCGGAAACCATGCGTCTGTCGTTCTCTCTATTGAGGTAGAGAATCGGCAACTTTTACTGGGAGGTGACTTACAAGTACGAGCCGATAGACAATTTGGCTGGCTCGCCATTGTAGACCAGCACAATGATTTTGGACGCGACAGACACCATTTTTATAAAGTCCCTCATCACGGGTCACAAAATGGGATCCGAATTCCGATCTTCGCGTCCAAATGATTGTTTAATACGAGAGTCGTGTAAAATGGCTTTTAAAGGACAAATAGTTTGGCGGTCCCCTTTGACTGCGGCTTACCGCTAGAACAGGACGTTGATGCGCATGTTGATATTATGAGCGATGAATTTATTGGCATCCGTTTCAACATTGTACCCTAATGAGAGGGTAACATCTTCGGTGAAGTAAGATTTCACGCTGAATCCTCCCAGGAATGTGTCGGTAATCGGCGCTCCCAATTTGACCGAAAACGCATTGCCCACCCCGTTGGCAAAGCGCGTCGAGATGCTCTGCTCGCGCACGAACTCATGCTGCCAGCTTGCTGTCGCAGTCGGAATCACCGTCAGGTTATTCATTTTCCAGACGTACGCCGCTTTCCCGCCCAGGCCCGTCTTCACGCTTTGGGGTTCTTGATCAGCGATGGACATATTGAATGCCCCGGCGCCACTTTCGCTATAACTGTCAATCATTAACCGTTTATACTCGGCTCCTGCCACGGGACCCAGCCGCCAGTTTCCAATATTGAAATCGTAACCGCCCTTGATTGACGAATTGAATTCGATTCCTTCGGGGTCTGATGTTGCGGTAGTCGTGTTGCCTCCGATGAGGATGTTGCGGTCCATGCGGTAGGAGTCGTATGCGCCGCCGACTACGGCGTCCGCATACCAATTCTGCTGGTAATAAGTGGCGTACATGGCCCAGTTGGCCTGATCCGTCTTGGCGTTGCCACCGTTGGCATCCACATACATGTCTCCACGTGTGTAGCCAGCCATGAATCCAGCCACAAAGTTTTTCGTAAGCTGATAGTCAAAGCCCACCGTGCCTCCCTTGGAATTGAACTCATAGCCGGTCGCCCCCGGGGTGCTGTCCACATCGCCGAAGGTGCCGCTGCCATTGATGAAAAATCCCCAGCGTTCTACCTCCAGCTTGGAGGGTTCGTACAGGCCCGTCATCGTGTTTCCGGCCTGGAGGGGGAGAAAGGAACCGTCGATGATCCCTTCGGGGCTGTAGAGGGTCAGGTTGCGGGTGCTGATGCCACGCCCGAGACCCAGACGGATTTCGTCAAAACGCTGGCCCATGTTAGCAAACTGGAACGTGCTACCTGAAAAACCAATCTGACTCAAGGCTCCCACTTGCGCGGGCGTAAGTTGATCTATGATGCGCCGGATTTCATCGGGCGTTTGCAGCAGGATGGCATTGTAGATCTCGGGGGCGATGGTCCCTGCGTTGATCTGATTGATCAGCTCCCCTGCGAGGGCTCTTTGGTTGGGCGTGTTAGCCGAATCGCTGATGGCAGTCGTGGCGGTCTTGTTGATGGTCGCAACGAGTTCCTGATAATACAAGGTGAAGGCTAATTCAGTACCCCCATAGACGTTCCAAGGCCCGCCGTTTTCCGTTGCATTCGCAGTAGCGGCGTTGTCGGTATTCGCTGCGGTTGTGGCCCAGCCGGAATCACTTCCATTGGCCGTTGTAGTATAAAGTGATATCCAATATTGGGTGCCCGGCGTGAAGGTCACTGCCGCGAAAGGGGAAGAGAAGGTGACATTGGCTCCACCAACATTGGCACCAGGGGCGACAGAGGGCAGGATGAGTGAGGAAAAAACCGTTCCTGGAGAACCGACATTATTGTTGTAAAAAACCAACTTCCAATTCTCAGCGCCCAAGGATACTCCATACCAGTCCATCTTGTTGATTACATTTTTCCCGGCAGCAAGCGTGAAGTTGTCCGCTCCAACTTGTTGACTTTGCGCGCTGAATTCAGCAGTGATACTCGCACCGGTACCAGTGGGAGTTTGTTGAAAAGCGACCTGTCCGGAGGCCTGGCTTTGAATCAATACGGCGACCGCCGCCAGGATGCTAAGGGTGGTGTTTTTTTTCATGATATTTGTTTCCTTCTTGCTTTTAGAGACTGTGTGGGTCTCCACTTTCCGGCGTGTGGGGTTTCCTGAAAAAAATCAGTTAGTTTCTTGAGGGCGATACGGCATTGTTTTTCAATGTTCGAGGCTACTTACGAGCGCTTGGCAACTCATGCCCCTTCTCCCTCCAATATACTGACGCGATTTTACTGGGCCGCTCAGCGTAAAACGTCAGCACAAGGAGTCAAGTATTTTGTTGCCATAGCAATTTAAGCGAATTGCGCCAAAGTTGATGTAATCCGAAGGGAATCCGAAATCCGAAAATCTGAAGCTCTAAGGGACGGACAAACTATACGCCTTTATTGAGCCGTCGCGAGTTTCCCGGGTATTCCAACGACCTGCGTCTCCGTTCCTGGCAGGCAACTCTTTTGGAGCAGGCTTCTACAAAATGCACCATGGGGAAGGGACTAGCCGTTACCCATTGTGGAGCAGGATGCGGAGCGCGCGGAGGCGATCCGGGGATCAAGGAGGCTGTGTAGTGAGCGGTCTTTTATTAGGGATTGAATTGGGAGGTGCCGCAGAGGACAGGGGAGAGACCTCCGGCGAGGAAGGAATCCGGGGGGTGTTGGTTGATGGGAATATTATTGGATCCCGCGTCCACAGCGTCGGCGTCGCAATATTCGAGGAAGAAACCTAGGCGGGGTTTGTCTGTGCGGTTGGTTAGGGATCGATGCAGAGTGTATCCGCTGAAAAGGACCGCTTCGCCGGCTTTGAGAGTAGCCGGGACGCCGTTTCCTTCAACATCGACTTCGATGTACCAGGATTCCTCACTTTTTTTGATGTGAGGAACGAGTCCTTTCTTGTGGCTTCCAGGGGCGACCCAGACAAAGCCGTTATCCTCATTCACATCCTCAAGTGCGAACCAGACCGTGACGTTATTATCGGGGAGAATTTTTCCATAGCCGTTATCCTGATGCCAAGGAAAGGTGCCTCCGACTTTTTCAACATGGTCTGGGAGTTTGATGACGTACTGGTCGAACCAGCAACGGAGATTGGGGCTGATGAATTTTTTGACTGCTTCCAGATGAGCCCCTTCCCGAGAGAAATCCATGATGGCCGGAAATTTGCCGCGAAGTTGGGTGAAAAAGAGAGTGCCCCTGTCGGTCGGACGACGTTCGAGATGGGGGATGATCTCTTTGAGAGAGATCCGTTGGGCTTCAGTCATGACTTGCCCGAGCATGAGGTAGCCGTTGTCGTTGTAGAACTGAATGTCTTTTTCGGTGATTGGATTCATAGAGGAATGAATAGGACTATTAAAAATGTAAATTTTTGTCGAATGTAACAGGAAATAGTTCAATATAAATGGAGCATTTTGGCAAAGATATGGATTTCTTTTTCAACACTATCTCCCGTTACCCACGCCAGTTTCCGTCACCGATGCAGGTTCGGGATCTTTATTACCATCCGCGCAAAACACAGTTTGCCCGGATGACATTCGATATGTTCTGTGTGTCCTTCATTTTTCAGGGGAACGGGCGTTACAAGGTTGGTGATTTTGACGTGCAGGTCGAGGCGCCCTGTGTAATCACCGAGTGGCCCGGGCCCGTGCATGAATACGGGGCGGACGTGTGGTGGGAGGAATTTGCGTTCACGTGTTCTCCAACCGTTCTGGGATATTTGAAGCGGAGCCGGTTGATTACCGGGGGGCGGTATGTGTGGCCCATGCAACATGCCTCATGGATTCGGCTCCAGTCAGAGCGCATCATGGAACTCATGGAAAGAATATCGAAGCCCGGTGCGGCAGATGAGATTGATCGTTTGTGTGAACTGATCTTGATGCGGAGCCAAGTGGCGGATGCGGGAGGGGACGAGAGGGAGCAGAAAGTGGGAAGGATTCGTGAAGAGCTGGAGGCGCGTTTCCGTGAGGAGATAGATTACGAAAGGCTGGCCCGGAAGCACGGGTTGTCACTGACCGGATTCCATCGTTACTGGAAGAAATACCAGGGCGGAAGCCCCGCGGATTATGTGGTGCGGCGGCGAATCCAGGAAGCCTGCCGATTGCTTGTGTCGACGGATATGGCCATTGGCGAGATCGCTTTTAGAGTTGGCTTTGCAGACCCACTCTATTTTTCCCGGAAGTTCCGACAAAGTGCGGGTGTGACCGCCCGGGAATTCCGTCGGAAACACGGAGGGGGAGGATAATTTTCACGCGGAGGAGGACGGACATACTACTCGCTTTTATTGAGCGAAATCCGATCATGGCGTCCATAAGATTGCTCAATACGAGAAACGTAGGAAATGGTTTTTAAACGACAAATAGTTTGTCCGTCCCTTTGATTAGTGGGCAACGGTGTCCAAAATTTGAGATTATAAAGTCGCATAAAGGCGTTGTAATTGAGGGCAGGCTTCCTTTAG
>JAWXCD010000054.1:0-16626 GCA_034440535.1 Verrucomicrobiota bacterium | reverse complement strand
TCGAGAAACCCTGGGTAAAACCCGGCTCACGCACAACCCCAAAGGGGTTGCGCCAAAAGATTGCGCCTGCAATTAACCTCATCGAAATAACGAGGCCGTTCAAAACTTGATAAGTTACGTTCTGTTTGACGGGCTACACTAATCTGATGCGTTAATCAGATCGTATTTCGTTCAACTTGTGTAATAACCTGTTGAGAAAACGGGGTCGCTCCTGTGTCTGTATTTTTTGCTTGTGATTCGTCAGCACTAAATGTGAGCACCTGATCCAAATGACCATATGGCCCTGTAAGCGCGGGGTTTGACGATGGACTAAAAAGGGCGACGACGGGAACTTCGAGAGCAACGGCTAAATGCATAGGCCCAGAATCGTTTGTAACCAGAAGTTTCGAGTTCTGTAATACCATCAGGAGCTCAACGAGCGTTGTGCGTCCGGTCAAATCGACCACGCTGGGCCCGGCCAAACTTTGCGCTTCTGTGGCATCACTTTTTTCACCAACGACGACGAATGTCCGTCCGGGAAAGGCTTTGATCACTTCTGCAAACCCTCCGAGTCGCCAGCGTTTGGAATGACCTCTGGAGAAGGGATTGAGCACGATATATTCCTGTTTCTTCAATGTGTGGCTCTCCAGAAAATTCTGCCCCTCTGGTATTCGCAGGGGGAACTTCACCCGGGTGGGATGCTTCAGTCCAAGGTGATCCACTGTTTTTAAATAGCGATCGACGGCGTGTAGGTTCGTTTCATTCCAACGAATGATTTCCGAATAGAAAAGGGTGCTGCCTTCTCGCCCGTCTTGTAAACCCATTTTCCGTGTACCACGAGAAAACGTTGTCATCAATCCACTGCGGAGCAGGCATTGGAGGTCAATCACAAGGTCGTACCGCGTTTGCCGAAGGTGTCGCAAAAAAACATGTACATCGGTAAGGCTGGCTCCTTTCCGGATAAACGGAATAACGTCATCAACCAACGGACACAACCTGACTAAAGCCTCATACGGTGAGTTGACCACCCATGTCAGGGAACTTTCTGGCCATGCTGATTTGAGTGCATCAATCACTGGCAACGTGTGAATGATATCCCCAAAAGAGCTGGGCTTAATCAGCAGAATCTTTTCAGGAACCATGAGCGGCCTTTATTTGCCTTGGGTAAGGCGTTCGGCAAGACGTTTTGGAAGACCGGCGGCAAGGATTTTTTCCTGAGCCTTCGGAATGTCGTATTCAAGACGCTTTAATTTAATGGTTTGCGTCGCGGTATCGTAAATCGCATAGGCCGATAAAGGGTTGCCATCGCGAGGTTGGCCAACGCTTCCTACATTGACAAAATATTTCTTACCCAACTCCAACTTGATTGTGTCATAGGTCCCACCATGAACGGTCGTATCCCGAATAAAAGCCAAGGGTACATGAGTGTGCCCAAAGAAACACAAGGAGGTGGTTTGATAACTAAAACTCGCCGCAGCAGCCAATTGATCAAATACGTACCCCCATTTATGAGGCGTATCGAGGGTAGCGTGAACGATGGTAAATGCGCCCACCTGACGGACAAACTTGAGTTCCCGGAGCCAAAGTTTCTGATCTTCGCTCAACTGGTCCCGCGTCCATTGTATCGCATGGGAAGCCAGTGGGTTAAATCCTTCCAAGTCATCGACTCCACTGGCCTGTTCGTCATGGTTTCCTTTGACGACAGGACAATCAAGTCCTTTGATAATCTCGAGGCATTCCGTGGGATTGGCGTTATAGCCTACGACGTCCCCAATACAGCAGTAATGGGTACAACGTTCTTTTTTAGAATCTTCGAGGACAACTTGGAGAGCTTCTAGATTAGCGTGAATGTCTCCAAAAATAGCGTAGCGCATACAGTTCGCTCATAGTCGTAACAAACAACCCGCAAATAGTGAAACTCTTTTTTAATCGATTGTAAGTTTTCCTCAAATCGCCGGCCATTTCGGCCTTGTTTGGAGAAGAACAGACATGATTGTCTGTCCTACGCTCGGCCCACAGAGGCCTGCCCCCATGTGGAATAGACCATCCTGCCTGTTCTTCTGCGTTTTCACAGATTCCCCTTTCCCGCTTTTCCAAAAATCTGCGAGAATCCGCAGTTCCTCAGTCCCTTTTGCGTCTTTTCGGGGCTATGAAGCACTAGCGATCCGCATAGTGTGACAGTTTATCTTGTCAGTCGTTCGCCTTGGGGGATCGCTAATTCAGTTTCGAGCTCCCTAATCCGGGTGGATATGGTTGGAACTCTATGCAGAGGATTGTTCCATAATTCTCGAAACATTCGATAAGCTTTGGCTCGGTCCCCTGCCTCATAGACGGCATAGGCTTCCTGTCGAAAAATGAACAGGGGAGCATCTGGTTGTTTTGCAGCCAGATGATAATATTTCGCCGACCCTGCAGGATTCTTCTCTTTTTCCTTAAGGAAATGACCCATATCGGCATAGAGCTTATAGGTGTCGGAATTAAAACTAATTCCTTTTAAATAGGTGTCTTGGGCCATGTCGTACCAAACTTTACGATTCCTCTCCCGCTCAACTTCGGTCAACTTTTCGTCAACGGTAGCGGCGTAGCTCGTATTCCACCCAAAATGCCAAGCGGCTGTCGACCAATACTGAACCGAATAGGGTTGGAGTGTCGCTGAAAGGAGCATCTTTTCCTTCATCCGCACCCAGCGTTCCTGTTGGAAATCCATGTGCGCCGATATCCATATAAAATTCGAGATCACCCCACGAAACCCACTGAGCACTGCCACAAACATCATCTGAGTCACTTGCTGCCGAACATCTTTTGAGGCAAAGGTTGTCCCTCCCATTTTATGTGCTCGATATAAAGCCGATACTTTCGCTTCATAAGGGCTTTTAAGGGCCAGACAAACCACGATCACCAGCCCTGCTATGGCTAAACACCAGCGTTGTTGCCCTGTTCGCGGTTGAAAGTGTTTTGTCATGCGTGGGTCACACTTCGCGGAATTCGAAAAACATCCATGCCACAGCTAAAAAAAGAAGGGTCATCATAAGGCCGTATCCACAGGTCAAACTGGTCCCACCCCAATCCAGCACTCGCCCAACAATAATATCGTCCGCAACGTTAAATTTCTGCAGGTCAGGTATGACAAAAGCCACCACTTTAATGAACACCTGCTTGATCGGGCTCATGCTTCCGGCCCACGCTTCGCGAGCTATATGCTGCATGTTCCCAATCATGATAATCATAAAAGAAATCACCACGGTGAAGACGAGCGAATTTGAAAAACTACTGATGCACAAGGTAATGGCTGATATCAACAGCAGGTTGACAAACATTAGGAGTATGGCCTTTACGAGGTTCATATCGCGCGACGCATTCTCAACTTTTGTCATCTGATCTGAGACGAGTTTATCCTCCAATTTCAGGTTGTGAACTTCAACAGCACGTTGCAGCTCCGCGCGCACTTGTTTTTTCACGGACAGTTCCTTGAAATATAAAACCCCGCCAAAGACGAGGGTCATCATCGCCACTCCCGCAAAGACCACACACACTTGCCCAAAGAATTTACCGAGTAAAAACTCAATTCGATAAACGGGTTTCGATAGAATGGTATATACGGTTCGCTGCTCAAGTTCCTGGGGCAATAACATCGCGGTCCCCACAACAGACATCACGGCTCCTATAACGACCATCGCGCCTAAGCAAAAGTCTTTCATGAACTTAAATTGGTCCTCTGGCGAAAACTCCGACCAAAAGGACGAACTGCATATGATGACCAACCCAAACACCAGCAGGACGTTAAAAACTTTTTGCCGAACAAGTTCTGTCACAGTGTTCGATGCAATAATAAATATCCGCGCCGGCGAAAATACGAGCGGCTTGAGAACGGGCTTACTCAGTTCATCAGTCATGATCTTTCCCTCCGCGTTGTCGGACGGCTTCCAAAAATAAGTTTTCTAATGTCGAGCGAGGTTGTCCTTTTTCCACTATCTCCCCGCCTCTTTGTTTGATCAGCTCCTCAACGGCCAGCATGTCCTCGGGCCGCAAATTTTTAATGGTCACTGCCACCCGATCCTGCAGCGGTACGAGTTCGTTCAATTTTCCTTCGAGGATTTTAACTCCTTTATCCATGATACACACGCGGTCACAGACCTCTTGCACTTGTTCGAGTAAATGTGAGGAGATGAGCACGGTTTTTCCACGCTTCTTTAATTCTAAAATGATATCCCTGATCTCGCGCGATCCAATGGGATCAACTCCCGCTGTGGGTTCATCCAAGATCACGATGGGCGGGTCGTTAACCAAAGCTTGGGCCAATCCAATGCGCTGGAGCATCCCTTTGGAGTATCCACGCAGTCGCCGCTTCTGCCGTCCGTCCAACAACCCAACAAGTTCTAACAATTCCTCCACTCGCGAATCCAACGCTTTCCCTTTCATCCCAAGCAGCCGCCCATAAAAACGCACGGTCTCTTCCCCTGTCAGAAACTGATAAAAATATGGATTCTCCGGTAAGAACCCCAAGTATCGATGGGCTTCCACCTGATGCGCCGGAATTCCCTGAACGAGAACTTCACCTTCGGTCGGTGAGACTAAACCCAATATGACTTTGAGTGTTGTACTTTTTCCGGATCCATTCGGCCCGAGTATTCCAAACACTTCCCCTTCGTTCACCGTCAAATCTAACCCCGACACAGCCGTCATCGTCCGTTGACGCCAATCCAACACAAACTTTTTAGTTAGGTTTTTAATTTCAATTACTTTCCTCATACAACGAACCCACACCATGAAATAAACCCATCCAGATTTCAACGCTATTGTTTAGCATGACCCGCCTTTCAAAATTGATTCATGAAAAGAGGCAATGAACTAGCCGCGAAAAGGCGCAAAAATAACTCAATAAAAAGACAAAGAAAACCATCGCCTGATCTTTCCCTAAATCTGTGTTAATCTGCGGTTCATTAATCCCTTTTGCGTATTTTGCGCATTTTTGCGGCTACTTCTGTGCTCCATCTTGCCCCAACCTTCGCGCCTTCGCGTGAGCCTCCTCTCTCCCCTTTTTGCTCGTTTTGCGTCCTTTGCGCATTTTTGCGGCTCATTCCCCCATACGCACACAGGACGTCACCGCTCCATTTTTTTCTTATCCTTTGTTCGTTCCCATGTATTCTCCGAATGTCCGTGAATTTACATCTCATCATCTTTGTCAGTTTTCTGGCCTTCATAGATGCATCCTCTTTGCATGGGGCCCAACCCGTAAAAGGAAAGTTCGCGGTCACTCTGGAGCTGCCCACGGATACAAAACGCATGACCTTAGTCATCAATAATGAGCAGGGCAAACGCGTGCGGAATTTGATCGCGGATACAGACCCAACATCCTTTGAACACAAGGCCACCGGCAAAGGCAAAATCCGCGTTACAATTCCTTGGGATGGTCGAGACGAATCTGGCACTGTGGTTGCACCTGGGGCGTACCAAGTGGAGGGCCTTGTGCATCAGGGTTTAGAGGCCATTCTGGAACTGCCCTTTTACAACCCGGGCACTCCACCGTGGCCGTTAGCGGACGGTTCAGGGGGATGGCTTTCTGACACTTCCCCTCCGATGTCCATCGCCGCGTTCGGTGATTGGGTGGTCCTCGCTGCGCCTGCTGTCGACGAAGGCGATGGCGTCATTGGCATTTTTAATGATGGTCGAAAAAAATGGGGATTAAAAATGGGAGCGGACACGCTCGATTGCGACGAGAAATATGTCTATTATATTCGTAATGGAGACACTCCCTCAGCGGGGCTTTATCGGATAAACAAAATAACGGGAGCCAAGGCACCTATTGAATACAAAGGTAAACTCGTTTTTCCTCTTCCTCTTTCCGCACTCAGCAGTACAAACGGAACCGTTTCGATCAGTTCCTTAAGCGCGCACTGGAACAAACTGACTGCCTGTACTTCCGATGGTCAAATTATCCTCATCGAACCCGATACCGGTGAAGTGCTTTCACGGACGTCCCTTGATGGTGCAACTCATATTGCTTACAGTCGCAACGGTAAATTATTTGCATTAGCGAGCAATAACGTCTTCCAAGTGAGTACGGAAGAAAACAAAGCCCAACCGATTCCTATCACTGGTTTAATCAACGCCAAGGCCTTAGCGATTGATAATGACGGAAATATCGTTGTTGCGGACGATGGCCCGGATCAACAGATTAAAATTTTTGACATTGAAGGCCACGAACTCCAGCGCATCGGCAAAAAAGGGGGTCGGCCAGATCGTGGGGCACTTTTAAAAACCGGGTTGTATCGTCCGTCTTCAATCGCTGTCGATGGTCATAGTCAAATCTGGGTGGTCGAATACTCCAAGGCCATGCCGCGCGTTTCTGTCTGGGACAAAAATGGCAAACTCGTCCGTGAGTATATCGGCGGAGCGGGTACGGGTGGTCGGGGTTTATTTTTACACGATCAAAATCCAAACCTCGCTTACTGTGGCGCGGTCGAGGTTGCGCTGGATCGCAAAAACTCGGCTTGGTCGGTGAACGGCTTAATCTGGAATCCAGATTTACAACAACGCGAAAGTTTCAACTTTCCTGTTAATAGTGATCATTCGGGCCAACGGTTTACTAGCAGTGCGTCGGGTAAACCACGCGAATACTGTTATTTTCGGGAATCATCCCATGGCACCCATGTTTTTATGATGCGCAAAAAAGAGGGCTGGAAACCTGTTTCAGCTATTGGTCACGCGAATTCATTGATGGTCATCAACTCAGCTTTCCTCACGCTCAATCCTAAGGACGGTTTCCTGTGGAACGACCAAAACGAAAATGGATTGGTGGATCCTAACGAGGTCGAGGTTATCCCTGCTATAGACGGCAAAGGGCTGTTCTCATTGGAAAACGGACCAGGGGGTCGGGTCGCTCTTGACTTCACTTTTTTCACGTCAGCTCTGGATAACGAACGGACGCTTGTTGAATTTAAACCCGTGAAGTTCACAGATGCGGGAGCTCCGGTTTATACGTCACAAGGAATTAGGCGTGTCCCTTCCTTGGCGGCGGGTGATCTTGTCCCTGTCACAGGAAATGATCTCCTTATCAATCTGACTGAACCTCGTTCGGACTTCCGCGCTGCGGTGCAAGGCATTCATACTCAATCAGGTGACACCCTTTGGTCGATCAATATCAACCACTCAGGGCTTCAGGGCGCAACTCAAGCAGCCTTGCCTAAACAAGGAGAGATTCCTGGGGCCTTAAAAATTTGCGGGGTCGCGCCTTTGGGTTCGGCAAACCACGTCTTTCTGCTGAGAGGGACCACGGGTCAGGATTATCTGATCACTTCAACAGGGCTCATCATCGGGTCATTGTTCAGCGATGGGCGTTTACCGCATCCCTCTTTTCCTAACCAAAATAAAAGTGTGCGTTCGCTTAATGTCTCCAACTTTTCAAACGGCGCGGGCGCAATGAATGGTTGGTTCGGAAAACATTCGGACGGAAAATACAGACTATCTTCGGCGTTTGCGGCTCGTCAAACTGGGTTTTCTGTCGAGGTCCGGGGCCTGGATAAAGTGGGTTTACTCAAAGGTCCGCGCCTGGATCTTTCTGCTTCTGATCTGGCCCAACTAGATTCCTCCAGCGTCGTCACTTCTTCGGCGGCACCTTCGCAAACCTATTTAATCCGGAGATTGGCGGAACCCTTCAAGTCAGATGGTAAACTGACGGAGTGGAAAGGTATTCCTGATACCGCATTGGGTTCGGCGAATTCATCGTTCCGTCTCGGTTATTCGGACCGCGCTCTATGCCTTCTGGTCAATGTGAAAAATGGGGCGGGTTCAATTTCACAACCTCGCGATTACACGAAGGTCTTTGAATCAGGTGATGCGATTGATTTTACGATCAACGTCGATTCAAATCTGACCGGGAGTCCGGGTCGTCAAGATTTGAAGGCATCGGATTTCCGGTTCCTGTTTACAATAATGCATGACAAACCTTCCGTCATCCTGATGCGACCTCTCGATCCGAACGCCTCCGCGAGTAGTAAGAAAACTTATCAATCCGATATCCAGACTCGCACTTTTGACATGGTTGATCTCCTAAAGAACGTTCCCACTTCAATGACTAAACGGAAAGATGGGTATTATATAGAGGCCGCTATCCCATTCAGTATGCTCGGTATTAAACCCGCGCCTGGTTTGAAACTACGCGGGAATATCGGGATCATTGAGCGGGATGATTTAACTTCGACAATAAAGCGCGATTACTGGTCGAACAAAAACCTTAAAAACCCTAGCGATACCGCTGGCTTGTCATGGCTTTATCCGGTCACGTGGGATATTCTCGAGTTTCAATGATTTTATCGCCTTCAACTTTGCGCCGGGAATCAGAACTGTTTCATCAGCTCGGTTCCATGTTACAAGCCGGGTTAGGAATGGCAGAATCGGTGGACGTCATAACGCGCCAAGCCGTTGACCGCCGGTTCCATAAGCCGTTGCTCGTTTGGTACAGTGCATTGATGCAAGGCCATGGCGTCACGGTTTCTTTACGTCGTACCCAATGGCTTTCGGAGGCGGACTTAACGTTAATTGATGCGGGTGAACGCACGGGTAATTTAGATTCGATTTTTAAGGACATGGCCACCCGTCGTGAACAGGCGGCCACTTCGCTTGGTTCTTTGTATGCAGGTCTGGCTTATCCGCTAGTCGTTCTCCACATTTCCGCTATTCTAATGCCTATTGTCCAATATTTTGTTTCACATAAACTGGCATCAACTCTTTTCATGATCTTTGGCACTCTCGCCCCTCTTTATATTATCGGTATCGTTTTTATCGTAGCTTTAAAAACTCAACCAAGATTTACTTTTGGTTTACTGTCCTACTTGCCATTGGTAGGCAAAATCGTCGAAGCGAATGCCTACTCTCGTTTCTCATCAATCCTAGCTGCCTCACTCAACAGTTCCATGCATGTTCAGGAGGCTTGGACTCTTTCAGCCCGGGCCACGCACCTTCCCTCGATCATTAATTTGTCCGCCTTAGTCACTTCTAATCTCCATAAAAACATTCCCCCCTCTGTGACTCTCTCGGGTCTCCGGTCTGCCCCGCAAATGTTCCGGGAATTGTACTGTTCTGGAGAAAAATCCGGAAAACTTGTGGATCACCTCATTCGCCTCTCGGACTATTTCCGCGACGAATACTCCCGTAAACTCACTCTTGTCCTCCGTCTTACCCCGATCATTATCTTCCTCCTGGTCGCCGCTCATGTCGCCTTCCAAGTCATCTCCACCTTCTCCACTGTCGTCAACAGCCTCCTTAACATTCTTGAACCTTAAGTTCGGAATGCCCCAAAAGGGGCATCGTCCCAAAGCCCAGATGGTGGTGTCGGATTCAAACTCTGGGAACGTAGAGTTTTATTTTTCCTTCAACCTCAACAGGGTTTCGCCATGATTTCGCGTGACTTTGGCCGCATCACCTTTCCATCTGGCACCCTGCTGGGGTGCTATTCATGTTAATTTTGTGATCCGGTGGTGTCACTTCGCTCAACCACCAGCTGCAGGCTTTCATACCTCCGGCATGGAAACACGGATGCTCCGTGTTTTCGTTTCGTTCGTGTATCCACGTTTCATGAATGTGTCGGGGACGAAGATCACATCAATACAAGCAGGAGGCTTCCCATCTCGTAACCGGTGGTTGAGCGAGGTACGAGTGACACCACCGGACCACATCGCCAGTCGGCGATCGCATCCCGGAGGGATGCCAGCAACGTGATGCCTACGGCATGGGCATCTGATGCGTCACTCAAGGATGCTCCGGTCACCTACATTCCCCATAGTAAAATGAGTCGCGGCGCGGGTGAAGGCAGAGCAGGCTTTGGCCGCTGCGGTGATGGGGGCGAAGTCTTTCTAAAAAAGAAACGCCCGCCTGCAAAAATGCCGACGGGCGTTCGATTAATTAGCGGTGTCGCCTAGTTATTTGCAGCTTGGGCAAGTCGCACAATCGCAACAGGTGCATTGCGCGCACTCGCACTTGACACCGTTGCAACAATCGCAGCAGGGCTGCGCTGCACTCACCTGTGCGGTGAACGGCGCTGCCGCCATGACCATAATGGCCGCGGCGGTAAGTAATAATGATTTCATAATAGTCTCCTTCTAAGGATTCAATGAATGTGATCTCGCCTGTATCGGAAAGATCTAGGCAAGCTATCGTGGTGAACTCACGCCTCTTTTGGAGGAGTGAGCAAAGGCTGGTCACTGCGCATCGTACCACCATCGTCGTGAATGGAATAGCGTGCGTCAGTTACTGAAAAGTGGGGCATCAGATCGCTGACTAGAAAGATCGCCATGGGCTGAAGAGTGACGCAACATTGGGTGCAGCCACTCGTTGTGGCAGGGCACTTGGGGCAAGTCTGATGGACGCCTATCTGCTCACAGCAGCTCATGCTAAGGCTGGAACCAGTCACCGAAGTCGTCCCCTGCGCGAGAATCGCTATCGCAATAACAAGAACCAAGCTGAAAAAGCGTGTGACCATCGGCTGTTAAGCCTACGTCGCAAATGGCATCGCGTCAAGCTGGACAGCAACGCTCACCGCTGCCGCAGGCCTCATTTTTGCTTCACACGAAAGCACGAAGCCACAAAGGTTTGGGAGAGGGAACCGTGCTACCGTGACAAGCTGAACCATTTGCTGCAGCGCGTGGTTTGGCTTTTCGGTCATTTGCGAGCAATGATGAGCAACCCTGCAACCATCAGGGCTGCGCCAATAAGGATGCGTGCGGTAATCTGCTCCTTGAGGATGATGGCGGCGAGCAGGACGGAAACAACAATGCTGCCCTTGTCAATCAGTGCCACGGTGGACACCTGACCGTCCTTGATTGCCTTGTAGTAGAAGACCCACGAAGCAACTGTGGTAACTCCAGAGATTCCGAGCCAAATGTAATTGGTACGTCCCAACGTGGATAACTGGCTGCTGGGAATGGTGACAGCGGCAAAAGCGAGCACGAACACAAAGACGAAGCATGTGCGGATGGCGAGACCCAACTCACCAGAGATTCCAGACAAGCCGAGCTTGGCGATGACTGATGTGAACCCGGCAAAAACCGCCGAAATAAGAGCGTAGATAATCCAAGTCTTCATTTACGGGAATCGCGAGAAATGCCTAACAGATACGTGACGGAATTTATCTTTCTATTTCTGGCCTACCTTTCTGTCCACATTTTTATATATCAGCGATACACTGTCAACCGCTCATTCTTAAAACACATAGATTATTGCAATCGGCAAAGGCAGAAACTGGACAAAAAATCCCAAGCGGGAAATAGAAACAACCGTGGCACCCGCCGCCGTTCTCTGCTGCAGTTATGCGACGTTGATGCACGTCGACGCATCATAAGGCTACCCCAAAGAGTGCGCCTGCTCCCGCTGTTAGACCCATGGCGAGTGCGCCCCAGAAAGTGACGCGGATGGCTCCGGCGAGTGGAGGCGCGCCGCCTACACGCGCGGCAAGTGCGCCAAGGCAGCCCAAAAAAATCAGGGAAGTAACCGTGACGACGGGTATCAACCATGTGGCGGGGGAAATGATAGCAGCAAGAATGGGCAGTGCGGCACCCACCGCAAATGTCGCAGCAGAAGCGAATGCCGCCTGAATAGGGCGAGCTTTGAGGGCTTCTGAAAATCCTAACTCGTCCCGGGAATGAGCGCCCAACGCATCGTGGGCCATGAGCTGAGTTGCGACCTCGTGGGCAAGTGGTGGGGTAAGCCCACGCTTAACGTAAATTGCTGCCAACTCTGCGTGTTCGCCGAGCGCATCCGCTTCCAACTCCCTCCGCTCCAAGTCGAGGTCCGCTCTCTCGATGTCTGCTTGAGAACTGACGGACACGTATTCGCCCGCAGCCATCGACATGGACCCAGCGACCAATCCAGCTATACCAGCCACCAAAACATCGCTTGAACCGACATGAGCAGCAGCCACGCCGACAATCAGACTCGCAGTGGAAACAATCCCGTCGTTGGCGCCGAGGACCCCGGCGCGCAGCCAGCCAATGCGATTACCGCGGTGACGTTCTCGCGTTTTTATTTCTTTCATTTTGTTTTGTTGCTCCAGGTTCGCCATAACGCCAACCCAAAGCTAAGCGAATGAACAGCGCAGCGCAACCTATGCGCGTTCGAACGGCTATCGTAGCGCGCAGATGCCCCTGCATGTCAATGCCAGCGTTGCCTTTTATGAATGAGAACGGACAGGATTTTCTACTCCACGTTTTTACCCGGCCCCACAGGGGCCTGCCCCAATGTGGAATAGACAATCCTGTCTGTTCCCCTGCGTTTTCGCAGATTCACCCTTTCCCCGCTTTCCTAAAATCTGCGTGAATCTGTGCCAATCTGCGGTTCCTTAGTCCCTTTTGCGTCTCTTGCTCTTTTTCGCGGCCAAGTTCGCTGCCGGCGAATGGTAAGGCATCTTAGCCTCCACCATACGCATCATTAATTTTACCGTCTGTGATGATCACATTGACGCCGAATTCACCCCATGAATTATCACCGGTAAAAGCTATATCAACCGTCTTGGACTTCTCGTAGTCATCCAGGTCCACATAAAGAACCTCAACTTTCGTCTTGTCACATGGCCAGTCTTCAAGACAGTCCATGATGCGTGCAAGAATCTCTGCATCAAGCGTGCGAATCATTGAAGCAACCTCGCGTGCCCAATCAAACGCATCCTGATTGAATGGAATCCCAGTGATATTAAACTCAATCCCTGCCCACTGGAACGCCCAAGACTCGAGTAACTCGTCGTAATATGCGGTCATATCCCCGCAAGAAACGTCTGCCGGTGGTGTCGCTTTTGATTTTTTGAATGGATTCATAAAAGTAGATGTTTAACGCCCAAAACGCAGCGATCGCCGAGCAGATTTTTAGTTAACGTTTCCGGGTACCAACTCCGAACTGTCGAACGCAATAATCAAACGATTCACGAAGAATATAAGCAAGGCTTAAATAATGGAAAAAACGCAAGAAAGAATCGGGGGGAAGATAGTCTCACACGAAGGCACGAAGACACGAAGATTGGGAAATGATAACCGCAGATGAACGCAGATTATTTTACTGAATATTAGCCGCGAAAGGGCGCAAAATACGCAAAAAAGAAACGAGGGAAAAAGAGAATCTCACGCGAAGACGCGAAGGTTTTGGGTAGAAACGTAGATGAACGCAGATTTCCGCAGGTTATTTTTTGCCATGAGCAGCTGTCCTACGCTCCCGGCCCCTCGGGAGCCTGCCCAAATGTGGAATAGAAAATCCTGTCTGTTCTTCTGCGTTTTCGAAGACTCCCCGATTCCTTTTGCGCCTTTTCGCGGCTATTTAAATTTCCCTCCGCTTTTCTTAAATCTGCGTGAATCTGTGCCAATCTGGGGTTCCTTAGTCCCAACCTTTCAGTTTCTAAAAGAATTTCCAGCCTTTGGCCTGGACGGTCAGTTCGTCGTGGCCGCCGGTGATGGTGACATCGCGCAAGGCCGGGTCGTAGGTGACGCATTCGAATTCGCAGTCGCCGTAACCGTGGGCCAACGTGTCGACCTCGACGCAAAGCCGTCCATTGCGGACCTGAGCGGTGAACTGGACGGTGGAACGCTTGCCTTTGGTGTAATCGAATGTGGCCCCGTCGTCGAAGGAGTACTCGATAGTATATTTCCCTCTCGTGGATTTTTGCAGGAAGAGATGCAATTCGATCCGGGTCAGATCATTGGCGTTATCCGTGCGCACGCCGCGCTGCATGGGGATGATGGCCCCCTCGCGAATGTAAAGGAGCGTGGTGGTTTTTGACTGTTTGGTCGTGATGATGCGTCCGCCATTGATCCATTTGTTTTCGTGGGCCGCAAACCATCCTCCTTTGGGAAGAGTGACTTCGCGGCTGGATTCGCCTTTTTTAACAATCGGCGCGTGCATGATGAACGGGCCGACCATGAACTGGTCGTCGATCTTGCCCAGCGGCAATGTGGCGGTGTCCTCGAAATCGTGGAAAAGCGGGCGCATGATGGCGTCGCCGGACTGTTCCTGCTTGATGAACAGATTGTAAATGTAGGGCAGCAACTTGTAGCGCAAGCGGATCAAGTGCCGGATTGTCAGCATGGGCTTTTTGCCGAAGGCCCAGGGTTCCTGCTGCGCACAGCCGATGTGTGTGTGGTTACGGAAGAAAGGGAAAAGGAATCCCGCCTTGTACCAGGCGACGGCCAGCTCCTCATCGGGCGATCCGCCAAAGCCGGGCACGTCGGGTCCGTTGAAGGGAATACCCGAGAGTGCTAGGTTGAGACTCATTGGAATCGAGCCCTTGAGATGGTGCCAGTTCGAGACATTGTCCCCGGTCCAAATCGCGGCGTGTTTGCTGGAGCCAGTAAAACCGCTGCGGGAAAGTAGGAAGGGACGTTTGCCCGGGTGGGCCGCCATGAATCCGTCACGACTGGCCATTTGCATACCCAAGGCGTACTGGTTGTGGTAACTGCCATGCGGATTTTTGCCGCGGTTGAAGAGCATGGGATCGAGTTCCGCCGAACCGACGGCAGGGTCATTCATATCCAGCCACGCGCCGCTGAAACCTAGCCGGGCAAATTGCTCGACGTGTTTGGCCCACCAAGCGCGCACTTCGGGAAGTGAGAAATCAGGGAAGGCGGTTTCCCCCGGCCACACGTAGCCGATGAATATTCCGCCCTCGGGGTTGCGGCACCAAGCCCCGGCTTTGGATCCGTCATCGTACACACTGTAGCCTTTTTCATGTTTTACGCCCGGGTCGATGATCGGGATAATGTGGCGGTTGCGGTCGGTGAGGAACTTGATTTCCTTGCGCGGATTTTTCCAGTGTTTGGAAGCAAAAGTGAAGACGCGATACCCTTCCATGTAATCGATGTCCAGCCACAGTCCGTCCGTTGGGATTTTGTGTTTACTGAACTCTCCGTCTAGCCAGTTCAAATCCTTCGGACCAGCGTAACCCCATCGGCACTGGTGATGACCGAGAGCCCAGAGCGGAGGCATCGGGGTGACCCCAACCAGCTTCTGTAATTTGCGCGTGAGATCGGCCAGCGTCGGACCCGTGAGAATGTAAAACACCGGCAGGCCTTCGTCTGAACCGAACGCGAGCGGGCTGGACTCGACGACATCCTTCTGGTTAGGAATGCTCTTGGACGGAGGAATGGACATGTAACAGGCGTAGGGATTGTCGATGAGCAGCCCCATGTATTCATTGCCAGTTTTGATGATCAGGTAGGGCACAGAAACGTACATCGGATCCGTGACGCCGGATTCGACCGCGCAGAAAGAGAAATCCATCCACACGTCGGTATTCCAGAACTTGCTTTTGACACCGGACTTTTCAAAGCCGTTGTTTTTCTCGCCCATACCGTAGAACTGGGCTCCCGGAACCACGTCGAGCTGGACCATCCATGATTTGCCGCACAGACCGAAGGGCTGGCGCGCCCGCGTGCGAAGGACGATTTTGTTCCGAGCATCGCGCAGCGCAAATCCGCCATCGCGGGTGAGGTCGAGGGAGAATTGCCCGTTCTTTTTGCCGAGGGATTTGGTCAGGCCCGCCTGGCTGTGAAACTTCCACTGGGGGTTGTTGTATTCGATCCTGAAAACGTCGGACCCGATGTTCCGAGCGGACACAGCGAAGGTGCGTCCGTTGACGGTGAGCTTACCCGAGGAGGTCAGGGGTTTTTGGGGAAAAGAGAAGTTGATCGGGTTGCTGATTTTGTGGAAGTACATAATGAAAAATTTGTAACAGCCAAACTATAAGTTTTTACCGGCAGGAAAAGGAAATACTCACAATTTATGAGTGGCTGCCCTTCAATTAGAAGCGGTATCAGGATGGAGTTTCGGAGCGAAGCGAATCCTAATAATGAAACCGGAGCTGGGCCAATTCGAGATTTTTTCCGGCGACTCGATACACCATGCGGTGTTCCTCATTAATGCGGCGTGACCAAAATCCGGCCAGCGTGTGTTTGAGAGGTTCCGGCTTTCCGATGCCTTCAAAATGACTGCGTACCGTGCCGCGGATTAACTCGTTGATGCGCCGAGTGAATTTTTTATCCGTTTTTAACCAGTATTGGTAGTCATCCCAGGCCTGTGGGGAGAACACGAGGTTCATGCGTCCGCCAGGTCTTTGAGGATTTTCTTTGTTTTTTTCCCGGAGTTAAGACTCTCGATGGAAGCCAGGAGACGTTTGGTATTGGCCGGAGAACGGAGAAGATAGGCCGTTTCCTGAAGGGATTCGTAGTCTTCCAGAGACATCATGACCACAGCCTGGTCGCGATTACGGGTGATGATGACCGGATCGTGGTCTGCACACACACGATCCATCGTCGACGCAAGATTCTCTCTGGCTGCGGTATAAGTAATGGCGTTCATATGGACAGTATCATGTCCATATGTGGCGAAGGAGTCAAACTTGTTATGCAGCGTTTTCGGTTAGCTCAGCGACGGTCCGCAGCAGTTCGCAACAGCGCTTGGTTAGACTGGCTGCTAAAGCTGACTTTGTGCTAACGACGCCATGTATTCCAACAGCTCCACATCCAAATCATCTATGCGTCCGGGTTTGAAATCAAAGTGGCAGATGGTTCCGAACAAAGGTGCAATCTTTTGGCGCAACCCCTTTGGGGTTGTGCGTGAGCCCGGTTTTACCCAGGGTTTCTCGAGGACGAGCAACCCTGGGCTGTTCGACGGAAT
>JAWXCD010000053.1:0-40105 GCA_034440535.1 Verrucomicrobiota bacterium | reverse complement strand
GGTTCGAAGCTTAACAGGCTGTTGAAAAAGGCGCGCATGGACCGATACTACCTAAAACCGGGTGAGACGAGGACGCAATGCCTGAAACTGTGTGCGCTGTGATACTGTAAAGGCTGAGGACGAAGTGTCCTGTTAAAGTAACTCATTGTGATTTCGGAAATGAGTTTGTACGATGTGCGAAATTCTAACCGGAGACTCCCCATGATTGCAAAACTCAAGCTGCCTGTTGTCGCCATTATCTATTTCGTAACCTTCCTATTCATCACACCGGCCAGAGCGGCAAACGAGGATCTTGATTTTGTCCTTATCAACGCCACGGGTGGTAATATTGTTTCCGTATACATTGCCCCGCACGATTCTGACGAATGGGGCGACGATGTCATGACCAATGACATTATCCGCGACGGTGAAAACGCGAACATTGAATTCCATCCCAAGACCACCGTTAAATTGTGGGATCTGCGCATCGAAGACAAAGAAGGAAATTCCGTCGAGTGGGAAAGCTTGGACCTCAGCCAGATTGAAAAGTTAACCCTTAAAATTGTTAATAAAAAGCCCATGGCAACCTGGGAGTAAGTTTTTACTTTCGATTGAAAAACTTAGGGACAGGCGATTATGTGCAGACAACGGTGTCCAAAATTTGTAATTATAAAGTCGCATAACATCACGTTGGATAGCCTGCAGCTGGCAGTACGGGCGACCTATACGAGCGGTAGTCAAGGAACTCAACCTCCGTCTGGAGGAGCTGCGTGTGCTGTGGCGGCTGGTGTGTGATCGGCACTGGATGAGCCAGCAACAACTTATCCATGTCAACGAGTCCGAAGGGACGGACAAACTTTGCTTCGACCGGACCGCGTTATTACGATGATGTCGTTGCAGATGCAATTATGGCGCAACCCCTTTGGAGTTGTGTGTGTGCTGGGTATATTACCCAGGGTTTCTGGCTGACGAGCAACCCTGGGCTGTGTGACGGAATCCCTTTGGGATTCTTCTTTCAAAGCTTGGGTGCTGCGACGAAATCCGGTTGGGAGTATTTTCCGGTGATGGTAATGCCCATATCATTAAACAACTTGCTTGCGGATTAATTATTCCACTCATAATAAATGTGTGGCTTATTCGCGAACCCTCGCGAACGAATCCAAAAGGGATTCCGCCACAAAGCCTAGGTTGCCGAGCCCCAAATGTAGGCCCACAAGCTTTGCAGTTGATTCCATATCAAGTTACTAGATTTATGACGGCCTACACTAGTGCTACACGCGTGTGGAGATTTAATGGTGGGTTAGGCCAGACCCCACTATTTACAACGCTGATGTGTTTTGTGCTTTTTGGGTCAACCCGCCTTAACGGGAGGCGGGGGTCGCTGGGGAAGGGGTTTTGATATTTAATTTTTCATCCTTGGGTGTGCTGCCATTGGGCACAGTCACTGTGGGCTGATTTTTTGTGGTGAGTTGTGTCGCAGTGGAATTGGTGCCTAAGGAAGCTGGGAATGTAAAATTCTCGTATGTTCGCTCGTCAAGGTCGAGAGGCTTCTTTTGTGATGCTTCTTCCTGTTTGCGGCTAAACACACGTTTAACATCGTGGAAATTCACGTAAACCATGAAGGCGAGGATGATCACGATAAAGACATTTTGAACATGATTCAGCAACTTGTACCCGATGGCTTTACCCCGGATTTTCTCAATAAGGCTTAGCATGATATGGCCCCCATCGAGAACAGGCAGAGGAAGGAGATTCATAATGGCCAAGCTAAAATTAAGAAGAACAGAAAAAGCCAGAGCCGCCTTAATACCAAAACTGACATCACCGTTGATTCCTAACAACCGCGAGTAGGTATCAACAATTCCAACCGCGCCACTCATGTCTTTAAGTTTGACGTCCGATTTTGAGCTAAAGAGGGCGATCCACGTTTTTTTCGTTTGGAACCAGATCCGAGTAAACTGCCTGCTGATTGTAGGATAGGCTAATTTGTATTCAGGAGTTTGGAATTGAATCCCAATCCCCGCCCAACCATCGGGCATATCTTTATCGAGACCTTTCGTATCGGCCATGAGCCTAGGCGTGACATCCAGCATCTTCTCCTGCCCATTTCGTAGAACCTTCAGAGTAATCGGGACGTCTTTGCTTTTTTGAATAATATCCGCGCAGGCTTCAGGTGAGAGTACGCGAAGAGAATTTACCTCGAGAATTTCATCACCTTTTTGCACGCCCCCCGCTGCTCCAGGGGATGTTTTACCAACTCGTTCAACAAACACCTTTTGGGCGGGAGCGATACCCAAACGACGCATTTCTCCTTTTTCCTTTTTTTCAGGGACCAAAGTCACGTCCATGATATTGCCGTCCCGCTTGATTTTCATGGCGATTGTATCGTTGGAACCGAGGACCACATTAATGTAGATATCCATGAACCCAGTGACCTTTGCGCCGTCGACCTCGAGAACTTCGTCGCCCGCTTGTAATATTTTTGCGGTTTCCACCCTGGTGGGATCGACGTAACCAATGACTTTTTGAGTTTCGAGTTCTAATCGTGGAACGCCCACTTGCCACACGATAGCCGCCAGAACGAGGGCCAACAGAAAGCTGAAGAGCGGACCAAAGAAGGCTGTAATGATTTTAGCTTCAGCAGAAACGGGAGGAAGGTCTTTGGTCTTTGTTTTATTTTCACCTTCGATCATTTCCATGGGTGCCATTTGAGGGAGCGCGACGTATCCGCCTAAAGGAATACTGCATATGCAATATTCGACTCCGTTCCATCGCCAGCTCATCAGCGGTGGTCCAAAGCCAATGGCGAAACGGTCCACCTTTAAACCTTGCCAGCGTGCGGCAAGAAAATGTCCCCACTCATGAACGCCAATAGCGAGACTGAAGAAAAAGACTACCGCAATAAAGACCCACACATATTGAATTATTTCTGACACAAGATTTGAGCTTCCTTTCTGGTCCAGGCATCGACTGATTCAATCACATCGAGATCCGGATCTTTGATCACGGAATGCCGGCGCATACATTCTTCTACTATCTCCCAAATTTGATGAAATTTGATACGACGATTTAAAAAGTTATCTACAGCGACCTCGTTAGCCGCGTTTAACACAGTGGGCAAAGTCCCGCAGGTGTTGCCCGCTTCCCTTGCCAACATCAGGGCGGGGAAGGTCTTCAGATCAGGCTCTTCAAAAGTCAATGAACCCATCTTTGCGAAATCCAGAAGTTTCATAGCCCCCGGCACACGATCAGGATATGTCACAGCGTATTGAATTGGGTAACACATATCTGAAACGCTCAGTTGAGCAATGACAGCGCCATCATTAAATTCGACCATCGAATGAATAATGCTTTGAGGGTGCACAATGACGTCAACTTGGTTCATTGGGATGTTAAACAACCATTTAGCCTCAATAGTTTCGAGGCCTTTGTTAAAAAGCGTCGCGGAATCGATCGTGATCTTCTGGCCCATGGTCCACGTCGGGTGTTTGAGTGCTTGCTCGACCGTCACATTTTTCAGTTCGTCGGCTTTCTTACCACGAAAGGGACCCCCTGAAGCCGTCAGAATGAGGCGTTTGATGCTGTCTACCGGTTTACCGTCGAGACATTGCCAGATCGCGCTGTGCTCGCTATCAACCGGGAACACGTTGACCCCGTATTTTTTGGCCTCGCGCATAACGATTTCGCCAGCCACCACGAGAATCTCCTTGCTCGCGACAGCGATATCTTTACCCGCGCGAATAGCCGCCAGCGCTGGACGCAATCCGGCGACACCCACGATCGCGATCAAGACGATATCGGCTTCTGGCATTGAAGCAATTTCTTCGAGCCCTTCCACACCTTGGAGCAATCGAGGCTGATGCCCATTGAGACCTTGTTTAAATTGCTTAAAACTATCGGGGCAGGTGACACTGACGACCAAAGGATTAATCTCTCGGGTTTGTTCGAGAAGAAGAGCGGCATTGCGGTTGGCCGCTAGACCGACAATTTCCATGCGGTCGGGAATGCCTCTCGCCACTTTCATGGCGCTTGTGCCTATGGACCCTGTGGATCCCAATACTACAACGCGTTTTTTCATGCTGTGAACCTCAGGTACAGATACAGAATCGGAGCCGTAAACAGAAGGCTATCGATTAAATCTAAAACTCCTCCGATTCCGGGGACTATTGACCCCGAATCTTTAATGTTGGCGCCTCTCTTTAATAAAGATTCTGCCAAATCCCCCGCAACAGAAGACAGGGCGAGAATTAACCCCAAATAAATTGATGACGCAACGGAAATTACAGGGAGGTTGTCTCCGAGAATCATTTTAAGTGCAAAACTGGAGGCGACAGAAAGGACAATCCCGCCCGCAAATCCTTCCCATGTTTTTTTGGGACTAATCTTAGGTGACATCTTATGACGTCCGAACGCCATTCCGGTGAGAAGGGCGCCCATGTCTGTGAATTTCGTGACAATCAGCAGGTACAAAAGAAGATGCCCACCTTCTTTTGTGGTCAGCCCCGGGACTGCAAACACCAGCAATGAAAGGAAGTGCCACAGCCAAGGGACATAAATAAAACCTGACAAAGTGCCGCCGACAGTCTCAAGAGGTGACCGCTCTCCACTCCGCCACAACGACGCAAAAAGCACCCAAACGGACAGGATAGTCACAATCGCAACACTAAATAAAAAGGGACTCTCAGTAAAAAAACTGGGTTTTGACGTATACAAAAAGATGGTTCCCGCTTGCAGGGTCAATGCCGCGAGACAAGCGCTCCCGTGCGCGAGGCGCGCGCCTTGTTTCTCAAGAAGTTGGTAATACTCCAGTAGCCCGATAAAAGGAATCGAACAAAAGAACAAATAATAACCAGGCAACCAGTCCGTAAAAATAACGACCAGCACCAGGGTCCACAGGACTATCGTGCTAAATACACGCATCTTCATGATTCGATGCCTCCAAATCTCCTCTGACGTCGGCCATATTCAGCAACAGCCTCATGAAACTGGTCTTCGCGGAAATCGGGGAACAAAGTTTTCGTGACGTAAATCTCGGTGTACGCCATCTGCCAATTCATAAAGTTACTAATCCGCATCTCACCACTTGTCCGGATGAGTAAATCAGGATCGGGGTATTCACTTGTGTACAAAGATTGGCTCACCATTTCTTCTGTGACATCTTCTGGCCGTAGTGTTTTGTCGGCACTTTTCCGGCAGAGTGTTTGTATGGCATCAATAATCTCGGCGCGCCCACTATAACTGAGGGCGAGGATTAATGTTAACCCGGTGTTTTTCTCAGTGGCAAGAATCGAAGCCGCCAACTGTTTCTGGCAACGCTCAGGTAAATCCGCAATGCGTCCAATCGCCCTTAATCGCACGTTATTCTTGTCGAGCTCGGGGATCTCGTTTTTCAGAAACTTCTCCAGTAATTGCATGAGCGCCGAAACTTCTGTCTTTGGGCGTTTCCAATTCTCCGTCGAAAATGCGTATAACGTTAAAAACTTCACCCCCGCTTTTCCAGAGGTTCGCACAATCGCCCGCACTGATTCCACCCCTTGACGATGACCAGAAATGCGCGGGAGTCCCCGTTCTTTTGCCCATCTCCCATTGCCATCCATGATGACGGCCACATGTGTTGGGATTTTGTCGGATTGTACCATCGGGGTTGATTAAATAGTGATCGTTTGTTCCCTGTTCGGACCGACTGACACAATTTTGAGTTTGGTTTCAGTCGCCGCTTCAATGGACTTCAGGTAATCCCTCGCGAGTTTCGGGAGGTCGGTCCACTTGCGGGCCTTGGAAATATCCTGTTTCCAACCCTTGTACGTTTTGTAAACCGGCTGACAGTTGTTAAATTGATCTAGATCGTTAGGCACGTTCGTGATCGTTTTGCCTCCGCACTTGTATGAAGTACAAACCTTAACGGTCTCTAAGGAGTCCAGCCCGTCCAGACAGGTTACAGCCAAGCCATCGATCCCGTTGATGAGGATTGCGTATTTGACGACCACTAAATCAAGCCAACCACAACGACGTGCGCGGCCTGTGGTAGAACCGTATTCGCGGCCCATTTCGTGAAGTAAATCCCCAATGGCATCGTCTTCCGTGGGGAACGGACCTTCGCCAACCCGTGTCGTATAGGCCTTTAACACGCCTAAGACATGGTCGATTCGGTTTGGAGGAAAGCCGCTACCTGTGCAGGCTCCCCCGGCGGTGGTGTTTGAGGAAGTGACGTACGGGTAAGTTCCAAAATCAATGTCGAGAAATGTACCTTGGGCACCTTCGAAAAGAATTTCCTTCTTGGCCTTGTGCGCTTCGTGGAGGTACACGGCGGTATTGGTGACGAACGGTTTAAGCTTTGCGCTGGCAGCCAAATACTCTTTCTCAAATGCACTCATTTTGGCCGCTTTTTTGCCAAGAATTCGGACAGTGGTTGACTCCTTAGACTTCTCACGAAGTTTACGTGAAAAAACGCTAGGTTGGATCAGGTCAATCATGCGCAATCCGTTGCGGTTTGCTTTGTCGGAGTAGGTCGGACCAATCCCGCGTTTGGTGGTCCCGATTTTGCGTTTACCTTTTAGGTTTTCTTGGAGTTCGTCCATCTGCTTATGGAAAGGGAGAACAACATGAGCGTTTTCCGAAATGCGCAAGTTTTTTGGGGTGATCTTAACCCCTTTTTTCTCTTGTTCTTGGATTTCCTTAACTAGACCGGGGGGATCAATCACGACCCCGTTACCGATGACACAAACTTTGTTTTTACGGAGGATCCCCGAGGGTAAGAGGTGCAGAACGTATTTTTTGTCGCCGATAAGCACAGTATGCCCCGCATTTGAGCCGCCCTGAGAACGCACGACGACCTCAGCGGTTTCCGTCAATACATCGATAATTTTACCTTTACCTTCATCACCCCACTGGGCTCCAACCAGAATCGTATTTGTCATAAAAATTCTTAACTCTCAGTAACAAGACAATAAAAAAGCCCCGAGAACACTTGTGAGTGTGGCGCGGGGCAAACCCTGAATCCGCGTGACCTTAAAAATTAGCTAGGACCCTGTCAATGCGAAAAGATACACGCATTTACGTGACAAAAAAGTAAATTGTAAACTTAGGGGCGACAAAGAGCACCGGCGAAGATGATTTTAATGGGCGACATGAGGCGTTTGATTCTCGGGTTTATCGCCGATGTGAATGGAGTCGATGAGAGCGTTGAGTTGGTTTATTTCGCTTTCCAAGACCCTTTCGTTTTCTGATCCGTAACGGAGTTTGTAATATTTAAGTGTGAAATTCAGGAGCTTCTCGGCTTCGATTGGGTGGCCCAGTTTGGGCGCGGTTTCGCGGATCCATTGAAGGGGGGCACAGCTATGGGGTCTTACGTAACCTTGTTTGGAAAGGAGGCCTTCAAATCTTTGCCAGATCGTTTGAAGTGAATCAATCGTCGCGGTTGGCTGGGCCTTTATGCGAGCCGCTGTTTTTCTAATGCGCCGATAGACGATCACTCCCGGTATAAGCAGGAGGGCAATTAAGTAGGGGACCAGTGATGAAGGGGAAAAGTCTTCAAACCCGTAATAGCGGATATTATTAAAGCCCAACCACAAGTCGCTTAGTTTATCCTTTAACATTCGCCAGGGTGACACGGCAGTGGTTTCGATGGCGGTCCATGAGGAGGGGGTGGGGTCGAAAGGCACCCATTTACCTTGGATATAAACCTGAACCCAAGCGTGGGCATGATTGTGCCTCACGATAAACATACCGTCCTTGGAGTTAAACTCCTGAACAGCGTATCCTGTCACATAACGGGCCGGGATTCCTGCTTCTCGCAGGAGCATAGCTGCGGCGGTTGCAAAATATTCGCAATGCCCATTTTTGGTTTTGAGGAGGAAATTCGAGACAGGCGTTGGTTTTTTGAAGAGAGAACCGGATTCTGAAGACTCTAAAAATTTGGTGTATTTGAAGGAACCCTCAAAGAGACGTTCAATCAGAGCCATGGACTCGGTCGGATTGCGCCCGGTTAACCCGCTTTCTTTCGCGAACTGGCGCAACCCCGGGCGTTCTTCATCTGGAATCAGAAGATCCGTTTCGTCCGGGTTTTTAGCGTGCTCAAATGCGGGGACGATGGCTACGCGATACCGGAGTAATAGGTCCGCGCCCTTTGCTCTGAAACTTCCCAGTTGAAGGAGCGCAAGTGATTCCACTCGCAGGTTATCAAACCGAACCGTGCCTGCCGGTGCGGGTAACGTTTCAAAATTTTTGCCTGGGTACATGAGAATCATCAAGTCGTCTTTCAAATCTTTAGAATCTGAAATTTGCCAAGTAATACCATTCGCCGGCACGTCGACCTGTCGGGAAGCGGATTTAAAAGCGATCCAATCGCCATTCCTGTAGTTGTTGTAATAAGCGGTGGGGAGAAGGAACGGGGGCCGTTGATTCTTCAATGGTTTGACGCGCAGAACAATCCGGTCGGACATCTTAATCTTTCCAATCGACCCGATGGCCGTCGATGTCTTGTAAGCGTCGAAGTTCCCGTTCTTGAGCCAATACACTACATTTGCCCCCGCTTCATCGATCCGCATATGGGCTTCGTGCAGGCTCCATTGTAAACCGTAGCCCATGAAGCACCCGGTCAAAATAAGAGTCACCCAACCGATCGTCATCCGTTTGAGAGGGCGGAGCAAAAAAAGACCCATAAAGGCGATGGGGCAAAAAAGGAGTGGGTAGAAAGGACGGACGGGGTAGGTTTGTCCACTGACGATGAGAACAAGGAAAAAGTAAATAATACCTACCGGCAAAGGTTGTGGGTCTAGATCCTTTTGTTTGAAATATCTTCGAAGCACGTAAAAAAAGACCCGCGAGTAGGCGTGGTTTTGAGTGGAAATGAGAGTCGTCAGGTAAAAAGGGAGAAAAACCATGGCTGACCAGTACCTGATTGAGTGAAGGAGCGCTGGGGTGCCGCGATTAAAAAGCACAATAAATCCCAACACAATGGCGATGAGAAACAAACTCACTGTGACATCAAAAACCTTGCGGAAATCTGACTCCTTAAGTTGAAGCCTGAAAGGGATAAACCTGAGGGTCTCAACGACGATAGCCGCGGCCACACCCACCAACCATTGATCGCGACTCCAGCCCCAGAAGATCAGTACGATGCCCATCATGAGAGGAGGAAATTTCATAATGTAGTGAGCACGCGAGGGGTGTCACCGGGGTTTACTTGTTTAAAGGTGCACTTATCCGCCGCAAAATCAATAAAGTCGAACTTATCTTTGGCGCGGCGAGCGTATGCCAATACGAGTAAGGGCACGTTCAATTGTTGGAGGCGCCGGACCAACTTCTGGCGAGGGGCGTCCCAACCTAATAAAATAATGATGGCTGTACTCATGGTTTCAATATGCCGCAAAATTAAGTTTTCAAGCTGGTCAATTCCAGATTCTGAAGAACGCACGCACGCCAAGATTTCGAGCATGGAACTCGTCAAATCCGTGCCGCGCCCCACGGTAAACCGATAAGATTTATCCCCTATAAACATCAGATCGAGTAATGCTTCTTGGGTAGAAATATTGCACACAAATGAGGATGCTGCTTGAAGGGCTTCTTCAAAGATTGGTTCGAGAATAGGCGTGGCGAAAGTGTCGAGTATTAAGGCATGTCGCACATATTGTTCGTTCTGGAATTCTTTCACCACAGGTTGCCCGGTCCGAGCCCAGCTTTTCCAGTGAATGCGCCTGAGTGGATCACCGGGACGATATTCGCGCATGGAAACGAATTCTTCTGACTCACCGAGCACTGCAGCTAAGGCAACGCCTCCTTGTTCATAACGACTTTTTCCGCGGAGATTGATGAGACCCACGCTGTGTTGTTTCGGTAGGAGTGTCATGGATGACCTGCACGCGATGCTACTGACGGAATAAAAAAGCCCAGTTGGGTCGGGGTTTAACACTTTAACGCCGGTAAAATGGAGTCTTCCCCGTGAACGCCCGGTTGAACTCACGCGCAAGGTAGTTGATTCGCCAGGTTTCAGAATTGGAATGGGACAACCGTTGGTAAACGCGGTGCCCTGCGAGCGGAGGAGCCGCTTCCAGGTGATTACCCGTGCCATTGAATAACGGATAAACGGGTTCATCTTTTCTGGGCTTCGCCGAAATCGTTCGAGTTCAGCCAAAAAAGTCTTCTTGTCCGGTACCGGGAAATCGATGGATTCGTAAAGGAGCATGCCTGCGGGCAAAGGCTTCTTCTCCACGTTAGTGATGATTACAAAATGGCTGAAATCTTCTTGGCTTCCCGCAAATGCAGGGACGCGTCGCTCCACCTGGATGACGATCTTTCTTTTGAGGTTGCTCCCCATCCAACCGAGAAGGGCTATGCACGCCAAGATGGCGAACCCCTGGTAAATCTGAGTTTCATAGGTGTTAAGACCCATGAAACCGCTGGCCAGAACCACGATTAAAAAGATCCGCCCTTCACCTGTCGTGCGCAATATGATCCAACGTTCCAAATGGAAAAAGCTTTTGAGTATCCAAAAAGAAATTAAATCAAAAAAACTCATGGCCTAGTGCTCTGGCAAACTGAAATGGGGTAAACCTTTATTATACAGGAACTTTCACTGAGCGAACCACGTCAGCCACCACAAATTCCTGTGTGAGGCCCCCGAACCGGGCTTGGGGATCCAAGCTGAGCCGATGCGCCAAGACGGAGACAGCGAGTTCCTGGATATCCTCCGGGATGACAAAATCGCGGTTCTCGATCACCGCTAAGGCTTGGGCCGTTTTCATAAGTGCGAGGGAGGCGCGTGGACTCGCGCCCAGTTTTATGCCTTGTGCCGTGCGCGTGTGCTGAACAAGGTCGACAATATATTTTTTTAATCCCTGCGACACAGTGACTTCCTGACAAAAGGCGCGCAAGTTTTCCAGTTGGGCTTTTGTTGCGCAAGGTTTGAGGTCATCGAGGGGATGAACCTTTTGTTGGCGAGAAAGAATCTCGACCTCAACTTCAGGGGCCACGTAACCCAAGGAAGTTTTGATTGCGAATCGGTCCATCTGCGCTTCAGGTAGGGGATACGTCCCTTGGGTTTCGATGGGATTTTGAGTGGCAATGACAAAGAAAAATGGGCCAAGGTCGTGACGGGAATTTTCGACGCTGACCTGGTGTTCCGCCATCGCCTCGAGGAGCGCGGATTGAGTGCGCGGAGATGCGCGATTGATTTCATCGGCCAACAGGATTTGGGTGAAGATAGGCCCCGGATGAAACTGAAATTCTTGGGACTTCTGGTTGAAAACCGAGACCCCTAAAATATCAGTCGGCAGTAGGTCAGGGGTAAATTGAACTCGCGAAAAGGTTGAGTCCACTGAACGCGCGAGAGATTTAGCTAGGGTTGTTTTGCCGGTGCCCGGACTATCTTCAAGGAGTACGTGCCCGCCCGATGCAAAAGCGGCAATGATTTTCCGGAGGTTATTTTTCTGGCCGTGGATCACTTTCTCAATGTTGGCGGCTATCGACATGAGAGTCTGGTGGGAGGTGGGGAGTGACATGCTTACAAAGAATATACGTACTCACATAAAGAACAAACTCAATCAGCCCTGCTGAATTATTGTCTCACGCGAAGCCGCGAAGGTGGGGGAAAGAATAATTTCACACGAAGCCACGAAGGTTGGAAAAGGGGAATACAGATATTAGCCGCGAAAAGGCGCAAAAGACGCAAAAAAGGGGGGGCAGGGGAGAAGAGAGTTTCACGCGGAGGCGCGGAGAGCGCGGAGGAAGAAACTACGAATGAACTAGATGACAACCACCGGAGCCATCGTTGATGCGGCAATGAAGATTCACATGGAACTCGGGCGGGGGAATTATTTGGCCCATTCTCTCCGCGCCTCCGTGTGAACCAATGAGCACTGCCTGTGCTCATCAAGTTTCCTTTTCTACGCCTTCCCAAAAATCTGCGTGAATCTGTATTAATCTGCGGTTAGTCATTCCCTAAACCTTCGTGTCTTCGTGGCTTTGTGTGAGATTATCTTCTCCCTGTGTTTTGCGCCTTTTCGCTGCCAATTTCCTCATTTTTTGTGGATCTGGCTGTATGCCAGCTTTGACATGTGGGACCGAACGTGTTTATTGGAACCGCGTTGAATTCGCATACGTCAGAATTGCTCCGGCTTCTGGCCGGTACAGCACCGTTGAAATCCTGCCTCTCGTCGGTGGGCGGGAAGAAAACTGTCTATTGCCGAGGAATTACGGATGCCGCCAAACCCGCTTTAATTGCGGCGACCTTAATCAAAATGGGGCGACCGCTGGTTGTTTTGGCTCCGGATCAGAAACGACAAGAGGTGTTGTTTTCGGATATTAAAGCTTACTTGGAAGCGGCAGGAGTGGAGCATGCGGTCTCTTTTTTTACTGAGCAAGAACCGATTGACGACGAGGCAATTGTGGCTGACGCCGAGCTGGACGCCGAACGCGTGGTGCTCCTTGCGAGGTTGGCCACTGAGGGCTTAAGGAAGCATGAAATCATCGTCACGACAGATGGGGCTTGGCGTCAACCGCTGACCGATCCTGAGGCGCTTCGTAACGAAATCATTCCGCTGCGAAAGGGTGAGACACTGGTGCTTGACGATTTATGCGCACGTCTTGTTTCAAACGGGTTCGAAAACGCAAAGGCCGTTCATTCGTTCGGTCAGTTTTCGCGCAGGGGCGGTATCCTAGACATCTTTCCGCTTAACACACTGCGCCCTGTCCGCCTTGAGTTTTTCGGGAACGAGATTGAATCCATTCGAGAATTTGATGTCGACTCTCAAACTTCGGTGGGGACTTTAAACGAGGTGAAGATCCTTCTGGGGGTCGATCGGCGCGTTAAAGATGGCGGTCCGATCGCGTTCCTTGATGAATACTTGGGGGAAGGGTTTATCACAATTCGTGACGAAGGTGATGACGATGCGGATGATGCAGCCGGTGGGGATGTTCACTTCGTTTTGAGTAGTCAACCGGCCGATGACGGGTTTCATTTTCTCGCGCACTCATTTAATGCGGATGTAATGGCCGATATCGTCATTCACGAACAACGGCGCGCCTTATTTTTTCGCCAGCTGAAGGAGTGGATCGCCGAAGGTTGGGATATTTATATCTACGGAAATAACGAGGGTGAACTTCATAGGTTGCGAGAAGTTTTATCCGAGGCGGGTATCGTGTTGACTGCAAAGACACGACTGGAAGTGGCGGCGTTGTTGCACGGGTTTTTGGTCCCAGACGCAAAGATGGTGGTGCTTTCCGATGCCGAAATTTTTGGAAGGTATCAGACCTTGCGCATGCTCAGGCGCCAAGAGCGTTTGGCTAAAATGAGGGCCGCAGGGGCCGCGGTGGATTTTAGTGACATCGCTGAAGGTGATTACGTTGTCCACCTCAGGCATGGGATAGGTTTGTACTCCGGCCTGCAGCAAATGCCCGTAGAGGGGCGTGATCAGGAAGTGATGGTCATTACGTACGCGGAAAGTTCGAAACTTTACGTGCCGATTGACCAAGCTTATTTAGTTTCCAAATACGTGGGCGTGGGCAGAAGGCATCCCACCTTAGATACATTGGGGGGATCACGTTGGGAACGGGCGAAGGTTGCTGCACATAAAGCCGTGTTGGATTATGCGGCGCAGTTGTTAAAGGTGCACGCCGAGCGGGAGACTCAAAAGGGATACGCCTTTCCGCCTGACGGCAAATGGCAGCACGAGTTCGAGGACGCCTTTTTGTACGAAGAAACGTCGGATCAGGAAAAAGCTATTCTCGATAGTAAACAGGACATGGAATCAGATAAGCCGATGGACCGGTTAATCTGCGGGGATGTTGGTTTTGGGAAAACGGAAGTGGCGATCCGTGCCATCTTTAAATGTGTGACCACCGGGAAACAGGCGGCATTTCTTTGTCCTACAACTGTCTTGGCGCAGCAACACTATAAAACGTTATGCGAACGTTTTGCTGACTACCCCATAACGATCGATATTTTGAGTCGGTTCCGCACTCAAAAACAACAGAAGGACACGATCAAAGCCCTCGTTTTAGGTAAGGTGGATGTGGTGATCGGGACGCATCGGTTAATTTCAAAGGACGTGCAGTTCAAGGATCTTGGTTTGGTGATCGTGGATGAAGAACAACGGTTCGGGGTGGTGCAAAAGGAGAAGTTTAAAGACCGGTTCCGGTTGGTTGATATGCTCACTTTAAGTGCCACGCCTATTCCTCGGACTTTATACTTGGCGTTGTCGGGCGCGCGTGACATGAGCACTATTGAAACCCCGCCCAAAAATAGGATTCCGGTCGAGACAGTGATCGCTGCTTATGATGAGCGGATTATTAGGACTGCCATCGAGCGCGAGCGTGAACGGGGTGGGCAAGTTTACTTTTTGCATAATCGTGTTGAAACGATTCTTCACGTCAGGGACCGATTAAAGGAATTAGTGCCCGGGGCAAAGATCGATGTAGGCCATGGGCAAATGCACGAAGACGAGCTGGAAGCGGTCATGCTGAATTTTGTTGAGGGTCGGTCCGATGTATTGGTCTCGACGACGATCATTGAAAGCGGCTTGGATATTCCAAATGCAAACACCATCATCATCGATCGTGCAGACCGATTCGGGTTGGCGGACCTTTACCAGTTGAGGGGGAGGGTCGGGCGCGCGGGGAATCGTGCGTACGCGTATTTGCTTTTGCCTCGGCATCTTATGATTCAACAGAACGCACGTAAAAGAGTCAGTGCGATTAAACAATACAGCTCCCTGGGGGCCGGGTTCAAAATCGCAATGCGCGATCTGGAAATCCGAGGAGCCGGGAACATTTTGGGCACGCAACAGAGCGGACACATTATCGCTATCGGGTTCGATTTGTATTGTCACCTCCTCAAATCGACTATTGCCCAACTGAAAGGTGAAAAACTTCCGATGCGCGTGGACGTCCCTGTAAGGCTCGATTTCATTAGAACCCGGGAAGAATCTTTTTCGGGGGAATCAGGAATCGAGGGTGCGTGGATCACCTCTTCATTTATCTCGGAAACCACCGATCGCATTGCGGCATACCGTCGGATGGCTGAGGTTTCATCACTGGACGAATTGAATCAGTTGAAAGTCAGTTTCCGAGATAGGTACGGGAAGTTTCCAAAACCTGTGGACTTGATGTTTTTGCTCACGGAAATTAAAGTGCGCTGTGCGGTTTTCAACGTGTCTGATCTCGAAGTCAAAGAAGGGAAGATCATGGCTCGGCGAGGGGGCGACTTTGTTATGGTCGGTGGCAAATTTCCAAGGCTATTGGAAAGTTCAGCTAAAAGTAGATTAAATGAACTGATCAAATTTCTGCAAGCCTTCGAGGGCAATGTTTCTAAGCGGGCGACGAAACCTTAAACTTCATGCGTTGCGTTTTTAATTTTGGCACGGTGAAAGCTCTAGGCTCAGCGTGCATGTGTTGCGATTGATTTTACTGTCGTTAGTTTTGTGTGCGCCGGGAAGCGCTCAACAATTTCCGGAGACTTCCAGCAGTTCGTTGGGTCTCACGAAATCTAAAGATGCGCCTCCCACGCCTGAACCGGGATTGACCTTTAGGGAAATCATGGCCGCCCAGATCTTACTGGATCGGATGAACATTGCCCCGAATTGTATCGACGGAGAACTAGGGAGTCGCAGTCGGTTTGCCTTAAAGGAATGGCAACGAATTAAAGGTTATAAGGCTACCGGCGAATTGAATGTCGCGACGTTGGAGGTGATGGGTGACGTGGCCACGGTTTTTACTTCATATGTTGTAACGGAAGCTGACCATGATTCGCTCGGGTTGATCCCTAACACGTGGTTGGAAAAATCTAGGAAAAAAAGTTTGTCCCATGAATCTATTCAGGAACTGGTTGCTGAAAAGTTTCATGCTTCCCAAGCAGGTTTAAAAAAGCTAAATGCGCATATTAAAAAGTGGCCGAACCCGCCTGTTGGAACGGTGTTGACTGTTCCCAATGTGAATGGGTTCACCCTTCCGGTAGCCGCGCGGCTGGATATCAATTTGTCGGATAAACTTTTACGCGCGTACGATGCTCAGGGTACTTTGGTAGCCCAGTTCCCTTGTTCGATTGCGAGGCGTCCTGAAAAGCGTCCGGTGGGTCAGCTTAAAGTGGTGAGCACTCTCGAGAATCCTTATTACATTTTTGATCCGGCCAACTTCCCGGAGTCGGAGGAAGCACAGATGCTGGCTCGAAAACTAACTTTAAAACCCGGTCCTAATAATCCAGTGGGTCTGGTTTGGATTGCCCTCAATCGTAAAGGGTATGGGATACACGGTTCACCGCATCCTGAGGAAATCAGTCGCACTGAATCTCATGGATGTTTTCGGCTCTCGAACTGGAACGCCTTAAAATTGGTTAAAATGGTAAAAAAAGGTGTGCCGGTCAAAGTGTCCTACGGACCTGATAAAGATAAAAAATAACGTTATCTCTTATTTTTCTGTTGGGTCGGCATTTTTTAGGCTTCATTAATCCTTAATGCGTATTCGAATCCTTGCGGTCGGTAAAATTCGAGATAAAAACCTTGAAGGCCTTGTCGATGAATATATGAAGAGACTGGACCGTTATGCTGTCCTCAATATTCAAGAGGTCACAGAGGAAAAAGCCCCCGACTCACTTTCCCGCGCCCAAGAAGTCCAAGTCCGCAAGGCAGAATGCGACAGGTTGATCGAACATATCAAAAAACCTCAATACGTCATCGCACTGACGCCCGACGCCCCACAGATGCCTTCAATTGATTTCGCAAGTCACCTCAACGAACTTGGGATCCGCGGCCAGAGCGATATCGTGTGCGTGATTGGAGGTTCCCTCGGCTTGGATGAAACGATTCTCGAACGCGCGGACCTCACTCTTTCCCTAGGTAAGATGACCTTCCCGCATCAACTCACCCGCGTCCTCATCCTCGAACAACTCTACCGAGCATTCAAAATCAATCGCAACGAAACCTACCATAAGTAGGTCTCATTCGAATAAGGGGTGTATGGAAAAAGTGAGGCATATAAAACGCAAATGTGGAAACGTAAATAGGGGAGAAATCGAGTCGCGTTATGAGGATCGCATTCCCAATGCGAAGACACGCGCCGCTCTGGACGAAAAGACAACCAAGGCACGGCGTCATAAATCCTCGGCTCAGGTTCTCAAGTCGCTCAAAGCCTGATGCGCCCGATTGTTTATGCATTCCACGAATCAGTCCTACTGAATATTTGTCTCACGCGAAGCCGCAAAGGTTTGGGAAGATGGAAAAAAGACTTAGCCGCGAAAAGGCGCAAAAGGCGCAAAAAGGAAATAAGGGAAAGAAATTGAAAAACTAAAGGAGAGTAGTCCAAAAACACTTGAAGGGATTATCCTCTGATATGTCGGGCGAGCTGTACGCGGAGTCTGGCCAGTCGTTGTTCGGAAATGGTGCCTAGTTCCCCCAGAAGAGCTGTTCTTGGAAGAGTGGCAAGCAATCCGAGTCGAATCAAGGAAGTGACTTTCAGACCGCTTGTTGCAAAGTCACTATCGGTATTGTTGATGACTTCATCAAATTCAGGACTTTGATGCCGAAGTTGGGAGCTGATGGCACAGATGAGAAAATCAGAAAATGGTGGCATTTCTTGCAAAACAACCACAGGTCGTTGTTTAAACCTACCATCGGACTGCTGAATGTGTGCCAGTCCAATCGATCCGGGCTTCATTTGCGCAAATCGTTTTCTGTGTATTCCACCTCTTCATCAGAATATGCGGCATTCAGAGCGCATGAAGACATTCCAAGAAAGGCTGCGCGATCCGGGTCAGAATCATCCAAAACCGTCACTATTAACCGGGTGTTTGGGGGAAGATTAATGGCCTCATCTAGAAGGACATGAGATCCATCGTAGTGGGCTGGTATGCTGATCAAAGGCATATACAACCCTACCATAGTGTAAATTACAGTCAAGCTGGGTGAGTATCGTTCCATTGAAGGGATTTGAGGAAGAAACAGACATTAGCCGCGAAAAGGCGCAAAAAGGGGGGCAGGGGAAAAGATAATTTCCTGCGGAGTCGCGGAGAGCGCGGAGGTTTTGGGATGATGAAACGAACAAGCAGGTTTGTTTGAAAGGACAGACAGGATTGTCCGTCCTAAGTTTGTAGGCTCCTCAGGAGCCGTAGTCAGCGTGACATAGACAATCATCTCTGTGCTCCTTTTCGGGCGAGTAGCCCATACATTACTGCCTGTGCTTCGCAAGTTTCCATTTCCTGCGCTTTCCTTAAATCTGCGTAAATCTATTTTAATCTGCGGTTCCCTTTCCCCCCAACCTTCGTGTCTTCGTGCCTTCGTGTGGGACAAAAATTAGGCAAGACTGTTATTGGAAGGAATTGAGGTTATCCATATCGAGAAACGAGGAAAACCTATTGCTGTGCTCACGGGATGGGAGTCAAAGGGGGATGCCGATCCCGCCAAACCCGACTTTTCTGCTCGTCGGAAGGCCATTTGGGGCGAACGGGTATTTACCGAAGCGGAGGTGGCATCCATGCGGGCGGATGAGTTGGAAGGGGAGGAAGGTTGATGCATTTTTCGGGCTTTTCCTTTCTCTATGCGCTTTACCGGACCCAGGTCAATTCCAGCAAAGCGGATGCATTCATGCTGAAGCTTGTGGGTCCCTTGAGAGTATCTAGTCTCTTGCTGCTGGAGTTTCGTCAGTCTGTGCGATTCCAAATTCGTTTGCACTGCAATGACAGAACCAAAGGATTACCGCAAAATGAAGGCCAGCAAATGCTACGCGACATTCAAATTGATTTGAACGCGGGAATCTTGACCACGCTGCCTGTGGATTGGGCTGACGTGCATCATCGTGCTGAGTCGCTGAGCGGCACTCACACCTTAGCCGAAGGTCACCGATTATTGGACGTGCTGCATGTCGCTACTGCGCTTCACCTGGGCGTGAACGAGTTTCTCACCTTCGATGCGAATCAGAAAAAGTTGGCGGCGGCGGAAGGACTGGTAGTGCCGCTATGACTTACTGCGCCTCAACTTTGAGTGAATGAATCAGCCACGAAAAGACGCAAAAGACGCAAGAAAGAAACCAAGAAAAATTAATCTCACACGAAGTCACGAAGCAACGAAAGTTTAGGGAAAGAGGGACCGCAGATTTTGGGGAAGGCGTAGGAAATGGAATCTGTGAAAACGCAGATAAGGTCGTACGGGTTACTTGCCCTAAAAAGAGGACAGACAGGGGATCATTGGTTCACGCGGAGGAGCGGAGACACGGAGAAAAAATTGCGGAATTCAAAGGGGATGGACAGACTAATTCCCGGCCTGAGTTTCATGTGAATCTTAACTACCGCATCAACGATGGCTCCCGAGATGTCATCCAGTTCATTCATAATTGCATCTCCGCATCTCCGCGTGAAATTATCTTTTCTCCTGCCCCCCATTTTGTGCCTTTTCGCGGCTAAAAATCTTGTCTGTTTTCCATCTTCTCCAAACTTCGTGCCTTCGCGGCTTCGCGTGAGACAAAAAATCAGAATGGCTGATTTCCAGTTTGAAGGCAGGACGCCTCTATGGGTTTGGCTCTGTATTTTTAGCCAGTTCGAGGCCGAGAAGTGCGTTGAGTGCTGCGTCGATTTCGGATTGTTTTTTACCGTGACCCGAGCCGCGACCTAGTTCGGTTCCTTGCCAGAGGACGCGGGCTTCAAATGTTTTATCGTGATCACGCCCCTCTGCCGATACGATTTCGTAGACGGGACTTTCGTGAGACTTTGCCTGGAGCATTTCCTGAAGTTCGCCTTTAGGATTAACCTCGCGCGGGGCTTGGCGCATGGCTTCGATATCATCTGCAAAAAGGGTGTGGATAACCTCACGCGCGCATTCAATCCCGGAATCGAGGTAAACCGCTCCGATGACCGCTTCCATGGCGTCTGCGAGGTTTGAAGAACGTTTACGGCCCCCGTTGGCATCCTCACCTTTGCCAAGGAGGAGATAGTTGCCGAGGTCGAGTTTTATGGCCAACTTTTCGAGCACATAACGGTTCACCAAAGCAGCGCGGAGCTTAGTCAGCCGGCCTTCGGAGAAGTCGGGGAACAATTGGTACAGGTGCTCGGTCATTGTTAATTGGAGGACAGCATCGCCTAAAAATTCAAGCCTCTGATTATCTGGCCCTGGCATTTTATTTTCGTGAAGAAGACTGGAATGAGTCAGTGCCTGCTGTTCAAGCGCCATATTCTTAAATTCGTATCCAAGGGAACTGATCATGTAAAATCAAGGAGTGTGTCCTAAAACGTGAATCTGACAATTTTAAACTTACATTAACATTAACGGCCCGACCTTGGATGAAAACGGGAGTGCTGGCTTTTTAGTCGTTGTTGGTCGACGTGCGTGTAAATTTCTGTGGTCGTGATATTGGCGTGGCCGAGCATCTCTTGGATTACTCTTAAATCAGCACCTTCCTCAAGGAGATGAGTGGCGAAGGAATGCCGGAGCAGGTGCGGATAAAAACGTTTTTCGACACCTGCTCTTTTAGCCCAAAGTTTGATAACTTTTTCAAGGGCCGCAATCGAAAGAGGTGTGCCCCGGGTGGTGATGAACACTTCACTGGATGTTTGAGCCTTCACTAAAAGCACTCGTCCTTGAGCCAGATAAATTGAAAGAGCGTCCAAGGCCTTTTTACCCACCGGAACTAATCGCGTCTTTGACCCTTTGCCCGTCACCCGTGCGAGACCGTTTTCGAGGTCGAGTTCATGGATTTTAAGTGACCTGAGTTCCGAAAGACGAATCCCGCTGGAGTAAAATAATTCAAGGATCGCTTTATCGCGCAAGCCCAGCGCCCCAGGAGGATGAGGGCAATCGAGGATTTTAAAAAGTTCAGCTTGTGATAAAGAGTCGGGAATTTTGCGTGTAGATTTTGGGGTCGGCAGGGTTGAAGTTGCGTCAGGGATCGAAAGTGTGAGCGAGGTAAAACGAAAGAATAAACGTATTTCAACCACCATGTTTTGGTAGGTGGAAGACTTTAAGGTTTTGGAACTACCTTCGAGGAAATTCAAAATATCCTCGGTTTTGCATTCCGTCCAACTTCCAAAACCATGGCGGAGAAGCCAATGAGCCACCTTTTCGATATAGTATCGATCCAAGAGCAAGGTGCCTTTAGAAAGACCTGCCTCTGTTTCGGGATGAATTAAATAGTCATCAATAGGATCTTTAAATGCAGGAGGCAGCGGGGGGAGGGGGTTTTCCTTTCGCTCTTTGCGTTGATTCCGAGTGTAACCCATTTTCAATTCTATGGGGCTATACGGGTATTGGCAATAGCTTGGGGGGGAGTTCTTTAATTTGATGGAAAGTATTGGAAAAAGAGCCAAATGCTCATTAGTCTGACCATCCATGAATTCCGATTCTTATTTTGAGTCAGTTCAATCTGGCAACTTGCGGGTGATCAAAAGCCAGTATAACAAGTTCGGTCACGCTGCTTTAGACAAGCTTGGACGTACGGCATTAATTGTTGCTTCGTCGCATGGACATCTTCCCGTGTGCAGGTTTTTAATCAAACAAGGTGCGGACATTAATGCCACCGGACATATGGGCGAGACGCCATTGCTTTGGGCCTCTTATAGTGGGTTTGTTGAAATTGCAGGGTTGTTACTTAAAAACGGCGCTGATTTTAATCGCTGCTCCTATTTGGTGACTCCTCCCGCCAAAAGAGTTCAAGCACCTACTTCCATTGAGTGGGCTTTGATACAACATCATGCCGACATTGTGAGGCTCTTACGTGATGCCGGGGCTCCCATTGCAGATGTGCTCTTCTATATTGCAGTAGGCGATCGGAAAAAGGCATTTGTGCTGATTCACAAAAATTCAGCTTTGGTCAATACAGTAAGTGATTCTAAAATAACGCCATTGATCGCGGCCACATGTGCAGGGGATATTAAAGCTGTTAAATATTTGTTGGCTCGGAAAGCGGACGCGAATGCCACACTTTCTGATGGCAATACTCCACTGCTCTACGCGGCATGGAGGGATCACCAAGCCATCGTGCAGGCGTTAATTTCCAGTGGCGCTCGAGCAGATCAAAGCAGTCATTCAGGTTTTACTCCACTGATGACAGCCGCATGGTTGAGTTCTGGCAAAGTGTTGCAAATGTTGATTAAACAGGGGGTGGACGTCAATTTTCTAAATAAATATAAACGTTCCGCGCTTTATTATGCCATCGCTGCCAAGTATCCAAAAGGCGTTAGAATATTACTGAAAGCAGGGTGCTCTATATCGAATCGCGACAAGTTTGAAGAATCGTCCCTTTGTGTGGCGGCCGATAACGGGGACCTTAGGATTATCAAGCTTTTGGTCCTTGCTGGAGCCGAAATAAACGCGCCGAATCCCGACGGTTGGACGGCGCTCATGCTTGCGGTAAAAAAGGGTAAGGAAAACGTCGTAGATTATCTCATCAAAAAGGGTGCGGAGGTTAATGCGCGCAACTCCGGCGGAATGACTTTGTTGATGCTCGCTGTACCATATCCCTCTCTCACAAAATTGCTCTTAAAGGAGGGAGTTGACCCGAACGAACGACATCTTAAGGGCGGAACAGCTTTGATGTATGCGTCTATGGGTGGCCACGTAGAAACCGTTAAAATTTTGCTAAAAAATGGTGCCGAACCCAACGACCGCACCGAACGAGGGAACACGGCTTTGCTTTGGGCCGCCACTACGGGCGATGTGAAACAAGTGGAGATGCTTCTTCAAAGCGGCGCTGACATGTTGGCGCGCGATTACCTGGGGAGAACCGCCTTCTCAAGTGCCATTTTGAAAGGGCATGCACAAGTGGCTCGCATCTTACTTAAAAAAGGGGCTGAGCCTAACGTCATTGATGATATGGGTTGGTCCATTCTCATGAGCGCTGCTATGAAGCCAAACACCTCATTAGTTAAAGTGTTGGTGGCTTATGGAGCGAAAATAAATGTAGTTTCGAATACACATTGGACAGCCATGAAATGTGCGTTGGCTGCCCGCGATTATGTTTCCGCCAACTTACTCTCAAAAGGAGGCGACACCACCTATTCACCGCTTCTGTTTGCTTCGGCAATAGGCGACCTAAAAACAGTTAAAAATCTGATTAAAAAAGGTGTGGACGTGAATCAACAGTCGCCCATAGATAAATCAACAGCGTTGCATTTAGCCGCCGCAGGGGACCATGAAGACGTCGTGATAGTTTTATTGGAAAACGGGGCAAAGGCAAACCCCCGCGACATCCATATGTGGACCCCTCTGATGAGTGCCGCTGTGACAAACTCACTCACATGTGCAGATATTTTACTTAAAAATAAAGCACAGCAAGCGCTAGTCAACAAACAGTCTTCAACAGCGCTAATTGAAGCCGTTGTGCGCAATCATTTTGACATGGTTGAGCTGTTAAAAAAATATTCAGCGGGCGGCGTAGCACATGGGAATGTGGCCTCGAAAAGGCGCAGGAAAGAACCAGGGTAAAGACAATTTCACACGAAGCCACGAAGTCACGAAGGTCTAGGGAAAGAGGGAACCTCAGATTATCACAGATTTCCGCAGATTTTGGGGAAGGCGTAGAAAAGGAAACTTGAGGAGCACAGGCAGGGTTCATTGGTTCACGCTGAGGCGCGGAGGGATGGACAAAATAATTTCCCCGCCCGAGTTCCATGTGAAGCTTCATTGCCGTATCAACGATAGCTCCGGTGATGTCATCCAGTTCATTTCATAGTTCCTTCCTCCGCGCTCTCCGCGTCTCCGCGTGAAATTATCTTTTCTCCTGCCCCCCTTTTCGCGGCTGAAAATCCTGTGTGTTTTCCATCTTCCCCAACCTTCGCGCCTTTGCGGCTTCGCGGCTTCGCGTGAGACAAAAATTCAGCATGGCTGAGTCGAGCCCCCGAACAGCGGCTCCGCATTTCACCAATTCGGTTATTTCAGAACTTGCAGCTCGTAAGCGAGGATGCTGACAGCGTAGATGGCTGCCGTTTCGCTCCTCAGGACAAGGGGGCCGAGGGTAATGGGTTGGCATCCGGCTCCTTTGGCGCGGGAAATTTCCGCGGGGGTAAAATCTCCTTCGGGTCCGATAAGGATGAGCACGCTTTTGGGCAGCGCTCCTTTATTCTCTTCTTCGAACCTATTTAAAACCTTTTTAAAATGCAGCGCATCCGACTGCAACGACGCGATGAGCATGAGGTCATAGGGAAGTTTGTGGCTAAAAAAGGACTTTAAAACGACGGGCGTTTCCACTGTAGGAATCCAGTTAGTCCCGCATTGTTTAGCGGCTTCGATGACGACATGTTGCCATTTTTGCGTTTTCTGGTCGGACGACTCGGTGTCGACTTGGACAATCGTGCGATCGGACAAAACAGGGATAATGCTGCGCACGCCAATCTCGGTGGCTTTCTGCACAATGACATCCATGTTTTTTCCCTTAGGAATTGCTTGGGCCAGTGTGATTTCAAACGGCAAGGGACTGGACTTAATCTGATTTTTAATTTTAAGAGAGAGATCTCCCTTTTCGATGCTCACAATTTCGGCCATAACCTCATGGCCCGCGCCGTTGAAAACGACAATTTGGTCGCCCGTTTTATGGCGCATTACGGAAGTACAGTGGTGCGCCTCTGGCCCTGTAAGTTTAAGGTTTTGCAGATCGAACTGTGCAGAAGGAATGTAAAATCTATCCATGATACTTGTGTCAGCGTTTTAGCTCTCTAGTGCCGGAAGGCAAGCAGAGAAGGAGGCGTTCGCAGATTCAGATGGAACTTCAATCAGTTGACAGCCAAAAAGAAAACCATTAAAGTGCCGACAATTCTTATTCAGAGCAGCAGAGTGACTGGCACGATGAAGCTGCGGCAACCGGTTCAATGAAATGAACGACTAGGTGCCAATTCCAGCCTTGAATCAATGGATTTGGGGGTCAATAAGAGGAGCAATTCACTGGTTTATATTGATTTGCCTCTTTTGTGATCCTCCTGTTTTGAGATGCATGGGAAACGGAAGAGGTTTTTTATTGTCATGGTGGCATAAACTTCCGGGTATCAAAATAAGAAGACCGGTTAAGATCAATGAGTGAACCTTTATTTAATGAGTTGCGTTGTCGTGAGTGCGGACGTGGTTATCCCAAACGGGCGGTACATGTATGTGAGTACGATTTCGGGCCATTGGAAGCCAATTACAACTACGAGGAAATCAAAAAGCGGTTAACGCGAAAAGTGATCGAATCCAGGCCGCATACAATGTGGCGTTACCGGGAACTGTTCCCGATTGATACTGAGCCGACAGTTGGGTTGCAAGTGGGGTTTACTCCGCTGGTTCGGTCGAAAAATTTAGCTGATCGGCTGGGGATTAAAAATCTCTATATAAAGAACGATACTGTTAATTATCCTACATTATCATTTAAAGATCGCGTTGTCTCCGTGGCACTGAGCCGCGCCAAAGAACTTGGTTTTCAAGTTGTGGCCTGCGCTTCTACGGGAAACCTCGCGAATTCAGTTGCTGCAAACGCCGCGAGCGCCGGGATGCAGAGTTACGTGCTCATCCCTGCAAACCTTGAACAAGGCAAAGTCTTGGGTTCTTTGGTTTATGGAACGAAGGTGATCGGGATTCAAGGGGCGTACGATCAAGTCAACCGGTTGTGTTCGGAGATTGCCGGCAAATATAATTGGGGATTTGTAAACGTGAATCTCCGTCCTTATTACGCAGAGGGTTCCAAGTCGATGGGTTTTGAAATTCAAGAACAACTCGGGTGGCGCATACCCCGGCACACGGTGGTCCCAATGGCTTCCGGTTCGCTCCTGACAAAAATTTTAAAGTCATACAAAGAGTTTCAAGCTCTTGGGATTGTCGATGAATCGCCCTATTCTTTGCACGGTGCTCAAGCCAGTGGATGCGCGCCGATCTCACGTGCTTTTAAGGAGGGGACAGATATCGTTCGCCCCGTGCGCACGCCGAACACCATTGCGAAATCACTTGCGATTGGTACGCCCGCAGACGGGTACTACGCTATTCACGCGGCCCGGAATTCAGGTGGCGCGATGGAGGATGTGACAGACGAGGAAATCGTTGATGGCATTAAGCTCCTCGCGGAGACAGAAGGCATTTTTGCTGAAACCGCAGGCGGGGTGACCGTGGCCTGTGCCAAAAAATTGATCGAATCTGGGAAAATACCGCGTGACGAGGAAGTCGTCCTTTGCATCACGGGACACGGATTAAAAACTCAGGAAGCCATCATCGGTAAATGCGGTGAGCCTCGAATTATTAACCCAAGTTTGAAGGAGTTTGATGCGATTTATGACTCCGATTTTTCAGGTGCAGCCCATTAACAATTTTTGAAAGGAACTTAATATGCCCGTCAACGTCATGATCCCCACGCCACTTCGTAAACTCACCAAAGACCAAGAAACCATCGCAGGGAACGGCTCGAAGCTCATTGAACTTATTGATGACATCGAGACAAATTACCCTGGGATAAAAGAGCGAATAATCACGCCTGAAGGTAAAGTTCACAGGTTTCTAAACGTGTATGTCGGAGAAGAGGACATTCGGTTCCTAGATAATTTGAACACCCCTGTAAAGGACGGCGACACGGTCAGTATTGTGCCGGCTATTGCGGGTGGTTAAAAAAGTGATGGGATAATAGGCCACTTGAGCCGCTCGGGCCTCCCCCTAAATTATGTGGCAAATGTTTTTAAAATCTCCGTTAAGTGTTCTCCGCAATTACCGTGGGACAGTGATCGGGGTTTTTGGGCTTCTCATTTTTGGGGCCCTGCAGCTGCCATCGATTAATTTTGCTTACCTTACGGGCGCTGAAAATCATCTGATCGATTTACGGTATCGCATTGGGAAAAAAGTAACAGAACCGCATAAGGACATTATTTTAATAGGGGTGACCTCTTCGAGTTTTAGTCTCAGTGAACTTTCTGAAGAGGAAATCAAAGCATCTGAAGCCCTTCAACTCATGAGACAACCTTGGCCATGGAATCGAAAGGTACACGCGGCGATACTTGATAAATTGATGGCAGACGGAGCCAAGGCTGTGGCATTTGACTTTGTATTTGCGGGCGCGAAGGATGGCGACGAAGACCTTCGATTGGCCTTGGAAAAACACAGGGAATCAGTGGTCATTGGTCAAATGTTTGTTTTCAACGAGGACGATAGAAAACAACGATCTGCATCCATGGCAACCCCTGAAACAGTGCTTCCACAGCAGAGTGAAGATTTGGTGGGTTTTGTAAATGTAGGAGGGGAGGCCGTGGCTTCCTCTAGTATCGATACGAACCCTGTGATCCGTAACGTCTGGTATAAAACTTCGCTATTTAAAATCAACGGGAGCGATGGATTCCCGGACGATTTAAAATCACTGAGCCTTTTAGCGGTTGAAAAATTCACCGAGCGACCTGTAATACCACCTTCCAACAATGAAACCATTTATGCGGATTTCTCAGGTTTAGACCAGTATGAGGTGATAAAAGCTGAAACGTTGTTTGTTCCTAAATTATGGAAAAATAGGCCGACGGGCGGGCAATCTGCCCAGGATAAAATAAAAGGGAAACTTGTGTTCATTGGCCCAGCAGCGGAAATCTTTAAAGACGTCCAAAACACTCCCTATGGCCCCATGTTAGGGGTTGAATTTCAAGCCAACCAAGCAGCGACCCTCTTGCGGAAGTCCTGGTATACAAAGGTCAAAAAAGAGTGGGAATCTGGTTTGACCGCACTGGTGATCCTTCTGGTTTCGGCCGTGTTGTGGAAAGTAAAACAACCAGGATTAAAAGGATTGGGAATTTTTGCCATGGCCGCATTGTATTTTGTGGCGGCAATTTATGAATTTAAGGTTCAACGTCTAGTCTTTCCAATGGCAATGCCATTAACGGGGCTTTTCCTCCATGGAGCTTTTGGGTTGCTCTTTGATTTTATTCTGGAACGCCATGAAAGGCAGCGGGTTCGCAGCGTTCTCGACCGGTACGTTTCCAAAAATGTGGCCAGCTTGATCCTGACTGATCGCGAATCGTTTGAGAGCACCTTAAAGGGAAGCAAGAAAGGAGTAACCGTTGTTTTTTCTGACATTCGTGGGTTCACCTCAATGACCGAGGCCACCGATGCAACCCACCTGGTGGATCAATTAAACGAATACTTTTTGCAGATGGTCGATATCGTTTTAAAACAGGATGGAACTCTCCAAAAATATATAGGCGATGCCATTATGGCTGTGTGGGGTGACACTCATTCCAACGGTGCGGAAGTGGATGCCGAAGGTGCGGTCCGTACGGCGTACCTTATGCGACTTGCGCTCATAAAACTGAATGACGGTTGGAAAGAGAATCCCAATCGAATGGATCTCAAAATTGGAATCGGGATCAATTATGGTGAGGCGGTTGTTGGCAATATTGGACACCCTCAGCGGATGGAATTCACCGTACTCGGGGACGCCGTGAACCTAGCAGCTCGTTTGGAGTCGGGGACCAAACAATATCACACTGATCTATTGATTGGTGAAACAGTGGAAAAAATGACCCGCGCAAAATTCATTTTCAGGATCGCTGACTTGATGGTGGTCAAAGGGAAAACAAAACCTGTCGAAGTTTTTTGTCTCTTAGGTCCGCGAGGTGAAGTTGAAGAACCGGCTTGGCTTGAGCTTTACCACCAGGGAATAAAGGCCTACCGGACCCAGCGATTTGATGAAGCTATTCAGTTACTTGAAGAGGCGAAAAAAGCTATTAGCGATGACGATTTCCTGTGCGAGATGTATATCCTACGCTGTAAAGAATACAAAGCGACACCGCCCCCAGCCACCTGGGACGGGTCCTACACGTTGAAAGATAAATAAGCCCCAATCCTTCGGGTTCATTGGTTCACGCGGAGGCGCGGAGATCGCGTAGAGAAAATCACGGAATTCAAAGGGTCCGACAAACCATTCTGTCCTCCGCGCCTCCGCGTGCGTATCATCCTGCTTTATTTTTGCGCCTTTTCGCGCCTTCGCGAGAAACAAAAATTCAGTAGAACTGAACAAAGCTCATCGTCAACCGCGTCTTGCGCTTTTTGTGGGAAAAGGCATTCTGTTTGAATGCCCACGTTTGATATCGTTTCGAAGATTGATATGCAGGAAGTCGACAACGCTCTTAACCAAGCGCGCAAAGAAATTGCCACTCGGTTTGATTTCAAAGCAGCGCTTGCGGAGGTTGTGTTGGATAAAACGACTATCAAACTATCTGCCATCGATAATTTTAAATTAGAGGCGCTTCGGGAAGTTGTGATTGGTAAGCTCGCAAAAAGGAATGTGAGTCTTAAGAACCTAGAACATAAGGACACTTCCGTCTCTTCGGTGGGTCGCGCGACAGCCGAAATTATTATCAAGCAAGGCATTGAGCACGATAAAGCAAAAGAAATTACACAGGTCATTAAAGACCTGAAATTGAAAGTGACTTCAAAACTTCAAGACCAACAACTCCGAGTCGAAGGCAAGAATCGCGACGACCTTCAAGCGGTCATGGGAGAGTTGCGCCAGAAAGATTTTGGCATTGCTCTAAACTTCGTGAATTTTAGGGATTAGCTTTACAGTAACTGTTTTATCCGGCGCTGGGCGGGGTCTAAGTATATTTACTTACCCTTTTCTCCCGTTAACCACTCGAAGACGAGTCTACGTCGCACGAAAGTTATACCTGCGATGAAATAGATGGAATAGGTGGTCATGTAAACGAATGGCGTGAATTTATATGATAACACCCCAAGCCATCCAAAAATTAATGTGACCGTAAAAGCCGGCACCATGCACACCAATGAAGTCTTGAGGATATGTGGGAAGCGTAAGGGGGAACTCGTGATTTTTTCCATCATTGTGACCATTGATACAAAGAAAATACTCTGAAAAAGGGCGGCCAGAATAAAAGAGAAGAGAGTAAATAGACCGATGGCGACTACAAATATTAACCTGTAAAGAGTGAAGATCGAATAAAGAAATCGGTCATCAATCTTTTGGGTCATTTTTTTATCAAAATCCGTGGAGTTTACCAAACGCTCTCCAGTTGCCTCTGTAACAACGACCATTGCTTTATCGGGGAGTAGGTAAATTTCAAGTGGCGATCTTGATTCAGTCGGGATGTTGGTCTGCCCTAATGTAGAGATCACTCCCACTGTCAGATTAGTGTAGGGCCCCAAGTTCAAAGGGGTTTTTCGGTAAATGGGCAATTCCATCTTAGATTTGAGTTTGCCTTCAACCAGTTCCATTTCAGGAAGGTGCGTTGTAACCCACTTTACAGCTTTGGGTATAGCCCCTGATGTCATAACAAAAAAGGCAATCATATTTAAAAGGATTAAAATCGTCAGGAACTGGATTAACCGTAGTAAAACTTTGCCCTTCGACCAGTCCACGATCTGGCTATAAAACTTGAAGTTCGTGCACAGATTTACAAAGTCAGTAAGAAAGTTCATGATGATTTTTTTGCCTGTATCTCAAGTGATTTTCGTGTGGCTCGGTAGATCGCTTTGTATTCCTTTTCAATTTTGGCTTTGTCCGTAGATACCATGCGATCAATAAAGAGAACCCCATTCAAGTGGTCTGATTCATGTTGAACCGCTCGTGCCAGGAATCCTTCGGCTAGAAAGGTCAATTTCTCGCCTTTCAAGTTTAGGGCTTCCACCTTGACTCGTTCGGGTCGAGGAATTCTTCCACCTAACTCTGGAAAGCTCAGGCAACCTTCGTTCTCGGCCACTAAGACTCCTTCCAAAGTCAGCACGGGGTTAATAAGTACCATGGGCATGTAATCCTCTGGATTAACTTCAATTCCCGAAAAGAACAACCGAGAGGGACGCGTCGCGCCACAAATATCAATGACGCATATTTGAATGGTCTTAGCCACTTGTTGTGCAGCTAAACCCACCCCACTTGCTTCGTACATGGTGTCTAACATGTCTTCAGCAAGCTTCCTTAATTCGGCTGTAACCTTCCCGATCTTTGTGCCTTTGGTGCGAAGCGCGGGATGTCCATAATTGACAATATCCAGTATCATGGCGTGGCTAAGGGTTGGGTTTCTTCAACTGGTTTTGTGAGGGCTTTTACGTTTTGTATATTGGCATCCTTGGCAGCATCCATCACCTTGATAATGGTTCCGAAGGAAACTTTTTCATCTGACTTCAGTTCAAGCACGAGGTCGGGTCGCTCTTTTTGTTCGCGTTTCAAAAACACGACTAAGTCGGGGAGCGGAACAAGCTGATCGCCTAGGTAGAGGCGTTCGGTTTTATCAATGGTCAAAATCAGGGGCGCATTCTTAATGGCTTCTCCTTCGACGGCATGCTTTGATTCTGGCATCTTCAATTGCACTTCGGGCTGTGACTGTTTGAAGGTGGTCGAGACCATGAAAAAGATCAGGAGTAAAACCAATACGTCGATGAGTGAAACAAGGGCGATGACCGGTGGTCGTTTCTTTTTAGTGATGAACTGCATTTATTGGGTGCGGTAAAGTTTACTCAAAAGATCGGCGCAAATATTTTCCATTTCAACGGCGGTCGACTCGATTTTGCGCATGAAGTAGCTCCACGCAATCAGGGACGGAACAGCGACGATAAGCCCCGCGACGGTGGCATTCAAAGCTTCGGCGATTCCCTTTGCGACAGCCATGGTCTGAACAGTTGAACCCTGATTTCCTAATCCTTCAAAAATATGCATCATGCCGAACACCGTGCCGAGCAATCCAAGGAGAGGTCCGATTCCCACAAAAATCTCAAGGGCAACGAGCCCGCGCTCCATGCGGTTCACTTCTGCCCGTGCTTTGGTTGTGACAGCTTCCATGTTTTCAGTCTTGGGCCACCCCAGATGATCCAGGGCTGTCTGAATCAGCCTAGACAACCCGGAATCATCACTCTGGCAAAGTCTGATCAATCGATCTAGGTCGTCGGGTGACTTAAACAACTCGACCGCGCGGGCCACTGAACTAGAGATCAGGAGACTGCGACGGAGTGCAAAGGCGCGTTCCATGATGATCCCTAGGGATACAATCATGCAGGCAACCAAGGGCACCATAATAAAGACGCCGCCTTTAAGAATAAAATCTGGCATAAGGAGGACTAGTTAATAGAGCGTGAAAGTGATTTCAAACTCTTTTTTTTCGCCGATCAATTCGATTAGATGTTCGGGGAACGAGTTGAAAGGGCTTTTTTTGTCCACGATTGATTCGCGGCAAATGTTTTCGAAAAGGCTATTAGTGGAATCGGTTTGGAGCACCAAATCGGTCACCGATCCATCAGAGCGCACCGAGAATTTGGCTCTCACAACGCCGACCTCAATCAAACTGGAGCTACTGTTTACTCTGGGTTCCCAGCGACTGCGTATTTTGCGTAAAACGTGAGCGGTATATTTACCGACAGGCGATTCTGCTGTGTCAAAGGCCGTGACACCTGTGGGACTTACGGCTGCGCTCCGACCTCCTACAATGGATGATTTACGTTCGAAGAATGACGGGGCGGATGCAGGTTTTGGCATCGTCCGCGCCTGAGGCTCGACTTCGTCTGGTTGCGGACCTATCAAAGGTTCAAGACCCCGTGGTTCGGCTTTGGGCGTTGTTTTTGGACGTTGAGCGGTATTTTCTAAAGCACCTTTTTTTGGTTCAGGACCGAGGTTTTCGTTGGTTTGTTTGAGAGTCTCGCCCGCTTTTGACATGGCTTTTTCCTGGGCTTTATCAGCGGTCTTTTTGTCTGTTACTGGTTTTTGTTCCAAAGGTTGAGCCTTTTCGGGCTGAACCTTTTCTGGCTGGGCTTTTTCAGGTTGTTGAGTGGTTTTGTTCTCCTGAACTTTTTCTTTGGCTTCGGCGGGCGCAGGGGCAGGAGGTTGTTGGTCGATGGCGGGTGAGGATGGGCTGTTTTTAAAGCTTAGAAACTTGGTTTGTGCTCCTTCCTGGTTTGGTAGATTATTTTCGGCTTTCCCTTCTGTCTGACTGGTCAGCTTTGTATTGCGATCTGAATAGAAGGAAGTTTCTTTGGGCGGCTCTTTCGTTTCTTGAGAAGCCATCGTGGGCATGTAACGATCTGCTTCTTTTTGTTTTACCAGAGGCTGAAGGGGAGTTATTGGAAGAGGAGGACTTTTCTCAAAAGTCATTGATGGGGCTTCCGTAAATTCAATGGCGGTTGTCTTTTCCACTGGGGTTGGGTGGTCAAAATTCAGCAATGCGATGTGACTTAATTTCCAAAAAACAAAGACTACCACCCACGCCGCCGCCATGTGCATGGCCAGTCGTAGATAATAATCAGAGTCGTTCCGGTACCCGTAATACATTCCGGATAAGATACCAAGTTGTTATGGAAACGCTAGTTAGAACCTAAAGATTTCTGAATCGCTTCCCGACTCAAAACGACTCAGAGCTAATACCACTTTTCAAATAAGAACCCTAAAAATAAAAAAGCTTATTTTAATCGGTCGAAGGTCTTCTGCAGCAATTCAAGGTCAGAGGCACCTTTAGTTTTGGCTTTGGCTTCGTCAACGATCCGGCGTTCCAGTTCGTTCTTGGTCGGGCGTTGAACTTCGTAGAATACTCCAAACCAACCAGGGAACTCTGCCTGGGCAAGTCTATACGCAGCGACTTCATCGGTCACATCATGACGCTGTTCGTCCTCTGGGGTTCCATCTTTTTTCTTCTCTTCAATCAACTGGAACATCCCGCCCTTCCGAGGGTTTGCTTTATCGAAGGCTGCAGGATAAAACTCAACACACTCAGAGAGGCACTCAATGACGGAAAAACCTACGTGTGAGGCGGCTCGTTCCATCACCTGTAACAAATGATTCGGATTCGAGGTTGTTGTGCGGGACACGAAAGTAGCGCCGTTGGCAATTAACTTCTTCATTGGATTCACAGGATAATCAACTGAACCAGTGACATCGGTCTTGCTTTTAAATCCGAGGGGAGAAGTAGGGGATGTTTGTTTTTTGGTTAACCCGTAAACAAAGTTATCCATGATGACATACGTGAGGTTTACATTTTTTCGGGCGGTGTGATCCAAATGGTTCCCGCCGATGGAATAAGCATCTCCGTCACCGCCGAACACGAAAACGTGTAAGTCTGGGCGAGTCAAACTCACGCCGGTCGCAAAAGGAAGGGCTCGACCGTGAATGAAATGGGCGCCATGTCCGTTCACAAAGTAGGGGAATCGGCTCGAACACCCGATGCCTGCAACCGTGGTGATGTTTTCGAGAGGTATTTGTTTTTTCTCGAGCAGTTTGTAATAAAGCGCAAGTACACCGAAGTCCCCACAGCCTGGGCACCAAGTAGGATGATCCGCCGTGAGCTCTTTTTTAGTGTATTTCGCGCGCGCATCCTTGGCAGGAGCGACATCGAGAGAAATTTTGGGTTCGGGTGTGGGTGTGGGTGTGGGTGTGGGTGTGGGTGTAGGAGCCGTTGATAGGGTAGTACTCATGATATTTATAATCCGTCTTTTTACATTTTAACGACTTCTTGTTTGAAAGTGTTTTTAACCTGTTCCAAGATGTCTTTCACTTTAAACGTGAGTCCATCCGTTTTGTTTAAACTCTGAATCCGTGGATCGCAGTAACGGGCCCGTAACAGCAACGCTAGCTGACCGTAACCGTAAAGACCCTCGTCATTAAGCTCAACCGTGATGACATTGTTGAACCCTTCGAAAATTTCTTCCAACCCTTCAGGCAATGGATTGATATATCGGATATTGATCGCCGATACGCTGTCTCCGTTGGCACGCGCGCGATCAACCGCTTCGCGAATGGGCCCCCAAGTCGAGCCCCAGCCCACAAGCAGAATGTTACCTTCTTTTGGCCCGTAGACCTGTGGCCTTGGAAGAGTTTTTGCGAGTTCCCTCAGCTTGTTGCGGCGCTTGGCTATCATCGCCTTATGTAACTCAGGTTTACCAGTCGGATGACCCACTTCATCATGTTCAAGGCCGGTCACGAGCGGATATTTGCCGTCGCTCATGTATGTTCCCGGAGGTGCGTGCTGAGTGATTTCGTTGACGGGATAAGGTTTCCAGCCTACGGGTTTTGGTTTGAAATCGGGTTGGATGTTTTGAACCAATTTTTTCAAGTCCGGTTCTTCAAAGGCTTCGATGCGCGTGGCCAAAGATTGATCCGAAAGGAGTATGACAGGCACGCTATATTTCCGCGCAATATTGACAGCTTCGATCGTGGTATAAAAACAGTCTTCAACACTGCTTGGTCCAAGCACCACACGTGGGCTATCTCCGTGCCCACCAAAACAAGCGATATTAAGATCTGATTGTTCAACGTTTGTGGGCAAGCCAGTCGAAGGCCCGCCACGTTGGACATCGATTATTACTAGTGGAATTTCCGCCATCACCGCGTACCCGATGGCTTCGCTCTTAAGGGAAATGCCGGGGCCCGATGAACCGGTCAGCGCTGTCATCCCGGCGTACGAAGCGCCGATGGCCATTCCAATGGCGGCGAGTTCGTCTTCAGCTTGTATAAATGAGCCCCCGTACTTTGGAAGATCGCGCCTAAGATATTCCATCACGTCCGACCATGGGGTAATGGGGTACCCCGCGCCAAACCTGATGCCTGCGGTAATAGCGCCGAGCGCAATCGCTTCATTTCCGGTCATGGTGACTTTAGCCCGACCAGTGGGATTGGTTGATTTAAATTGATAGAGTTCGATGATGGCCCCAATGGAATACCCAAACCCTGCATGGAACGCTGCGAGGGCGTTGTTGAGGATACTTTCGTTCTTTCCGGTGAATCGTTCACTGATCAGGCGTTCGAGTTTTTCTACGGGTAAATTGAAAACTTTAGCGAGTAACCCCAAGAGGAACATGTTCTTACCTTTATCCTTGGCTGTGCCCCCGATGGCTTCAACGGTCAGCCCTGTCATGGGCACACCGACGGAATGGTAATCTTTGTTTTCCTTGTCTGGAACGACATGGTCCGAGTCATAAATCAAAACTCCACCTTTGCGCAGACTGCCAATGTGCTCATTGAAGGAATGCTGATAAAAAACAACGAGAAAGTCTGCGTCGTCACCGCTGGAAAAAACTTCACCTGTGCCAATTCTCACTTGATAAATCGAAGGTCCTCCAGAGATCGTCGAAGGGATGGTCATAAAGGTCATGACTTCTTGATCACTCCGCCCGGCTAACCGCGCGAGCATGGCCCCGACGGCTTGAATCCCGTCTTGGGAATTACCTGCGATACGAATGATGGCGTCCTCGATTTTTTTGGTCTTGGCTTCTGCCGTGGGAGGCTGCACGGGGGTCGGCGCGGAAGTGGGAGGGGTGGTAGCTCTGAGGGGGCTCGGCGATGATGAAGGGTCTTCTGGCATAAAACAAATTAGAGTTTCAATTAGAACTGCTGCGCGACGCTTGGTTTAGACTGAACGTGGCAGGGACTAAAAATTATCACTAATCGAGGTTAAATCAATTCATTCTTATGAATGAGTGTGAACGGCCATAAAGCGTTATGCCAGTGACTTACAGCTTTAAGGTTCTATTGCTGCCTTAGCTAGAATGACTTAGGGGAACCAAAAATTTTTATCTCAACTTATAACGTTAAAGTTAAAGAGCTGATCAAGTGTTGAAATGGGGTCAAATCGTGAAAATATATACGAGGGTTCCTCATTGCCGACGCGCTCAATATCAACGTGGGTGACGATCATGGTGAGGAGGGGATCGCAGACAACCGGTCATGCCCTTCCGAATACGTTGTCTATAAACACGATGTCCTCTGGGGTGAGTTTTTTCCCAATGGCGCCTAGGTTGCACTTGGCTTGGGTTGCGTTGCGGAATCCGGGAATAACCGATGCGACTCGGGGTTGCGCGAGCAAGTAGTTGAGCGAGGTTGAAGCAAGGTCCTCTGCGGTCGTTCCGAATCGAGCTTTTAATTGTTCAATTTTCGGTTCCAAGTCGCGAAGTGATTCGGTTTTAAATTGGCTGCTTTGCTGACGATGATCTCCTGGTTCAAAGGTCGGGGCGCTTGTGGATGAGTATTTGCCTAAAAGTAATCCTTGAGCGAGTGGACTAAAAGCAACGAAGTGTAAATTCATCTGGTCCATCAACCGGCTGACCTTACTGCCAGGAGTCACAAACTGAGGATCGATGATGTGCGCCCACGATTGTAAAACGGCAGGTTTAATCTGTGGGGTCAGCTTGAGAAAGTGATCAGCGGAGTATGCAGACAAACCTACGGCTCGAATCTTCCCCTCCTTTTGTAGGGTGTTCACTGTCTCGATTGCTCCAGGGAGATATTGATCGTCCGATCCAAAGTCACCATGATGAAAGTAGTAAATATCGATGTAACCCCGTTTAAGGTTGACCAGCGATTGTTCGCACTGGTGGCGGATATGCGCGGGTTCGTAGGCATGAGCTGCTGTCCCTAAGAAATGCCCAACTTTGGTGGCGATCACGACCGAATCGGATTTAACCCCAAGCCGGATAAGGGCGTTTGAAAGCATCCGTTCCGCGCGTCCGTTCCCATAGATGTCCGCATTATCGAAATGGTTCACGCCTTGGTCCAAACCGAGTTTAATAGCCTCCACAACCTCAGAGGGCGGTCGCCGCCGAGAGGATCTCATTAGTCAAAGGCAGTCCACGAGTGTCGAGGTACTTTAAAGAATCAAAAGCAGAAAATTCAGGTTATCGACCGATTCTGGGGGATCGAGGGGCCCCCGCACTTTTATAAGCAACAGCCGTTTAGCAACCTCTGGGTAATCTTTTCCCAGAGCGGTCAAGATTTCCCAAAACAAACCTTTTTGATCGAGGCAAAGGCCTCCCCAGTTCGGCACGTTTTGACTCAATTGGAGCAAAATATTGGCAAGGCCGGCGGCGGTCTTCCCGGACCCGGTAAATCCGGTAATGAGCCAATGACGACAGAATTGATCCATGTTCCATGTAATGCCGCCAAGCTGCACAATAGTTCCATCTGGCTTGGACTTGCCTAGGAGACCCCCCATAAGAATAAACCCACACACAAACCCAACCGCCGAATCCAAGTATTTGCCGTGCACTGGACCAATGGCAGGGAGGAGGGGAGGGGCGTATTTATACGCTATCCAAGCCCCTACGGCAGCAATCCCAATTCGAAAATAAACGTCTATTTTATTGCTCATAATTTAAAACCATTTCCATTTTTTCTTTGGGGGCTCGGGGACTGGCTCAATTTCCTTAAACCGCTTTTGATGAAAATCGACCGTTCTAGTTAACTCTTCATCGATGGAATATTTTTTTCCATCATCCATGCAAGGAGTTACCCGGTAGGGAGCAATTATAGATTCTTGCAATGGAGGTAACCCCTCGCGTTTTAAAAGAAGATTTGTCAGGTCAGTTAAATCGCCTTTGTCGTATGCTTTGTTCAAACCCTCAATATATTTTGGACGATCCAGACTGGGCCTGTCTTGGAAGCCAAATACAGAGTCTAATTGGGAGACGAGCATCATACGGCCAGTTCTTCCATTTCCATCATCAAAAGGGTGTATGTGCTCCATTCTTGCATGACAAAACGCAAAACCAGCCATGATCTGTTGCGGGGTTTGAGCATTGTTTAAAATGAGAGTCGTTTGGGCTTTCAAAAGCTCTAACTCAGGAATGATTCTGGAAGAATCAACGGCCATGCGATTTCCAAACACCGTAAGCCCTGGCGTACGAAACTCTCCGGCACTAGGGCTTACCAGATGGAACAAAAGTTTATGAGCTTGAAGCCAAACATATGGTTCCGGAACTGTTACCGTATTTGTTTGGAAAAAACCCCTTGCTATCAGCATGCTATCCTCAACTTTTCTTTCGTAGTCATTGAGATCCCGAACGGAGTCAAGAAGTCCGTTCTTTTTGAGATTTTGCCAATTATGATTTTTGTCGTTTATCATTGAAAATCAGAGTGTTTTTGGTATTGTTACTAGTATGAACTACGATGAATTAAGAGCAAGAGCGCGGGAGCGCGGGTTGACTGATTATGAAGTTGGAGCCATAACAGACGCAGTTAATAGTATGGAAATCGAAGGCTTCGGCAGCCGTTCAATTGATGAAATAATCGATTCTAGCATTCTTGCTTTTAAAGCTTCTGCTGAAGGTGAAGCATATCGTATTTTAGGATTACCCGTTCCTCCAGACCTTAAGGAACGGCTTGAAGTTATCCATGGTCGGTCGTTCAAAAACGAAGCGGCTGCGTAGTTCATATTTTCATTCCTTTTGTAATACCCGGCTCGCAACAGAGACCGGGTATTTTTTTAGCTCAGTCCTATCAAACACTCCAAAGGCTACCATCCAGTCCTGGCCTTCATCAAGGGAACTAATTGAACACACCCGTTTCCCATTGAAATTATAATATTTAAAGGCATGTTACTAGGATGAACTACGATGAATTAAGGGCAAGAGCTCGGGAACGCGGGCTGACCGATTATGAAGTTGGAGTCATAACAAGCACTGTCAATAGTATGGAAATTTCAGGTTTCAGCAGCCTTTCCATTGATGAAGTTATTGACGCCAGTCTCCAAGGTTTGAAATCTGCCGAAGAAGGGGAAGCCTATCGTATTTTGGGATTGCCCATTCCTCACGACCATAAAGAAAAGCTGGCCGTCCTTCGTGGGCGCTCGTCCAAATCCGAAGCGGCTTCGTAGTTCGGCTTAAATGGATTCAATGCAACCAAACTTAATTACCGTCAAGGAAGCCGCTGCATATCTTCGAATCCCTATCCCTACAGTTTATTATTTGGTGCAAAAAGGTCAGCTCCCAGCCGTACAAATTGGGGGTCGTTGGAGGATCAAACAGGACGAACTTGATTCGCAAATTTTTCAAAAGTCGAATGACTTTAGCAAACCAACCGCTCCGATGTATCAACCCCAAATTCTGATTGTTGACGATGAACCTATGATTCATCAGCTGCATAACTATGCTTTAAAACCATTTCCATTTTTTCTTAAGTGGCTCGGGGACTGGCGCAATTTTCATTCACATTGGCCCACCCGTTTGAGTTCCCGTTCACCCAGCTCAACCCACCCATTGTCCAGCATCCAAACCCAATTTTGGAGAGTTTAATTCCTGACTCACCTATTGTCGTATATTCCATCAGATGCTATCAGCGATTATTCCGTGGAAGGGAAAGGCATTTCCGCGCCTCAACGCGCGTATCCTCCTAATTCTTCGGGTTCATTGGTTCACGCGGAGGCGCGGAGATCGCGGAGAGAAAATCACGGAATTCAAAGGGTCTGACAAACCACCCCGTTCAATTTTAGCTTCCTCCTCCGCGTTCTCCACGCCCCCGCGTG
>JAWXCD010000052.1:0-15519 GCA_034440535.1 Verrucomicrobiota bacterium | reverse complement strand
TCGAGAAACCCTGGGTAAAACCGGGCTCACGCACAACCCCAAAGGGGTTGCGCCAAAAGATTGCACCTGCAATTAACCTCATTGAAATAACTCGGTCCGGGCGACATTTGATAAGTTACGTCACTTATGACGGACTACACTAGCGAGTTCTATCAACGTATAGCCATGTCTAGCGATAAACAGATAGAAGTAGATAGAAACCCATAAAACATCGTATGGACGTCGTTAAAGCCCAGTTTTCCCCGGCGCATTTGTGAAATAATGTCAAAGTTTGGTTGGGTGATCTGGAGGTCGGCCTGGATAGCGGCCGGAAAAAATATCTGGTGGATAGCGCCTTCGATTAACCGTTGCTGAGAAGCCTAGTGGGCAACTCAACTGATGTTGGGGCCGTTAGAAATAAATTTTTTGTAAGTCATGCACTTGCGAGAGGTGACCGAACGACGGATCAAGTCGAGAATTTGATTCTTAATAAGCGGGTGGTCGAAATCGGGTGGGTGCAAGCCGATGCGGAGGACTGGATTGTTTTGCAATTGACGGAACAACGTTCGATTCCAAAGGACTGAACAAATTCTGCGCCATCCTGCTCTTACGCTCCAGACGCAGGATTGGGTTTTGGTGAAAGGTGTAGGGCCTGAAAAATGGATGATCCCGTTGAGCAAAGTTGTGTACGTGTAACCGCGGGCCTTGAGGACGTCCTGTGTTGCCTGATTACAAAGCCAGGCAGGGGCGATAAAACCACAGGGACTAAAACCCGCTTCGGCTAAAATTTCCTCCCCTTGAGTGATCCACTGAACGGCTTCTTCGGCAGAGGGGTCGTAAAACTCTCCTTCACCTGCGGTGTAATGGCTGGTAATCAGATTATCGATTAAGGTGGTCTGTGTTTTTTTGGGACGCAAATGATACAAACCGTGCAGCACGATTTCGTCGCCCGCTGATTCCCGTTCCTTGAGCCATGCCACAGACTCGGCATGGCGACTTACGGAGCCAAGATGATGATAATCTGGCACCACAAGAAGGCTGAGGTTTGAAGCTCCGGCAGCACATAGTTCGTGAACCATCGCGCGGGATTTCTCAAGGGTGGCCGGGGCTACATCGTGGATCGATATAATGACGCACGGACTGCTCATGAGAGGTCAGCAGAGGGTGCCGTCGGCTGGGAAGCTTTCAGGTCTTCCGACTTTTTGTCATAGAGGTGAACTCTCTCTTCAAGATTCTTAATGACCGTGCAGAGGAAAATCGGTTCTGATTGAACTTCGTCGAATTTGGTTACTCGCTTTTTATCGATAAGTTTAAAGCCATAACGTTCAAACATTCTTTCGGTCCTGCGTCCTTCGAAAGTGACCATTTGCCCAAAGACCGCCTTTTCTCCACACTCACTGAGATACGAAAGATACGCGTCAACTAAGGCCCGGGTTGTTGCCACCTTTTTGGCTTCCGGGTACATATTAATATGGAAGTGCGCCATTTTTTTGGGAGTAGTCGTGGCTTCTTTTGACGCGCGGGTTAATAGCCAATGTACATATTGCCGGGTGGCTTTTTTATAGGGTTTAAAAAAGTAACGCCACATGCCGATGAAAAAAAGGCGGCCATTGTGCCATGCATTAAATCGCGCCTGAGCATCGTATTTTCTAGATCCGAGCAAGTACCCTCGAACTTCACCGTTCAACTCAAGAACGAAAGCCGACTCTGGCTCATAATCCGTGTAATATTTTGTAAGGTAATCGGCGAACAGTTCTCTATCCTCAAACACTTGATCAACAGGCGTCCCCAAAAAACCAGTGTCCGCACATAACGCGCGTATCTTGACCCGATCTTCTGGACGGTATTTACGCACCAGGAAGGTGGATTCTGCGGATTTGGTCGCTGTTATGCTCACAGGCTAAACCCTAACTTTTCTCCATTAGTCATACAATGGCAAAAGCAGGGTATCATGACCCACACCGCGCTAAGGTGAAATTAAGAGTTTTTCTCGAGCTTAAGCCCAGAAACTTTCGAAACATTTTCGCCGCGGGTTTTTTTGATATTATCAATATTCCGCGAGATGATCGCTTTGCGGGTTGAGTAAATTTTTGCGGTGTCCTCTGTAATGGTACCTTGTTCGAAGGCGGTTGTGAGCGACATATCAAAGTTCCGCCATCCGAATGTGGAAGAAGCTTCGATGATCTCATAAAAGGTTTTACCTTCAGTTTCACCTTGCATGATCGATTCCTTGGTACGGAGGTTTGCACCCATGATTTCCATGATGAGTTGACGACCACCTGGCACTTTAGGAACCAGACGTTGCGAGATGACGTAACGCAGTGTATCGGCAAGACGCATCCGAACTTGCTTCTGTTCTTCCTGTTCGAACATACCCACGAGACGGTTAACAGTTTGACCCGCGTCAATCGTGTGCAGCGTACTGAGAACTAAGTGACCCGTTTCAGCCGCAGACATACCAATTTCAACAGTTTCGCGATCGCGCATTTCCCCAACGAGAATGACCTTTGGCGCCTGACGCAGCGCAGCTCGTAACCCGCCCGCGAAATTCACAAAATCATCTCCCAATTCGCGTTGGTTAAAAGTCGCTGTCTTCTGAGGATGCACAAACTCAACTGGATCCTCGAGCGTGACGACATGGATGGGTTTAGTCGAATTAATCGCATCCAAGACAGCAGCGAGAGTCGTCGTTTTGCCGGATCCAGTGGCGCCAGTGACAAGAATGAGGCCCGTTTTTTCTTTAATAATTTCCCAAAAAACTTCAGGAAGATTTAATTGTTCAATAGAAGGAATGACCGTCTGCAATCTCCGCATGACGATCGAATAATTTTTCCGCTGTGAGAAAATGTTTACACGGAAGCGCGCCCGATCCCCTAGTGCGTAAGAGCTGTCGCACGAACCATTTCTAATCAAATCCTCGGTCAACCGTTTGCTGGCGTTGATCAAGTTCATCGCTAGAGATTCAGTTTGGAACGGGGTGAGGCGGTCGATCGGTGGGTTTACCGGGACAGGAAGAAGTTGCCCGCTGACTTCGGCTTGCATGGGTTTGTTGCAAGTGAAGTTAATATCTGAAACTTCAGGATAGGTATCGAGAATTGTATTTAGAATAACGTCCAGTTCAGCTTTCCGCATAAAGTATGTTCCTTACTTACTCTTTTACTCGTCCATGTCGTCCGGCTGTTCCTTGAGGAACGAGCGGAACCGTTTTTTATCAATACATTTGACGTAAGCTTCTTCCGGATCAATGGTCCCCTTATTGAGGAGTTCAAGAATCGAATCGTCGAGAGGTTGATTCCCCTTTTTCTTGCCAACTTGGATCATCCCAGGGATTTGGTGCGTTTTACCTTCACGGATAAGATTCGAAATAGCTGTGTCGACGACCAGAATTTCAAGCGCGGCGACACGACCAGGTTTGTCAATTCGGCGGAAAAGGTTTTGGGCGATAACCCCTTTAAGGGCTTCTGATAAAGTGGCGCGAACCTGGTTTTGTTGGTTAGCGGGAAAAACGTCAATCACGCGGTCAATGGTTTTGGCCGCACTTTGAGTGTGGAGTGTTCCGAAGACCAAGTGACCTGTCGCCGCCGCAGTCAAGGCCAGTTCGATCGTTTCCAGATCGCGCATTTCACCCACGAGAATGATATCGGGATCTTCCCGGAGCGCACCACGGAGCGCAGCAGAAAATGAGCGAGTGTGCAGCCCGACCTCACGATGATTCACTAAACACTGCTGGCTTTTATGCACAAACTCGATGGGATCTTCGACAGTAATAATATGGTCCTGACGCGTAATGTTGGCGTGATCGATAATCGCCGCCAGAGTCGTTGATTTACCGGATCCAGTGGGACCCGTGACCAAGACCATCCCTTTTTTAAGCTGGGAAAATTTTTTACAAATGTAGGGCAAGTTAAGCTGTTCCGCCGTAAGGACTTTTGAGGGAATCTGCCGAAACACTGCAGAGATCCCGTACTTTTGATTAAAAAAGTTAGCACGGAAACGAGACACGCCTGGGATTTCATAACCGAAATCGACGTCACCCGTTTCTTCAAATTGTTTAATTTTTTGTTCAGGCGTAATTTCGTAAAGCATCGATTTGAGCCCGTCATCATCGAGGGGTGGATGATCCATTCGTTCCATTTCCCCGTTGATACGGAGGATGGGTGGGTTGCTCGTTGATAGATGAAGGTCGGAGGCCTTATATTCTATCATTGCTTGGAAAAATGCGTCAATTACTGCCATACAGTTTTAAGGGGAGGCAAACAGTTCATTTGAAAATTAGGCGAAAAGTGTCAGTACACCAATATAAATTTAATAAATTTTAGGGTCTCTTCGAACCCCCTCTTTCTTCCCCATGACCTTCTAAAATCACGAACGCTAAATATTAAAGGGAGACGTTGTGTTCTGTAACCTATTCTGCCTTGATGGAGGCTAATCACTTTTCTTCACACACCGAGGACTTGTTTGATATAGAGCAGGAGCTTTTCGCCTGTATATGGTTTTGGGAGGAAACCTAGTAATCCTTGTTGCAGGAGGTTTTTTATTTTGTCGCTCTCGTGGTAACCACTCGTCAAAAGGACTCTTACTTTAGGATTAACCACTTTAAGGGCTAGGAATGTTTCTCCCCCGTCCTTGATCGGCATTGAAAAATCCATCAACACGAGTTCAATCTGTTTGGAAAGATGTTTGTAATGACCAATGGCCTCGTCACCACTGTGCGCGATGACCACTTTATAATTGGCAGCTGTCAGGACAATTTGAGTCAGGTTGCAAATATCTTTTTCGTCGTCGACGACCATAATCAGAGGTTTGATGCCTGTTGGATTATGGATAATCGGAGGGGCGCTGGCTTTGTGAGGGCGCTTTTCAGTGGGCGGTGGCTCAGGGTAAACGGCATGGACCTGAACCCTTTTTGATAAGACAGGCGCGGTCGGTGACAGGTTTGTGGATTGTGATCCTTGAGGTCGAGGATTGACATCCCCGGTTAGAGAAATGCGAGTCAGCTCAGCACTTACCTGCGTTCCTTTGGCAGCAGAGTTTACGATCACTTCTAAAAAGTCGCGTACCTTGGCAGAGTCCTCGGCGTTGGACCTGATGAGAGCGGCGTATCCGCTAATTTCCTGTAAAATATTATTTAGGCCGTTTGCCAGCTGGGCGACTTTATCCCGCTCAGCTTGTCGCTCTTGAAGAATACGGTCCGGGTCGAGTTTGTCTATGGCGGCGATTGCTTCCATTAACAATTGTTGCACGCGAGCTTTTGAATCCATCAGTGGTGAATTAATCAAACCATGCGCCAAAAAGCGAGCACCATTTGATGAAATATTAATGTTTGTTAGAATTAGGGGCTTTGTTTGAAAGCTGATTTTTAAAGTTGATCTTCAATGTCGTCACGTTAGTTTGTCTGATCCTGTTCGTCCTCCACCGGCTCTAACGAGGCCACGTTTTTACATGGGCGACTTATAGGAACAAAAAGGAAGACTTTTATGGGCATGACCTTGACAGAAAAATTACTCGCGCGCGCGTCCGGAAAACGTTCTGTGGCTCCGGGTGATAACGTATGGGTGCAAACTGATATCCTGATGACCCACGACGTGTGTGGCCCCGGAACTATTGGGGTCTTTAAACGTGAGTTCGGTGCGAACGCCAAAGTGTGGGACCCGAAAAAGATTGTGATCATCCCAGATCACTACATTTTTACGGCTGACTCCAAATCAAACCGGAACGTCGATATCCTGCGCGATTTCGCACGTGAACAGGACATACCCTATTTTTACGACGTCATCGATGACCCGAACGGCTCATGGAAATTTGATCCCGCTCAGGGTTTGTTAAACCGGCAGTACGGTTCGCGTTACGCGGGGGTGTGTCATGCGGCGCTTCCTCAAAAAGGGCATACCCGGCCTGGGGAAGTTCTTTTTGGTACTGACTCGCACACGTGCATGGCGGGGGCTTTTAATTTATTCGCCACGGGAATCGGCAATACGGACGCGGGCTTTATTATGGGCACGGGAAAGTTGTTGATTAAGGTCCCGGAAACGATGCATTTCCGACTTGAAGGTGAATTGCAAAAAGGAGTGATGGCTAAGGATATCATTCTTTACGTCATTGGAGAAATCGGTTTCGACGGAGCCACTTATCGGGCAATGCAATTCGATGGACCCGGCGCGGCCTCGCTTTCTATGGACGACCGGATGACGGTTGCCAATATGGCTATTGAGGCCGGAGGCAAGAACGGTGTGTTCGAGTTCGACGAAAAAACAAAGACCCTGGTGGATGAGCGTACGCGCATGAACGGGACGAAGTCAGATTACGAACCTGTTCATCGCGATAACGACGAGAAGTTTATTTATGACAGAGTTTTGGACCTTTCCAAAATCGAACCCACTGTGGCTTGTCACCCTGATCCGGGTCAACGTAAGACTGCACGCGAATGCTCCTCGATTCAATTGGATCGCGCGTATGTAGGTTCGTGTACGGGCGGGAAAACCAGTGATTTCCTTGAGTTCGCCCGTATCTTGCGTGGGCACAAAGTTAAGATTGATACCTTTGGTGTTCCAGCAACTCCTGAGATCGTGGATGACTTGCATAAGATCCAATGGGACGGCAAATCCGTGTGGGATATTTTGGTCGATTCAGGTGTGCAGATGACCGAAAACGCGGGCTGTTCAGCTTGCTTGGGCGGTCCTACGGATACCTTCGGGCGCATGAATACTCCGATGAAATGTATCAGCGCGACGAACAGGAATTTTCCTGGGCGTATGGGTCACAAGGAATCGCAGATTTTCCTCGCGTCGCCGATGACCGTTGCGGCCAGTGCGCTCACGGGACACATCACGGATCCACGGGATTTGTTAGGTTCTTAATAGAAAGAGAATATGATTACATCGTTTAAATATTTTTTGGGAGCTGCGCTTTTTTGCGTGGTGGTTGGGTTCATGTTCAGTGGTTGCGCCTCTGTGGATGGGCGCGGCGGAGAATTTAACAAAATGATCATTTCCGAAACGGGTTTCTATAAGGAGGGTCCGACTGAGTTTGGTTCACCCGATGGCCGGATGGCCGCTGGGACTCGCGTGAGGGTTCTTGAACAAGCGTCCGGGTATATGAAAGTCCAAACGACTTCCGGTAAGGAAGTTTTTGTTCCCTCAGAAAAGGTGGGTGATCTCTCGACTGATCACCCTGGCGGTATCAAGTGGTAAAAGGAAGTATTCTTATGAGCGGTAAAATCGTAAAAGGTAAAATTTTCGTCGTGCGAGATAACATTGATACCGACCAGATCATTCCGGCTCAGTATTTAAACTTGGTACCCACAATCGCTGAGGAATACGAGAAGCTTGGGTCTTTTGCTATGATCGGTTTGCCCGACAGTCTTTACAAAGATCGGTATGTGAATGATGGGAAAACCAAAACAGATTACGCCATTATTGTAGCCGGGCGTAACTTCGGATGCGGGTCGTCACGCGAACATGCACCTATTTCATTAGGGGCAGCAGGGTGCGAAGTTGTGATCGCCGAATCTTTCGCACGTATCTTTTTCAGGAACTGCATTGCCACGGGGGAGCTTTATCCCATTGACGCATGTTCCCGCCTTGTGGATGAATTAAAAACGGGGGACGACGGTGAAATTGACTTGGAAAAGAACACGTTAACAGTCAACGGTAAGGTGTACCCCACTAAACCCCTTGGTGAAGCCATGCCCGTCATTGACGCCGGGGGAATTTTTAATTACGCCCGTCAGCAGGGCATGATACCGCCTAAGCTCGATAGCCCTAAGAGTTGAGGATCTGCGTTTCGTAGCGGGTTCTCTTCCGGACTAGGGTATCTCGTCCAAAAAATTTCTTTTATCACTCCGAGCTTTCGTTCATTGTGCGTGGGTTGTGATGTTTTCTAAAGTAGCAATTCTTGGAGCGGGCCTTTTAGGAGGGTCACTCGCTCTTGCCCTCAAGCGCAGGAAGATCACGGAGCACGTGTCCTTATGGGCGAGACGCCAGGAAATCGTCGACGATATTGGACGTTTGGATATTGCCCACTTTGCCTCAACCGACATCGCTTTAAGCGTCCAAGATGCTGAACTCGTTATTTTGGCAACTCCCATTGGAATCATGCCGGACCTGTGTCGAAAAATGATGCCGCATCTGAGCGACTTCGCCATCATCACTGATGTCGGCAGCGTTAAAGCCCCGATCGTTCAAAGTTTAACAGAAGTCTTGCAAGGCAAATGCCGATTTGTGGGGAGTCACCCCATGGCCGGGGGCGACCAAGCGGGCTTAAGCGCCATTAAAGAAGACTTGTTCAACGGCGCGGTGTGTTTGATGACGCCAACGGGTGAAACTGATGCCTCGGCCCTTGTTCAGGTGCGGAATTTTTGGGCGGCTTTAAATATGACCGTTAAGGAAATGTCCCCTCAGGAGCATGATCATTTGGTAGCGAGGATTAGTCACCTCCCGCATTTGGTGGCAGCCGCGTTGTGTGTGGCGGCAACGCGTGAGGGTCGCGAGGCGTTGCAGTTGTGTGGGAACGGGTTTCGTGATTCCACACGAGTGGCAGGCGGACTTCCCGAAATGTGGCAGGAAATTTTAATACAAAACCGGGTGGAGGTCATGCATACGTTAAAATATATGCAGGAGACATTAGCCGATGCCGCAGACATGCTCGAAAAGGGAGATCCGATTCCGCTTCAAGATTTTTTAAAACTGGCGGCCAGCATCCGGCACTCAGTCGCTTCGCGTGGTCTCACCGACGAATAAATTAACTTAGGATAGACCCATGAATGGGCCGGGAGCGTAGAACAGACAATCCTGTCTGTTTACCAAAAGCGCACAGACAGGATTGTCTATGCCTCATTTGGCGGCAGGCCATCATCGGAGTTTGTTCCGAGCCAAGTTATGATTTCCCGTAACGAGTGATACGCAGCTAAGCGTGCTTCGTCCGAGCCAGCGCTTTCTGCATCGGCGATCTTTTGTTTCAGTTGACGAAAAACGATCGGCTCCATGGCCAACAAAGCTTCGTTCGGAGAAGCGGCATATTTAACGAGAATATATCTGATTAGAGATAGAGTCGGGATTCCTGTCAGTTTGCTGAGGTTATCCAAAGTCGGAAGAGGGTCGGTGATCGAATAAGCGGCGACCTCCGCTTTAAAATTGGCGTGTGGATCGTCGATAGTCCAATGATCCCGATAAGGCGGCAAGTCGAGCATACTGTAATTCCACAATTAGTGAGTGGTGGTTAAAACCCAGAACGATCATCGCTGGGTACAGTTTCAGACTAAATTCAGATACGGACTGTGTGAAGCTCCAAATTGATTACGCGGCTATGCCGTATTCAAGTGCGTCATCGCGCATTCTTTTGTTGCCCCAGTCCACTTCAAAATTGCAGAGGTAAGCCCGAAGCGAATGCCAGTTGAATGCGGTGTCGCCCATGGGTGCGTATTCGCTCATGTAAGTGGTAATCCGCTTAGACAGGTTTTGGCAGTAATTAAGACCGATCGAATTCCTCCACAAATGTTTGCGAATTGATTTTAATGACCGAGCCGCGGTTTTCTTTTGGACTGAGTTCATGTGAGTTTCGAAATCAAGAATCCGATCCGCTCCGGCTTGCCCGCAGAGTGATGCATAGACCCAAGCGTCTATAAAATTGCTTTGGTCAACTGAAATTTCCATCATTGCTTCTTGTGCTTTCCGGACTCCGCTGGCGGAAGATTGTTGCAGATAAAACTTTGCCTTTTCGAGGTCCCGTTCAACCCCAATGCCTTCTTTAAGACAGATCCCCAAATAATACTCGGCATTCACGCAACCTGCATCGGCTGCTTTTGTGAACCATTTGACCGCCATGGCTTCATCGCGAGAAAATTCGTCCTGCAAATAACATAACCCAAGGACAAACTGCGCTTTCCGATCCCCGTCCTGAGCCGAGGCTTTGATGTCCTTTAAAAGCATCCTCGCATTTTTGTTCAGGAAAAGAGTCGGTACAAATTTTATAAGATTATTTAACATAAATTATTCCTTTTATATTCACTCTCATCCGCTTTAGCAGGTGCCCTGCCAAGAGCTTATGTAGCGTCGAACAAGATGGTTATTGTGATTTGCAAGCATTGGAACCCGGAGAGCAGGCCCCTTGAGCCGAGAGGGTAGAACAGACAACCCTGTCTGCTTCTTTCAACTCCCAGCTTCTAAAATCTAGACAAGGGTTGAAGCCACCGGTCAAAATCTCCAATCTGCTAATGTCTAATTAATGGCAATCACTGCATTTTTTATCGTAAATCCTGTTGTTTTATACCTTATTTTTTATAAAGTTGAGCACACAAGAATTCCTGCGCATGTCGAATTCATTTTAATTTCACGAGTAAATTCCTCCGCCTGGTTCCCCCGGGCTCAACATGAATCGAGTCCCCCCAGGCCGCTTATTTAAGCTGCACCTTGCGGAATCCCGCTTTGGACGGATTTGTCTGCACTTGTGGTGTCTTTGTCGCAGACCCAGACTTTGGCACTGTGATGTGAACGGCTGGGCCGGTATTAAACGCGAACTTCGTGAGTTTTTTTGGCGTAGATAGCCGATTTTTTATCGAGAGTGATCTCGACGCTCAAAATTTTTCCGTGTCGCTGTGCTTGAGACTGAATAAAGGGGTTCTTTGGCACTAGCGATGCTTTGATGATCCTCATGCGAGAGGTGTTTAGAAGGTTTGCTCATTGGTGCGCGGATGTTTTTGGGACGCCCATGGCTTTTATAATTGCGGCTTTCATCGTTGTTGCATGGGCATTTACCGGGCCCTTGTTTGGATTCTCGGACACTTGGCAACTCGTGATCAACACAAGCACAACCATTGTTACTTTTTTAATGGTTTTTTTGATCCAAAACGCCCAGAACCGAGACTCCAAGGCGGTTCATTTAAAATTGGACGAGTTGCTCCGGTCCATCAAGGAAGCGCGCAACCAGATGATTGATCTGGAGGATTGTTCTGAGGAAGAGCTCGAAAAATATAAAAAAGAATTTCAAGCCATGCAGATCAAGCTTCGGAAGAAGTTTGAACAAACGGAAGAAACACTCGATGAGAAGAAGGCTAGGAAAGCCCAAACAGGATAATCATCTTTTTGCACACGTTTTTGCAATCGCCGTAAGAATTTATCGGTCTTTGATCTTACATGGTTCCAAACCTGCTTTACCAGGTTCACTCAAAATCTATGAAAACAATATCAAAATTGACAGTTGTGCCGGTGTTGGCGTGTGCTCTCCTCTCATCAATTGGCTGCGAAGCCACTCGATCAGGCTCAGGAGGTCCTACCAATACCGCTGTGGGAGCTGTTGCGGGTGCCGCTATTGGAACCGCAGCGGGTCAAGCGATTGATCCAAAAGGTGGTGGATGGTGGAAAGGTGCGGCCACTGGTGCTGCTGCGGGGGCGGCTGCAGGGGCCATCTATACGGAACATGAAAAACGGAGCATGCCTTATGGTCGTATTGAGGGAAGCTACGTGCGCTCACCGTTTTCGAGCATGCGCGTGCGTCGTTCGTCCTATTCCTACGGTCAGGTTGTCTACGACGCCAACACGGGTAAACCTTTCCGTGTTCCTTAACCGCGATGCATTAATCGCCTGAATCATTATCAGGGGGAGGGGGACATCCTTCCTCCTCCTCCTTTTACCTACGTTGAAATAAATCGTCGACTCACTTATTGTCCCTGAAATGAAATCCATTGTTCTGGTCATCGTACTGATTTTCCAATTCGCGTTTCAATTATTCAGCGCGGAACTTTCACAGCAATCCTTTAATGGTGTCCGGTATACCGTGTGTGTGGCTGATCCTCTCAATGATGATATCCGACTGTTCTGGAAAGATGAAAATCAGCAACCTCTCGGATCTTTTGATAATCTCGAAAAACACGTTTCACGCATGGGCAAACGCCTTGTCTTTGGGATGAACGCTGGAATGTTTCAGGAAAACCTTAGTCCTGTGGGGCTTCTGGTGATTGATGGGAAAATCGAAAAATCGCTCAATACAAAATCCATCAAGTCTACTTCTGGCGTAGTGCCTAACTTTTATTTAAAGCCAAATGGTGTGTTTGGGTTTGTGAATAAGAAGCCCATTATTAAGACCTCCGCAAATTTCCCAAAATCGGGCGTACGCCTAGCGACACAATCCGGGCCCATGCTTGTTGTCGATGGTCAAATTCACTCCGTATTTACGCAAGGTTCAACCCACGTCAATATCCGCAATGGCGTAGGCATTGATAATAAAGGCCGGGTGGTTTTTGTCATTTCCGATGGGGCGGTTAATTTTTACGATTTCGCTCTCTTTTTTAAGGAGTCGCTCAGTTGTCGTAACGCTTTGTATCTCGATGGGTCGGTGTCAGGGATTACAGCGCCGGAAATCAATAGAAGCGATTGGACTCCTCGGTTGGGTCCGCTCATTGGTATCGTTAAATAAAAAATCCCTTTCCATATTCAGCGGACTCCTTATGAAATCAGGTCATGAAGATTCAGCGCGCCCTCCTCTCAGTTTCGGATAAAACAGGTTTGATCGATCTTGCGCGTGTCCTCGAGAAATTTAATGTCGAACTCCTTTCAACGGGCGGTACGGCGAAAGCCATTCGTGAGGCAGGAATTCCTGTCAAAGATGTCAGTGAACATACCGGTTTTCCGGAAATGATGGACGGTCGAGTCAAGACGTTACACCCAAAAATTCATGGTGGTTTGTTGTTTGTCCGCGATAACAAAACGCATGTCGACCAAGCGGCGGCGCACGATATTGCTCCAATCGATCTCGTGGTCGTTAATCTTTATCCATTCGAAAAGACGGTCGCAAAAGCCGATTGCACCCTCGAAGATGCTATAGAAAATATCGACATCGGTGGACCGTCAATGCTCAGAAGCGCGGCAAAAAACCACCGCTCCGTCACGGTGATTGTTGACCCCAGTGATTACGCGTCCGTTATTAATGATCTCGAAGAACTTAACGGCGCAACTTCCTACGAACTCCGCAAACGTCTCGCGGCTAAGGTGTTCGCAACGACGGCTGCTTACGATGCCGCTATTTCTCAATTTTTCCATGCCGCGTATCAGATCCCTTTGCCCTCATTTCATATGGTTTCTCACGGGCGCAAGGAACTCAGGTACGGCGAAAATCCTCATCAACAAGCGACGCTTTATGGTGATTTCTCAAATCTTTTTACTCAGCTCCACGGTAAAGAACTTTCCTTTAACAACATCCTCGATATCAGCGCGGCCACAAATCTCATCAGCGAATTTGATCAACCTACGATAGCCATATTAAAACACACAAACCCATGTGGGGTAGGCAGCGATCCAGTCAGCCTTCGAGCAGCTTGGGAAAAGGCTCTTGCCACGGATAGGCAATCGCCTTTTGGGGGAATCATTGTCACTAACCGCTGTGTCGATTTGGAACTCGCAGAAGCCATTAAAGAAATATTCAGCGAGGTTATTATTGCCCCGGACTTTGAGGCCGCAGCGCTGGAAGTTCTCCGGATGAAAAAGAATTTGCGGTTAATCATTGATAAAATGCCATTGGCTCGGAAACGGGCTCCCGGCTTAAACATCAGGACCGTGCCTGGTGGCGTGCTCGTTCAGACGAAAGATGTCGTCCGGGTGACGGAAAAAGAATTGAAAGTCGTGACTAAACGGCAACCTACGCCCGACGAACTCGAAGCGTTACTGTTTAATTGGCGGATCGTTAAGCATGTTAAATCCAATGCCATCGTGTACGGAACGAAGGACCGTACCTTAGGGGTAGGTGCGGGTCAGATGAGTCGTGTTGACTCCTCAAGAATCGCCGTGTGGAAAGCGGGCGAGGCGAGTCTAGATTTAAAAGGATCCGTCATCGCGTCCGATGCCTTTTTCCCGTTCGCCGACGGCCTGATCGCCGCCGCCCAAGCCGGCGCAACCGCCGCCATCCAACCCGGCGGCAGTCAACGCGACGAGGAAGTCATCAAAGCCGCCGACGCCCACAACCTCGCCATGGTCTTCACCGGCCACCGCCACTTCCAACATTAAATTTTTGAACAACAGATTCACACAAGTTGCATTAGGAAATTAGCCGCGAAAAGACGCAAAAGACGCAAAAAAGAAAGAGCCACCTAAGAGTCGCCATTCGCAAAACGTATCAAAAGGCAGGCAAAACTTTTAGGCCATAACCCTATGCGCATTTATTTCGTGCTGCTCATTGTCACCGTGTTTCGGTTGACCGCATTCCGGTGCCAGGCTGCGGACGACATTAGTGCATTCTACTCCTCGCCTCACACATGTTCGCAGAAAACTTCATGACCACGAAAATCACCTATTGGAAAGAAGACGATGGGAAATATCTGCGCTTATTACTTATCGCCGTGCTTTTGGCATTCATATTCGAGACACGGGCAGAAGACGCACTTCCGCCAGCTCCTTCAGGTTTTTCTTGGCAACAGCTTTCCCCAATCAAGAGCGTGCTCCTGAAACCGGATGGGTGGCATTTTAAGCAGAGCAAGCAGGGGCAGACGGATGGCTTCTTCATCACAATGGAAGACATCGACAAGGCTGGGGCATTCAAAACCGGGCTGACATTGAACTGCATACGTGATGTTCCAAAGCAATCCGGTCAGGTGCCCTCCGCATATGCCGCATCACTTGCTGACGCGGCAGCCACAAAATACAAATTGATAGAGAGGTCATCTTCACAACAGGGCCCCTTCCGCTCCGTCAAGTTTAGCTACGTTGACGCGCCATGGAAAGGAGAGCGTCACTGTCTGCCAACTGATGGTTGCCAATGACAAGACAGGAACTCTTTTTCTGGTTGTCTTCGAGGCCCCCACTGCGAGTTGGGAGGAGGCTTGGAAAACAGGAGAATCAATTTTTAAGAAGATGCTCTTAGATGATGAGGTTTAAGTTGTCTAACTATGTGCTAACGACGGCATCACGGTCGCTGCGCTTTTACGTCAGGCGACTTCGCGCACGCCACATTATTCTAAATTTATGAGAACAATCATCACTACTTTCTTGATGCTCACCACGGTATTCTTGGCACAGGCTCGCTTTATGCAAAATTGGTCTTATCAAGAGTTATACGATCAGGCTGACCTTGTGGTCATTGCCAAGCCCATATCGACTTTAGAAACCACGGAGAAGGTGGTACTACCCGACATCTCTCCAGGCAGCGTCGTTGGATTATCTACAGAGTTCGACATCCGTGTGGTGATGAAGGGTGACAAGAGTGTGAAGAAGGTGACCCTGCATCATTACAAGCTTGCCGACCCACAAGAGTGGATGAGGAACGGCCCGAATCTTGCGTCTTTCGATCCGAAACAGAAGACCCGGTTCTTGCTGTTTTTGCATCGGGAGGCTGACGGGCGATATTCGCCAGTGTCAGGACAAGTCGACCCCGCATGGTTTTCCGTGATAAAACTGGAAGGACATGCAGATTAGCTGCCTCGCCATCGCAATGCACACTCCATGAAACGAACTATTCTAATGTAGGTCGTCATAAATTGAGTAACTTATATGGAACCAGTTAAAAAGTTTGACGGTCTACATTTGGGGTAGCTCGGCAACTCTAAGATTGTGGTGGAAT